>JAJQBS010000071.1:0-67960 GCA_021203145.1 Lachnospiraceae bacterium | reverse complement strand
GAGGTGGCAGCTGGCAGGCAGAGAACGGAAGCCGGTGAGGTGGCAGCTGGCAGACAGAGAACGGAAGCCGGAGAGGTGGCAGCCGACGGGCAGGAGCCGGCGCCCGATTTGTATCCCGTCTACGTCAGCGCGGACGCAAAGAAATCCGGTCAGTCCGCAGAGATTGAGCGGATGGCCTTAAACGCTCATCTGGTGTGGAAAAAAGAACGGAATATTGCCTTCCGGGATATCCGGAAAGAATTTAAAAAGCCGTACAACCATGATGCCTGTATCTCGACCGTTCTTTCTATAAAATACAAGCTGCACTGGCTCGGCATTGATCTGGCGGCGCTCGGACCGGAGGAGGCTGCCAGAAGGTTTGCGCAGAGTGGGTGCGGCACCGCAAAGAAAAACGCAGATCTGAAAAATAAGCTGGTCTGTATGGAACACCGCAGATGGGTGGCGGAGAAGCTTTGTCTTGGATGGCGGAGGATCACGGATTTAACGGAATGCCTGTCCGGCCCCACCAGGGATGAGAGGCACAAAAGGCATGTGTGCATAGTCCGAAGCAGGCCGGATCAGAAGCTTTCGTCCGACTTTGGAAGCAGCAGCAATTTTTCAAAATGGGATACTGCCACCGAAGAGGAGCTGGACGGGCTGGATGAGCTGGACCGTATGTCCGTCGAGCTGCATCGGATGTATGAGAAAAACGCGCAGATCGCGAAACGCCACAATCTTCTCGGAGGCAACACAATCATGGAGATCAAAAGCCTGGCCGGGGAGGATAAAAAGGTCGCCGCAGCTTTCTGGGAATGGTATGTGTGCCTGGAGAATCTCTGGAGAGGAGAGAAAAACAGAGAGAGGGCAAACCAGTATGAGGGATTGAAGCTGCCATTATTAGAAGCTTCCGAACAGTCGGATATTCTGACGGCGACGGAGAAGAAAACACTCGCTGCCCAGGTGCGGGCATTTGACGCTATGTTTCGTCCGGTACTCGAAAGTGCCCGGTACCGCGACTGGAAGCAGGACGATGTGGCGCTGACGGAGCAGATTCCGTTTATCCTTACCTGGTCGGAAACGATCACGATGATCATTCCCTATGAGACCGGAGAAAATAAAGAGTTTAATAATGTGGCATCCGCGTCAGCCGCGCTCCCGAAGAGGATCCTTTATCTGTACAGCGCCAGAAAAGGACAGGATCTCAGAAGCCTTTATGATTCGGTTCCTTATGTTGTGAATTACATGGAGAAAAAGAACTTCCGCGCGTCGGTGGATTTTCTTCTTTTGTGCGAGAGGGCGGCTGTGATAACCGGAGGCTCACAAAGGGGGGAGGATTCCGCGGCCGACGATATCGCGCAGAAGCTTAAAAGACTCGGAAAAGGCCGTATCCGGAAGGTAAAGGTTTTTATCGCTGCAAAGGCAGAGGAGGCTTATCCGGCACTGGAAAAGTATCTTGGGAAAAAACTGCGGGCAAAAGAGGCTGATGCGGCAGAAAAAACGGTCTGTGCAAACATTTTTAATGAGAAAGCTAAATATATTTTCGCAGAGAAGAACGAGACAAAGCTTTCCTACCTCCTGGAGGGAAAAGGATTTTACGAAATGCTTCCGAACTACCGGTTTGATTCGTCCACGATCAAGTTCCACTCCGTCGCCGGCTGCAGCATGCTTTCTTATATCAGAAGAGCTCCGGCCATCTCGGTGTCGGACATGGCCGCGCTGAAGCTCTCCAGGGGTGCGCCCGGAAGAATTCCGGAATTTATCATGGATTACAAAGAGCTTTGGAAAAAATACTGCGGAAACACGAGCCTCTGGAAAGCCATGTGTGATGCTCTGGGCAGCTACACGCAGAAAAATGACTGCCTGGCCGTATTTCGGAAAAAAAGTGAGGAAGAGAAGGATGATATCTCCCTGCCGTATTTTTATCTGGTTCCCTTTGCGTGCAGGCCGGGCTGCGAAAAGGTACTGAAGGCGCTGAAGGAGCAGGGGATTGCGGAAAAGGATTCCTGCGTAAGCGAATATTCCGCTGAATCGTGCAGGATTACAATTGTGGATCGCTGCGGCTATAAGACAGAGTTTGACAGGCTTTTTTCCAACGTTTACGCCCTGATGCTTCCGGACGAGGTTGAGACCAGCCTGAACATGAAAAACCGGGAGCTGAGAATTCAGTTTGACAACCTGATCGTGACCGATGCGCAGATGCCCGTCAATAAGGGGACCGCAAATCAGGGCGGCGTTCCGGACAAACCGGCGGGAACCCGGTATGCCCAGAGCAGAGCTCTTCTGACGTGGTTCAGTGAAAGAGGGTATCTCATAAACCTGAGAACGACGGCGGACGGAAAAGCCGGATTTACCTTTGCGACCAGACAGGTGAAAGAGCTTTTGACAAAGGCGGGGAAAATGCTTGAAATCTACACTTACCATAAGATCAGGGAATTCGGGTTCTTTGACGATGTGGTCGGCAGCTATGAGCTCGACTGGGAAGGGACGGAAATCAGAAATGAGTTTGACTGTATCGCCACCAAAGGCTTCCGCAGTCTGTTTATCGAATGCAAGGCGAGAAACGAGCTCGAACAGGATTTCTATTTCAAGCTTTCCACGTTGGCCAGAAAATTTGGGATCAATGCGACAGCCGTTCTGGTCGCGGACACGCAGGAAAAGGATACCGATGAGAACGCCAGAATAAACGCCATGCAGAGAAAACGCGGAGAGATGCTCGGCGTAGTGACGATCTGGAAGCCGGAGGAGATCAGCAACATCGGCCACACATTGATGAAGGTGATCAATGGGACGCACCTGGCTGAGGAGGAAGATGGGCTGAGGTGAGGCCTTTAGAACCCGCGATTCGCGTAGGCCATCGACAAATAAAAAAGGAGAGAATTTTATGTATAATCCAAAACCAGTTGACACCAGCGAAGTTGTACTCCCCCAGGAGCTTCTGGCACTGACGGAGAAAATCGCCGAAAATGTCCACGACGTCTGGGCCGTTGGCCGCATCCGGGAAGGATGGACGTATGGGGAGGTAAAGGATGTGGAGAAAAAGACAACCCCGCAGCTGGTGCCATACGATGAATTGCCGGAAAGCGAAAAAGACTTTGACCGGAACACTGCATTTGAGACGATTAAGCTGATCGTCAAGATGGGGTACCGAATAGAGCGGTGAGAAGAAAAAGCAGTGGACGAAGGAGTGCGACCGGCGCTGTGAAATGCAAAAAACAGTGCGCGAAGGAGCGTAACCGATGCGGCGAGATGCAAAAAGCAGTGCGCGAAGGAGCGTAACCGGCGCGGCCAACAGGCGGCAGTGGTAAATTTCAGACAGAAAAAAGTTCGGACAGGAGGAGATGGTTTCCTTCTGCCCGAATTTTTTTACGATTTTTATCCCCCCTTCCGGCGGTTCTTTCAAGGTGTGTTATAACCATCACGCAGGAAACGCCGGGAGCATTTGGCGGAAGGGCTCCTGCGGATAGCGCAGACAGGCAGAAAAGAAGGAGGAAGGATCATGAATGTACAGATCAAAAGCAGCGGAGGTATTACACTGGTTCCTGTTGATTCAAGACTGATGGCTGACCGGAAAATTTTTATCGAGGGAGATATTACCAGGGAGAACGCCTGCGAGTTTGTCAAAAAGGTTCTGCTACTGAATAGCGAGGATCCGCAGAAGCCGATCGACGTCCTGATCAACTCAACGGGCGGAGAAATCAATGCGGGCATGCTGATGTATGACGTGATTCAGTCCAGCAAAGCCCCGATCCGTCTGTACTGTATCGGGCAGGCGTACAGCATGGGAGCCATTCTGCTCGCCTGTGGGAATCACGGAAGGTATATGCTTCCGCACAGCGAGGCCATGATCCACGAGCCTCTTCTGGGAAACCGCGTGGGTGGGAATTCCTCCTCCATCAAGTCTATTTCCGACAGCCTGATGGAGTCCAAGCGAAAGATGAACCAGATTCTCGCGAAGCATACCGGAAAATCAGAGGAGGAGGTGGAGAGGGCGACCAGCTTTGACCATTACCTGACGCCCGAGGAAAGTGTGGAATTCGGGCTGTGCGACGAGATCATCGACTTTGACAGACTTCTGTGAGCGGATATCGGAAGGAGGAGGTATAATTTTATGATGACTGACAGAGTGATTCTTGGAGAAAACTGCATTTACAGCACAGATCCGGCTGAAACCGGCATCAACAACAACGTCCTCGTATGCGGGGGCAGCGGATGCGGAAAGACCATGTCTATCTCCGAGCCGCGGCTTCTGGAGACTTATCATTCCAGCCTGATCGCGACTGTTACAAAGCGGCGCATCGTAAACAAATACAAACCGGTCTTTCTGAAACGCGGCTATGCCGTGCAGGATCTGGATTTTGTGAATCCGTCCAGAGGAAATGTCGGCTTTGACCTGCTTAGCTGCGTACAGACCGATAAGGATATCTCCTTTCTTGCGAAGTCCATCGTAAATGCAGATCCGAGAAAGGATCGGTGCAACGCAGATCCGTACTGGGATGAATCCGCGATCTCCCTTCTTTCTGCGATGATCAAATATGTGATGATGACAAACCAGAATGCCACCTTTACGGATGTGCTGGAGATGATTGACCGGCTGGAATTCAAGGACGGAGACGGACAGATTGAGACCAACTATGATAAGAAATTTGAATTGCTCGCGCGCAGGAATCCGACCGGATTTGCCGTTACCTGCTGGAAAAGCTTCCGGCTGCTTCCGATCAAGACGGCCAGCTGCGTCTTTGGCGTGCTGAATACGACGATTGATACCATTTTCAGCAAGGAACTCCGGGAGATGATGAGCATGGAAAGACAGGTGGACATTGAACGTCTTTCCATGCGGAAGTCCATTCTGTTTATCACCACCAGCCCCGTAAACACGTCCCTGCACTTTTTCATTAATATGTTTTACGCGCAGATTTTCAAGAGACTGTTTGAATTTGCGGAAAACCGCCCGGACGGCATGCTTCCGCGCCCGGTACATGTGCTCTGTGACGATTTTGCGACCGGAGGGAGGATCCTCGATTTTGCTGATTACATCAGCATCTTCCGGGAGAAACGGCTTTCCGTCACCCTGATGCTCCAGTCCGAGTCCCAGCTCGAGTCCATGTACGGTGCAGACGACGCGACGACGATTATCAACAACTGTGATACCTACCTGTATATGGGCGGTATGGATCTCAAGACTGCGCAGAGGATCAGCACCCGCCTCGACGCGCCGCTCGACGAGGTGCTCTACATGCCCATCGGGCAGGAGCTTGTCTTCCGCAGAGGGCAGCGCCCGATCGTGACAAGGCGCTATGATGTCCTCTCTAACGAGCTCTGGCAGCAGATTACCCGGCAATACGAAGAGCGCACCGCGCAGGAGGAAGAGAAGCGCCGCAGAGACACCGGGCGGCTGGAGTGGCAAAAGGATTTTTACTTTGCAGAATCGTCCTTTACTCGCAGGATATCCTCATAAAAATCGCTCATTTCCTTCCTGGAGTCAAAGACGGCGACAAACATCTGGTTGCCCATCGCACTGGAGAGGGCGTCGGGGATACGCTCCGCCATCTTGACGTGGGAGCCATATTTTTTCAGGACTTCGCCTTCGGAGAGGACGAAGTCCTTTCCGTCACGGCGCCCGCAGAACGCGCAGTAGGCGTGGTCGCCGACCGGCATGGTAGAACGGTCAAAGGCGACCATGTCCGCCCAGATCTTGTAGACGTCGGTACTGTGCGCGAAGTCAATCATATCCGGCGTCACGCCGCCGCTCGGCCGCATGTTGACCTCCAGCGCGACGAGGTCGCCCTTCTTGCCCAGACCCTCCTGATCCTGCAGCAGGCGGAAGAACTCAAAGTGGATGAAGCGGCTTTTCACGCCGAAGCTCTTCACCGTGGCGCGCCCCGCCGCACGGGTGTCGTCCGGCAGATTTTTGAGGATGTAAAACAGGGAATTTTCTGATTTATTTACAATGTCCATGATGGACTCCGGCGTGACGTTGCCGGTCTCGAACATCGGCTCACCCTTTGAGTCAATGATGGCGTCGTAGGAGTTCACCTCGCCCTGGACGAATTCTTCCATAATATAGACGGTGTCCGGCCACTTCAGCTCGAAGAACTCCTTCATCTGCTCCTCGTTCTCCAGCTTGAAGGTGTGGGAAGCGCCCACGCCGTTGTCCGGCTTCGCCACGACCGGATAGCCCACCTCATTCGCGAACGCGATGCAGGCCTCCGGCGTGTCAACCATATGGTAGCGCGCGACCGGAATCCCGGCCCTGCGATAAAATTCCTTCATACGGGATTTGAACTTGACGTTCGGGATGTTCTCCGTGTGGAAACCGGTCGGGATGTTGAAATCTGTGCGCAGCCGGGCGTCGCGCTCGAACCAGTATTCATTGTTCGACTCCAGCCAGTCGATCCGTCCATGCTTGAAGGTGAGAAACGCGACCGCGCGGTAGACCTCGTCATAATTTTCCAGATTGCCCACCTTGTAATACTCGTTCAGGCTGCTCTTCAGGTCTGCGGACAGCTCGTCATAAGGCGCGTCGCCGATCCCCAGTACGTTCAGTCCGTTCTTTTTCAGTTCCCGGCAGAAATGCCAGTAATTTGCCGGGAAATTTGGTGAGATAAAAATAAAGTTTTTCATTTGTCTGATCCTCTTTTTCTCTTTTTTATTTTTATTCTAAAGCCTCTGAGCTGCGCTGAGGCTTTTTGAGTTTGCGATTCGCGTATCAGGCGGTGCAAGATGGGCATATAATTCCGTGACAGATCCTTAGGCACTTACAAACGATTTTTTGCGCAAAATGGCAAAATTTCGATTCCGGTTTATCCGGGTTAGGTGCTTAAGAACGTTTTTTGCGCAAAATGGCAAAATTTGGTTCCGGTTTATCCTGGTTAGGATCCGCCGGCCAGTAATCAGGAGCGAAGGCTCCCTACGCAGCCCTGTCTTCTCCGAGCAGATAGGGCACAAAATACTCTACCTGTTTGTACCACCAGTCCCAGTCATGGCGGCAGTCTGTTCCCCACAGGTCAACCCACGCGTGGATGCCCTTGTCCTCCAGGATCCATTTCAGATTGCGCGTATATTCCGGCATTTCCCAGGGACCCTGCCCGCAGCAGATGACTGCCCGCTTGAGGTTGTAGAGGGCGATGTACGGATGCTCCCTCGACATGCCGCCGAGATAATGGATCGGGGAATTCTGATAGACGACCTCGTCCATGTAGCTGCCGAAGCCGTATTCCGTCGAGTACAGCCCGGAAAGCGCCAGCAGCCCGTCAAACAGGTCCGGGTGGCGGAAAAACAGGTTTGCCGCGTGTGTCGCGCCGAGGCTGCAGCCGAAGAGCATCACGCCCGGATAGCCCTCCCAGCCGTTGCGCTCATTGGCGAGCGCGCGCAAAAACGGCACCATCTCGTCTGTGATATAGGTGATCCACTGCCCATACCGGCGGATCCGCCAGTACGCGTCTTCCCAGGGCTTCGACCAGGTCTCGGAATCAACCGTGTCGACGGCGCAGACCATCACCTGTCCGCTCTCAATCCACGGCGACCATACATCCGCCATGTGATAATTTTCAAAGTCATAAAATCTCCCATCCTGGCAGGGAAAGAAAATGACCGGCCGGCCGGCGTGGCCGTATACCTTGCACTCCATCTGCCGGTCAAGCGCAGGGCTGTAATCGCAAAAATATTGTGTCTCCATGTCGTATCCCCTCTTCCGAAAAATGCTCATCCATTCTGCATGTCTGCGTGTACACCATTATTATTTTACTGTTCTTATTCTGCGTGTCGATCTGCGAAGACTGAGACTTCACGGTTGCCGCGGGGCGCTGTTTGCCAGTGCGCAGTGAACGCTTTTGTCAGTCGCAGCTGCACGCAGCGAATGACCGCGCAGAAGGATGGGCAGATTATCAGTACAGCAGCGTCTCCATAAAAAACGGAATCTGCCGCTCCCAGCTCGCCTCACAGTGCGTCCCGCCGGGGACGATCCGGCAGTTCAGCAGCACACCCTTTTCCAGCAGCTTCGCCGCGATCTGTCCGAAGTCGTGCAGTGCGTCCTTATGATTAGAGAGCTCCTTTTCCCCATAGTCCATATAAAGCACACAGCCCTCCGGGATGTCGGCCTCCTCGATCAATCTGGAAAGTCCTTTTGGAGAGACCCAGAGCGAGGGCGAGAGGGCTGCCGCGCGGGAAAAATACCGGGAATACTCCAGCAGTGCGTACAGACTCATCAGACCGCCCATCGAGCTGCCCGCGATGAAGGTATGCTTCCGGTCCGGAAGAGTCCGGTAACGCCGGTCGATGATTTCCTTGAGTGTATGTACGTACCAGTCCATCGTGATCTTTCCCTTTGCCTCGATTTCCCCAAAGGGCGGCTCCGAAAAGGAAAAGGGTGTATATTCCTTCAGGCGTCCGTGATCCGGACTGTGGTTGCACTCTACCCCGACGATGATGAGCGGAGTTCCCGTGTAATCCATGTATTCCTTCATTCCCCAGCATTTGCCGTACGTCGCGTCCGCGTCAAAAAAGAGATTGTGCCCGTCAAACATATAGAGTACGCCATAGCGTTTATCTGGCTCATCCTCATAAAAATCGGGAAGATACACATAGACCCCGCGCTCCTCCCCGCCGGTCAGCTCGGGAATTGTAATGCTCCATTTATCAACCATAGCTGCCTCCATAAACAATGGATGGTTACCAGGCCACACTTTGACCGTGCGTACGTGTTTCTCGCCGCTACTGGTGTGAACAGCAACCATTGATGCTCTGTCTGGTTCTGCTCCGGTTACCCGGAGCCGGAAATAAGTATATCGTATAAAAAACGGAAAAACAAGATGCTCTTTTCTTAATCGCTGGTATTCTTTGTGGGGCGAGTTACTGTTCACAACCCGACCACGCACTTGCTGCGTGGTCAGGGCTTATCCCGCACGAAGTGTGGGATGCCACCCGGCGAGGGGCAAAAGCGTAGAGGCTGCAAGCATCCGGCCCATCGCGAAGCGATTTTAATTGGCCGGATGCCGTTACAGGTCACACCTGTAACGGCAAAAACAACGTAAATTTGGTCAGGGTGTGACCTGTAACGTGGGGCGATGAACTGAAGAAACAATTGCAGGTGACGCAGGAATACTTTAACAGTAAGATTTGACAAGGCGGATAGGATGAGAGCCCTCCCCTTACCGATTAAAAATATTCAGAAAAACGGGGACAAAATCTCCGCTTTTTTAGTGAATCTTTTTTTTACCGGTGCGTTATAATACAACTGTAACAGAGAACGGTACGAAAAATCTTTTTTCCTGCGTCTGCGCAGTAAAGGTCCTGCAGATAGTGAAAAAGCGTTTCGTCCGGCGGATAATCAGCTGAAAAGAAAGGAAGAGATAAAATGGATACTTTAAAAGCTGAGAAAAGAGATAAAACGATAAAAGCGAAAAGACTGAGAAGAGAAGGCTATGTGACCGGCAACGTTTTTGGCCGGGAGATCGAGGGTTCTATCCCGATTAAAATTGACAGGCGCGAGGCAGAGCGCGTGTTCCGGACAAAGAAGAAGGGAAGCCAGCTGTATCTGGACGTCGAAGGGACGAAGATGGACGTCCTGATTAAGGAGATGGATTACAATTCCATGAAAGGCCAGTACGACGAAGTGGACTTCCAGGCTCTTGTAAGCAGCGAAAAGGTGCATTCCGTGGCAGAGGTCGTCCTGTTAAATCATGACAAGATACAGGCGGGCATTCTTCAGGTTGTTCTTGAGGAGATTGCATACAGGGCGCTGCCGTCTGCCCTGGTTGAGAAGGTGGAGATCGACGTCGGCGAGATGAAGCCGGGCGATTCCATCAAAGTTGGCGATCTGCCAATCGCGTCAAATCCGGAGGTAGAGCTTTCCACGAGCCGGGATGCGGTCGTTGTCCTCGTATCGGAGCCGCACGCATCCGCAGTGACATCGGCAGAGGAAGAGGCTGAGGCGGACGCGGACGCAAAGTGATCAGGGCAGATCTTATGCGGATACTTCATAAATAATCATAGCATGGGAAAGTGATACCGGCGGCCGAAAGGCCGCCGATTGTACAGAAATATCAGAGCTTTTTTTAAACAAAATATAATAGCAGCTCCATTCAAAGGCATGAAGCCGGGCTGCCGCCGCAGGTTTCCAAAGTATTCTTTCAATACTCCGCCATACCGGTTGTCATGAATCTGCCTGATTGCTGTATCTGCATTTTTATCGTATTTCAACTCTACGATCATAGCCGGTTTATCCGTCCCCTGCCCTGGGATGAACGCGTAATCGGCGTATCCCTTGCCGGCCGCCAGTTCTCGTACCACCATATAGTAATTTCCTGCCGTATAGTAAGCGATGTAAATGACACATGCAAGCGAATTTTCATCATTATATTTCAGAACAGATGTACATTCTTCATGGACAACCTCTAGTAATCTGGCTACCGTTTCACTGTCCTGGCGGATGGTGGCGTCTAAAAGATTTTCCGCCCGCTCGATCGCCCGTTCTACTGGCCGCCATTTTCCGCCCTTCGTCGTAGAACGGAATATTTCAGCCACCTCCTGATTAGGAATAAACGATTCCCTTTTCGGGCGGTCATATGCTAAATAACCAAGATGAATAAGCAGTGTCAGGACATCGTCTTTATTCTTAAATGATGTGATATCATTTTGGAACGTGCTGATATCGATGGGAATGCGCTGCCCGCCCAGCATCATAATAATAGCATCCTTCAGCCCGTCAAAATTTTCATCTATATACCGTTTCAGGCTTTCAAATGATTCGGACTGGCTCCAGTAATTCCGAAATCTTCGGAATTTTACCGCGCTCATTACAGAATTCGGGCTGTAAACAGATTTTTCATCATCAAAGGTATATCCGTCATACCATTGCTTCATTTCATCGAAACTCACATGATAAGCTTCGCAGAGCTCCTGAACGTCTGCCTCCGTGAATCCGACATACTGTGAGAGCGTAAGCGGATCTGCCATTGTAAACTCTTTGAAGTCAGAAAGTGCGGATTCCGTGCCATATTTTTTAATCGGAAGGATGCCTGTCATGTACGCAGCTGCTATGGTTGCTTCTGTCGTATCCTGGTTTTTAAAAATATTCCGCAAAAAAAGAATGTAATTCTCCTGAAGCTGCACGTCGTCTTTAAACTCCCGGAATAGCGCGTCCCATTCGTCTATGATAAAAACAAACCTTGCGTTTCCTCCTGAAACAACGGAATACAGCGCTGTTGCCAGATCCTCTTCCTCATCGTCAATGCAATCAGGAAAGGCTTCTTTAAGCTCCCTGAACAACGTATTTTGCATTCGTTCCAACGGATTCATCTTCCTGTTTCCTGAGACTTTTATGAAACCTGTCACATCAAATGAAATAACATTGTATTGATTCAGAAATCTTTCAAAATCGCCGGTCTTTGAAATATCTAATCCTTCAAATAGAAAACGAGAATCACAGCTTCTGTCGTAATAGGCGCATAACATGCTGGCGGCAAATGACTTGCCAAATCTTCTGGGTCTGCTGAAGCACACCAACGGCTTTGGCTTATCAATCAGATCATTGATAAACGCAATCAGGTTCGTCTTGTCAACATAAATGTCGTTTCTGATTGTTTTGAATCTGCTGCATCCCGGATTCAGGTACATTCCCATACGCCTCATCCTCCTGCCTGCTTTGACGGATTGTCTTTTCCTCATTCATTATAGCTTTGAATCCTGGCTTTCTCAACATGAATTTTTAATCTTTCAGGGTCAAATTCCCCGCAGCTCTGCTGCGTAACAAACTAATGACGAGCGAAGTGAGTACCCCGCAGCTTGATGCGGGGTCGTTCATTATGTGAGGCGATTATGAACAGGAATGACAGGCTCCATTTTACATATCTTCAATCTCCGGTATATCCTCCTCAAATGTTTCCAACCCAAGCTCGTTGATGGTTGTCCTGCCTGCCTTCCCGTACTGGTAGAGCTGGTCGAGAAACTCAATGGCGGCGCGGATTTTTGTCCGCAGCAGGTATCCGCCGGACTGCGTGGAACGCGCGAGGGTCTGGACGGACAGATTTGGAGTCCAGCCGTAGGCCTGGCCGTGAAAATCCTGGATTTTCAGCAGCACTTCGTTGATTTCGTTCGTTGTCAGAGGCTGCAGCTGCTGCGCGTCGTTCAGGAGGTTCAGGACGGCGCGGATCGGATCCTGTATTTCGGGCTGGTCGGGGAAGGCAGATTCCAGATTTTCAAACTCATGCCGCCCCTCGATGACATCCTCCGGGTAGGATGCGGCCAGCGCGAAGAAGGTGCAGGTCGCTTCCGGGCAATTTTCCGGGAAAAGGAAGTTCGCCATGTTTTTATAAGCATTCAGGCGGGCCTTTTTGCCGAGACGCCCCATGAGCTCGGTCTCGTCGACCAGGATGACCCATCCGTGGTATCCCATCGTAAGAAACAGATGGCTCATGAATTTAAAATAGTCCATGCAGTGCCTGGTCTTAGTGAAATTTACATTAAACCTCGCGGGTTGGGCGAAAATGCGCCGGTAGATTTTTTTCAGAGGCGCGTTGGCCATAAAGTCGCCCTCCATGTCGGCCTGCAGGATAAATTTTTCGTCGGAATCCTCGGTGTTCAGGTAAGAAGGCAGCAGGAAATAGAGCTTGTCGGTCTCCAGCTGCTTGGCCGAGTAGAGCAGCATCTCGTTCGCTGTGGGGCTGTTGGCGGAAATGTTTTCCATCTCGTGCAGGAAGCCGGGCTGCTGCCGCCGGGGCAGGTAGGTGTTCTGGATGACCTTCTGATAAAACAGGTACAGCTTATCCATCGGCGTTTCCTTGCTGAGAGAGACATAGGAGACGACCATATTGTTGGCGCTGGCGAGATTGAAGATCGTATTCAGCAGGTGTGTCTTGCCCTCGCCGTATTTGCCGCTGATGATTTTGCCGCAGGATTTCTGATGGTCGCAGACCTGGTCAAGCATGCCGGAAATCTCGCGCATGATTTTGGGGCGGGCTTCCGAAAAGCAGGCGCCTACTGCGCGGGAAGGGACGCCGGAGCGCAGCGCCTCGATCATATGCCGGGCTTCGAAATCGTATGCACAGCCTTCCTTTTCACTCATCTTTCGTCACCTCCATCGCATTTAAGATCAGCTGCGCCATGCCGACGCTGCCGGTATGCGCTCTCTCGGCCAGCTCCCTCGCACTTTCCTGATCCAGGGGCTCGACAGCGGTATTCTGCCTGCGCCTGGCCAGACTTTCCGAGATGGCGACGATAATATCCGGTGTATATTCCTGCGCCGCCAGGCGGTCCAGGTCGACCATGTCTGAAAAACGGTTGAACCGCTCGCCGACAATCTCGTTCTGGATGCGCATCCACAGCGCCAGATAAGATTTCAAACCGGCATTTTCATTGTCGATGAGCGACCGGTCGAAAGCGTAGACAAAGAAAATATGGTGCATGCTGTCAATGTCGTCGATCAGCTGGCGGATACTTTCATACGTGTCATCCCGCTTCATTTTTGTATAATGCACGGTCTCCAGGCTGGTGCGGCTGATCAGGATTTCCACGTCGTCAATCGCGACAAAAAGTCCCGAATAGCCTCCCATGTGGATGACCTCGGCCAGGGAGCGGAGCATGTTCCGGGCGTTGTACCGTGTGATTTTGGTGGGATAAAAGCCCAGAGCCCGCAGCTGGGAGAGCTTGACATTGCGGTCCGCCCTCAGCCAGGCAAGGAGCAGCTCTTTATTCTGCTCCTCGAGAACCGGGTAGCCAAGAATACTGCCGGTGAGCATGCTGCAGGCCAGGGCGAAATTATTGTCCAACTGGGGATTTCCGAGGAAAAGATCCCGCAGCAGGGAGCGGATTTCACGGCGGGTTACCGGGTCGCCGGAACCAATCCCGGAAAGATAATCGATGAACCGGACGCCCTCCGGCAGCTCTGCGGGATCATAGCCCATCTCCCGGATCACGCACCGGCTGGCCGCCTTTAAGCAGTCCATAATATCACACTGTTCCAGAATCTCCACATAAATATCCCGGAAGTCATGCATCCAGATGTCCTTCGCGGAAAACGAGACCGTCTTATAGCCTTCGTTTTTTGCCAGCTCGCCCATCAGGCAGAGAAAATGTGTCTTGCCGCTGCCGGTCCGCCCGGTGACAAACTTGATCTTGCTTCCGCCGTCGCGGATATATTCCTGCAGATACTGCTTCTGCCAGAAATCTGTCAGAAAACGGATCCCATAGCTTTGTTCGAGCGGGCTTTTGTCCGCACGCTCTGCCGGGGCGGGCGTATTTCCAAAATCAGGCATATAGTATCCCTTCTTTCTGCTCTAAAAATTTATTCCCGTGCGCGCCTGACACTCCGATGCCTGCATCTGGGTGGTTCACTTGCGGGCGCACAGATACTCATATCTCATGAACTGAATGAAATCGTCACAAGAAACTCTTCATTTCCGTTCGCGTCAAGAATGCGGATCCCCTTATTTTTATTGTGTGCAGGCTCGAAATCAAAGACCCTGCCGCTCTTTGACGTGCGGTTGCCCTTGACAAATTCTGCGTAAAGGCGGGAAATATCATACGAGAAGCTCTGTATGTCATATTCCCTGCGGAAACGCCCCATGGGAGTCAGGAACTTATACAGTGTGGTAAGATAAAGAACGCTTCCGGGTTTTTTATTCAGCTTCAGCAGAGCCAGATCGTAGGTCTCTGCCAGCTCGTCGGCATAACTCTCCGCGTTGAAACGGGCCTTCTGGAGCTTTTCCTGGCCGGCCTTTACCATCTTTACAAAGCTGGAAGGCCGCATGCACTGGATGCGCTTTTTATCCAGATAGACATCCTGGTTCTCCACGTCAATCTTCACCTTGAAAGGAAACATCTTATAGACCGGGAACTCACCCTGGACGTCCACGTTCTGCTCATAGCAGATATCCAGCATCTGTGCGGCAAAATCGCCGTTCTCAAAATAAGCCTTCGTATCGAAGGACTCGACGGAGCTGTTCAGCTTCTCGATCGTGGCCGAAAGCGCGGCGGCCGTCTGGGACAGCGTCTTCAAATCCCGTGAGAGATATTTGAGATCGCCGCTTTCCGTCTCACGGACAATGGTTTTCTGAAGCCGCGTAAGAGACGCGAGACCTTCCTTTAAGGATTTTTCGCCTGCGGACAGGGACTTATAGAGGTCTTCGTAATTCATGGTTTTCATCCTTTGCAAAATATATTTAAAAAATTGATCTCCGCTGACGGGGAGCTGTACCCCGTTCCATCGGAGGACTCACTGAGGAAAAGTATATACGAAATCAGCGGAGAATGCAATGAATGTTTTATAAAAAGAAGAAATAGTTTTCAGCTGGTTATCAACCTGGTTCTCAGAAACAGCTATCAGAAGTATGGTTATCAGCGGAACTGCTGTCATCCATTTGTCAAACGGGCGAGAAGACATATTAGAAGTTACAGTTTTCAAATATAAAGAGACATAAATAGAAAGAAAATAATATTGAAAATGTTTAAGAAACCTGTTGACGGGCGGATAGCTATGTGCTAATATGCATTTATAAATGAAAGAGGAAGACCAGGCTCCTGAGTTGAGAGGAGGAGTAGAAAATGGACAGGCAGAAAAAGCAGGGAACCCCAGATTTGCAAAAAGAGCCGGAAAAACAGGAAAATATGGAGACGCCGGACCATACGGATAAAAACCCTTTTACATCTTTTACCTGTGAGGGCAAAGAAATTTCCCCCGGCGGGGATCGCGTGTGTGAGACACAGGCTTCGTATGGACGCAGGCAGCGCCGCCAGGGAGAATACACACTGGAGGATTACTACGCATTGCCGGATGACCAGCGTGTGGAGCTGATTGATGGCGTGTTTTATGACATGGCGGCACCTTATACGACACATCAGATTGGGTGTGCGGATATTTTCATGCAGCTTGCAGGCTTTATCAGATCTCAAAAGGGAACCTGCAGACCGCTCATTTCGCCGGTAGACGTGCAGCTGGACTGCGATGACAGAACGATGGTGCAGCCGGATGTGCTGGTGGTCTGCGACAGGGACAAAATTAAAAAACGCTGTGTTTATGGTGCGCCTGACCTGGTTATTGAGATTTTATCGGATTCAACGGCTCGAAAAGACACCACGGTAAAACTTAAGAAGTACCTTCGCGCCGGTGTACGGGAATACTGGATTGTCGATCTGCAGCAGGAGGTTGTGGTTGTACACGACATGAGCGGGGAGAACTGCCGGACTTCGATTTATGGGATGAATCAGCCGATACCGGTGCGTATTTTTGAAGGCAAATGTCAGATTCGCTTTGATGAGATCTGCGAGGAGGTACGGCCGCTCCTGAGTCAGAGCTGACCTGGGAGCTTTAAAAAGGTTGTTTGCGCAAAATGACAGGAGTTTGGTTCTGGTTTATCCGGACCAGGGCAACAGGGAGGAGGCCAGGCATGGACACGACGCTTTACCAGTGGCAGGAGGAATGCCTGGAGCGCTGGCTGGAGGGCGGCGGGCGCGGTATCGTACAGGCGGTCACCGGCTCCGGGAAGACGCGGCTCGCCCTTTGCGCGATAGACGCGCTTGAAGAAAAACTCGGCCGCAGGGTACTGGTGAAAATAGTGGTTCCCACAAGCTCGCTGATGCGCCAGTGGGCGAGGGCGCTGCGGGAGTACAAAGAGACAATAAAAACGGGTGGAGCGGAAGCGACAGATACCGTAAGGAAAGACGCAGGCGGAATGGGGTGTGCCGTACCTTATGGAGAAGACGGCACCGTACATATTACAAGGGAAGATGACAACACGGGAATGGAAGAGGAACACCCGGAAAAGCCCTGCGCGATAAAGGAAAAGATCGGCCTGCGCGGCGGCGGCCGGAAGGACTCCGACGATTGCAGATACATGATCTATGTGATCAATTCCGCGCGTTATGAGTTGGCCCGCCAGATTCTTGCGCAGCTTTCTGCGGGAGAGGCGGTACTTCTTATCGCTGATGAGTGCCATCATTACGCGGGCGGAGAGAACCACCTGATCTTTGAATTTCAGGACCGGATCAACAAAGAGCAGGCTTTCTGTTATACCCTTGGCCTTACAGCCACTTTGCCCTCCGGAGGGGCCGGACGCGCGCTCACCGGAGCGCTCGGACCACGCATTTACACCTATGGAATGGCAAAAGCATCGGCCATGAAGACGATCTGTCCCTTCGATATATTCCATATTTCCCTGACATTTCAGGAAGAAGAGCGGGAGGAATACGAGGCACTCACGGCAGAGCTGACATATTGCTACGGAAAGCTGAGCCAGAAGCTTCCCTGGCTGGGAAAGCTGAACCTGAGGGAGCTTTTTGACGAGCTGAAAAAGCTTCGTGTCGGAAAAAACAGGACGCTCGCAAAACTGGCGTCCATCTACATGAGCCTTACTTATAAACGCAGAATTCTGGTCTGCCAGGCATCCGCGCGGATTTCCTGCGCCAGAGAGCTGATCCGCCTGCTGGACGAAAAGGACAAAATCCTCGTATTCGGCGAGCGCATTGACCAGGCAGAGGCGCTTTATGAGCTCCTGAGCCGCGATCATCCGGGTCGGGTCGGCCGCTGCCACTCGAAAATGGGCGAACTGGCGAACCATAACAGCCTTGACCGCTTTCGTACAGGAGAATTGCGGATCCTCGTTACCTGCAAATCTCTGGACGAGGGAGTGGACATTCCGGACGCCTCCGTGGGCATCATCCTGTCCGGAACATCCGTGCAGCGGCAGAGGACGCAGCGCCTGGGGCGTATTATCCGGAAAAAAGAGGGTAAGGAGCGGGCGTCCCTCTACTACCTGCACATCGAGGAATCCTCCGAGGACAACGTGTATCTGCCGGATGTTTGGGAAACAAATACCTTTGAGCTGGAATACCTCATGGAGGCAGATCCGACAGCGGCCGACAGGAAGGCGCTGCAGACTTCCCTGTCGGACAAAAGCCTCCGGATAAACGACGAATGCTATCATTGCAGATTCATCCATCCCGCCTATGATGAGGCGGCCAGCCTGGTCATGGACGAAATACAACGCCAGGACGCAGACGAAAGGATTCTGCGAGAGGCTCGCCGCTGTCTGGATATGGGTCGCGTTCGCGGCGACTGGATGTCAGAGCCGGAGATGCTTGAAAAACGAATCCGTGAGGCTTCCGGGAAAGAAGAACGCAACTACTGGGTTTGTATGAAGCGGGTAAGAAAAAATGGATATGCCGGGAAGCTTAAGAGAGGACACACAAAATGACTTATGTGATTTCTGATATTCATGGATGCCTGGTGGAATTTGAACAATTACTCTCTCAGATTCCGTTTCGTGATGAAGATGAACTGTATATTCTTGGCGACATCCTGGATCGCGGCCCTGAGCCGGTTAAGCTGATTCAGAAGCTGATGATGTATGCGAATATTTATCCTGTTCTGGGAAACCATGATTATATGGCGATGAAGGTTCTCTCAAAGCTGAATCAGGAGATTACGGATGAGATGCTTGACGCGCTTGATACAGAGGACCTGATGGACTATCTGTACTGGACGCAGGACGGTGGGAGCGTTACGGAAAAGCGGTTTGTCTCTCTGGATATGGAGAGCCGCCGGGATATTCTTGATTATCTTGGCGAGTGCTCCTTATATGAAGACATTGCCCTGGGCGGAAGGCGGTACGTGCTTGTACATGCGGGGCTGGATCATTTCTCTGCTGAAAGGTCACTGGAAAGCTATGATGTCTCTGAGCTGATTTTTGCTCGTGCGGATTATAAAAAACGTTATTTCACAGATGAAAATACCTATCTTGTCACTGGCCATACGCCTACGCGGATCATCCGGGAGGATGGGAAGGATCTGGTTTATCAGAAAAACGGGCATATTGCGCTGGACTGCGGATGCGTCTATGGAGGGAGGCTGGCCGCTTTTCGCCTGAACGATCATAAAATCTGGTACGCGGATGCCGCAAGCCGCTTCGCACCGGCCAGTGATGGCCAGTGCTGAACGCCTGTCCTTTCTCAATTTACAATATGTATTACATATTCCCTTGTGGTTGATTTCCCCACGGAGCGTTCAATGCCGGTGAGTACGTCCGCTTCCTCCACGCTGTATTCATAGGTTACTTTGACGCGGACATCCCCTGTTTTATGCCCGGTGACCGTACAGGTCTGGGAGACCGTTCCGGACATTTCGGCAAGATTGGAGCCTTCCAGAAACTCCCATGTCCAGAGGTTGTATCCGGAATCGAATTCCCAGGGACCTGTGATGGAGACGGACTCTCCTGTAGAAATCGTGTACTCTTCATCCGCCTGGTTCGCGACAACCGTATCGGTGCCGATCGACACGGCGATCAGCGCCTCAATTTCATATGGAGCGGTCTGAAATTGTGCGCAGGTGTAGAATACGGCCACGGACTCCTGCTCTACATACATCACCCGCACATTAAGCGCGGTCATCTCGCCGCTCATCCCACGCACCGGCACGATATAAGAATCATTATGGGCGCAGGCAAACATGGTTGACCATGTGTAAGACGGCATGCTGTCATGGATCCCTCCCGTGTTCGTCTCATAATCCGCTTCTACGATAAATTCGGATTCCGTATAGACTGTTCCGGTCTGCAGCGTTCTGGTGGCCGGAAAATAAAATTTTTGCAGGACTACTCCGTACCCGTTCGCAATGCTGATCTCCTGATGACCGCTGTCCGTGTCCATCACAAAAGTGGCGGAACAGGTTGTGGCAGATCCGTCTGTGACCATCATGGCTTCGCCGACAGCCGCACTCAGACGCCCATCGGAGGTCTGATAGCTTCCGTCATCCAGGCGGTACAGCCCGGCTGTCACGGAATCTCCGATCAGGCTTTTGCCTGAGGATGACGAACCATAGCGATATCCGTAGTCTGCCATTGTAAGAGCCGGATCATACCAGATCGCGCCCTTGAGCTTGTCCCGCTCGATTGTGCCGTAGATCATAATATCGCCGGTCGCATTGCTGAATGTGCCGGTAACGCCGCCGCCAATCATAGTCTCGCTGCCGGTATAGGTCAGCACAAAATCAAAAAATGTGCTGGAGATTGACTGATAATAGGGCTCCACGGTCAATTCGAAATCGTAGCTGTCGCAGAGCAGATCAACATAGGCCTTCAGCACATCGTATCCGGATCCAGAGCCGCTCAAATCCCGCACCATATTGGAACCGCTTTTGCCGGCATCCCCGAAACTGAGCTCATCCTCCGCATAATACAGCAGATCCATCACAGAACCCGCCTCTGCCGCCACTGATGAGGATGAAAGACCATCCGCGACCAGCTCCTTCGCCTGCGGGACCATCGTACAGGCCGCAAGCATAAAAACAGCTGCAATTGTCAGGATTCCCATCTTTTTCATACTTATTTCCCCGCTTTCTGTTTTATCTTTCATAACAGCAGCAAATATCTGAGATTTCGTAATGGTTCAGTATCTTCGCGGTTATGAAACTTCTTGATTTTCTTGATTATATGATTCTACCACAGGGAAACAGCATCTGCAAGCCGGGGGCAAATTTTTCGATACCTGGTTGCATTTTGACTTCCTGTGCGATAAAGTACATATTAATACAGGCAATACAAGATGCGAGGTACCATTAAACGGTATTGACCGCTTCGCCATATGAGAAGACAGCTGTGTTCATTACATTTTTATCAATGAGCCGAACGTGGAGGAGATAATGATAAACGATAACGATATATACAGACTCAGCCTGGACTTTCTGGGCGGCGCGATGGAGGTCGGAGCCAGTTCGATTCTGGTCAAAATGTGCGGACAGAGGATTTTGCTGGACGCCGGTATCCGCCAGAAGGCAGGGGCGGATCCGCTGCCAGATTTTCGAAGGATACAGGAAAAGGGCGGCGTGAACGCGATCGTGGTCAGCCACGCCCATATGGATCACACCGGGAGTCTGCCGGTGATCAGCAGGGCGTATCCGAACGCGCGGATTTACATGATTTCGATGACGATTGATTTAACCAGAGTGCTGCTTTATGACAGCATTAAGATGATGAACCGGCAGGAGGAGGGGATCCCCGCTTACGCCGAGAAGGATGTGGAGCAGCTGTTTGGCAGGATGATGGCGGTTCGCTACGAGCAGCCGATGGAGATTCTGCCGGGGATTACGCTGACAATGTACCAGGCGGGGCATATCGCGGGGGCGGCCTGCGTGTATCTTACAAGCAAAGAGGGCTCTCTGTTTTATTCGGGCGATTTTTCCGCGTTCGCGCAGAATACGATCGAGGGGATCCGGATTCCGAAGCTTCGCCCGGACGTCGCGATTGTAGAATCTACATACGGCGACCGGCTTCATTCGAACCGGCAGGTGGAGGAGCAGGCACTGATTGATACTGCGGCGGAATGTATCGCAAAGGGCGGAAAGATGCTGATTCCGACATTTGCGCTGGGGCGGGCGCAGGAGGTGCTGCTGATCCTGAAGAGGGCGATGAACAAGGGCGAGCTTCCGAAGACGAAGGTATACGTGGACGGCATGGTGCGTGATATGAACGTCGCTTACAGCCGCAATCCATGGTTTTTGAAAAACGCTCTTGCGAAGAAGGCGGAGCGCGGCGGGGAGCTGTTTTATTCGGACGAAATCGTCGCGGTGGGGCCGAAGGACAACCGGGATGATCTGCTTAAAATGGCGGGGCCTGCGATTTTTGTGGCCAGCTCGGGGATGCTGACCGGCGGGCCGAGTGTGGAATACGCGAAAAAAATCGCGCCGATGGAAAACGGATATATCGTAATCACCGGCTATCAGGATGAGGAAGCGCCGGGACGGCAGATCGTGGAGCTGCTGGAGGAAGGGCAGAGAAGGGATGCTGCTCCTGGAACTGCCGGGGAAGTGGATATTCCCGCCTGCCCTGGCGGAAGCGAGGAGATACTGGGCGAAGCCAATGCCGTGGATTACGAGACATCAGATGAAACGTCTGCAAAGGGTTGTAAGGCATCAGGTGAAGCCCCTGTTTCGGATTATGGGACATCAGGTGAAGCTCCTGCCTCGGATTATGGGGCATCAGGCGAACCCCCTGTTGTTGGTTGTGAGGTTTCGAGCAAAGCCGCTGCTGTGGATTACGGGACATCTGGCAAAGCCGCTGCTGTGGGTTGTACGGTATCAGGCGAAGCCCATTGCGTGGATTGCGGGACATCAGGCGAAGTATCTGCCGCAGATGGGGAAACGGATGGCCGATACCTCACTCTGGGCGGCACCCGGGTGCCGGTTCGCTGCACCCTGCGCCGTGCGGGGCTTTCCGCGCACGCGGACAAGGCTGAGATCGAGAGCCTGCTGGAGCGGCTGTCCGCGCGAAATGTTTTTCTTGTGCACGGAGATAAGGATGTGATCCCATCTCTGGCGAAGGATCTTCAGCTGGATTACCGTACGAAGGTATTTGTGCCGAAAGACGGAGATTCGGAGGAGATTTTCCTGAAAAATCCCAGGCAGCAGCTGAAGAAAAGCTTTCCGTGGGCGATGCAGAGGGAAGGCAGCCCACGCGGAAAGGAGAAAGAATTTTATCATTATCTGACCGAACACTATCCAAACGGGAAATTTACCATTGCTGAGCTTTCATACATCTGGAGCGGGCGGCATAATCCCCCGGAAGAGGTACTTTCCGATCTTCAGGAGATTTTAACGGCAAGCCCTTATTTTGACAGAGACGGGAAGCGGCTCTTCCTTTTCCTCTGCAGGAGCGTGGAGGAAATACGGGAGGATGAGAAAAAGGCGAATACCATGACTCCGCAGCGGCTGCAGCAGGAGATTGAGCAGTGTTTTGCCGGATTTCCTTATCGGAAAATCAGCTATTTTATGGAAAAAGAAGAAGTGCAGCTGCTCTTTGATTTCCCGAAGGAGGTAGAAGATCGGTTTGATGAAGCGGCACGGCAGTTTCAGGAGAGAACAAAATGGACGGTACAAAAAAGTCAGGAGCCAAACGAGCACGCCATGCAGACCTGGTTACACACAAAGCTGGGAAGTACCGTTCAGAAAATTTCGATACGAAAAATGGATTCCGCCGTGGTCGTGCGTCTTTCGCAAGTGCCGGAAGGACAGGCGGAACCGGGGCGAATCTCGGAGAGGAAAGTCCAGCCGGAGCAAATGTCGGAAGGACAGGTGGAACCGGGGCGAATACTGGAGGAGATTGCCCGCGAATTTGAGCGTAAGACCGGATACCGGTTGATTTTTGAGGGCGAAGGAGTGTGGATACAGGCTGCGCATGCCGGAGGGGCAGCCGAAGATACCGAAGATGTCGGCCGGGCTGCGAGCGCAGGAGAATCCTCCGGCTGCATCAGCCAGAGGGCGTATGAAAATGAAAATACCCCGGAAAAGGCTCCGAAAAAAAGTTCCGGGAATGGGTTTTTCTGGCCTTCCGTGCGGGAATGCGCCAAGGACGGGAACAGTCAGGGAAGCCGGGACGTACAGAATAAAAGTTCCGCTCCCGTGGAGCAGAACCTGGCGATGTCGTGCATTGACATGGAATTTACCGGTGCGAAATATGTTCCCTACAAAAAGAGCATTCTGACCGATGAATATGGAAAATATATGCAGCTTTCCTTCCTGTCGCCCGCACTTGGGTTCCGGGAGCAGGACATTTTGCAGCGCATCGCCGACCAGACCGGCTGGCGTATAAAGATAGCGCCTGGCGTGAATCAGAACGCACTCCAGTTGCTCGCTCAGCGCACCTGCCAGAAGAATGGTGTGACCCTGCGAAAACTGCCTTCCTACCTGCCGGGGACGCAGACGCTGGTTCTAAAGCCCGCCAGAGCCTACGACCAGATGGAGGAAATCTGCCGGAAACTGGAAGAAGAAACGGGGGTTGCGTGCAGGGCGGAGTGAGGAGGTAAGAATATGGGGATTTATCTGAATCCAGATAACAGTGATTTTCAGATGGCTTTGAATTCGAAAATATTCGTAGATAAGACAAAAATGATCGCATTTACAAATAGCATGGCAATGACAGAGCAGCGTTTTATCAGCGTAAGCCGCCCGAGGCGTTTTGGAAAGTCGATGGCGGCGAATATGCTGACCGCTTATTATAGCCGGGGCTGTGATTTGGAAAAAATGTTCAGCCATCTGAAGATCGCCAGGGACGCAGACAGAGACCTACGAGGCCTTAAAACCGTATATTCAGATGAACTAGGACGGACTGCGGACAAAAGTGGAACGCCTGATAGCGGGTGAAAAGATTTCGGTAAATACAATGAAGTATCAGAATGACATGACCACCTTTGAAAGCGCGGATGATGTACTGACGCTGCTGGTTCACCCGGGGTATCTGACAACGGAACGGAGGAGATGGGAGATGAAACGGTTTTTTCTGGCGGCTGTGGTTTTCCGGTGGAAGATCTGAGCTCTGTGAATTGCGTGATTCCAAACAGCGAAGTGCGCCAGGAGTTTATTAACTGCATTGAGGATGGCGGTTGGGAGAACGTAATGGACGCGATACGCAATTCCGACCAGAAAAATCAGAAAAAGTTTTTCTCTTGACAATCAGACACAATAAGGGTATAGTCTACACGTATATAATTTTTTTGGCGCAGGTGCCTGAAGAAGGTATTACTGCGCTTGTTTTTTAGGAAAAGAAGTACTTTAAACGAAAAAAATCGGGAATTTTTGAGAGAAACAGAAAATATTTCTCACCCAGATATGGTAAAAAATCCTGCAGGCTTCAGAATGCTGAAGAATGTAGCTGGGCGGACGATGTCAGATAATAAAGTTTCAGATGGCAAAGATCAGAATCAGATAATAAAGAACAACTCCGGGAGGAACCTATGGGAGACGTGAAAAATGACATTCTTTTGGAAGTGAAGGATCTGGCTATTTCCTTTTTTAATAAAACGGGAGAAATTCAGGCGGTGCGGGGCATCAGCTATACGCTGCGGCGAGGCGAGGTGCTTGGCATTGTCGGGGAGTCGGGCAGCGGGAAGTCCGTGTCGAGCCACGCGATTCTGCGGCTGACGCCTCCGAGCGGACGGGTAAAGAGCGGGGAGATCCTGTTTGACGGGCGGGATATCCTGAAGATGGAGAAAAAGGAACTGCAGGAACTGCGGGGGAACCGGGCTGCCATGATTTTCCAGGATCCCATGACTTCGCTGGATCCGCTTTTTACGGTGGAATACCAGCTGAATGAGGCGCTGAAAAAGCATACGGATATGGATGCGGCGGCGCGGAAAGCGCGGATGCTGGAGCTGTTGGAACTGGTGGGGATCAACCAGCCCGAGCGGAGGCTGAAGCAGTATCCGTATGAGTTTTCGGGCGGGATGCGGCAGCGCGTGATGATTGCGATGGCGCTCTCGTGCGATCCGGATCTGCTGATCGCGGACGAGCCGACGACGGCACTGGACGTGACGATTCAGGCGCAGATCATTGACCTGATCCGGGAGCTGAAGGACCGGCTTGGGATGGCGGTTATTTTTATTACTCACGATCTGGGGGTGGTCTCGGATATCTGCGATAAGATTGTGGTGATGTATGCCGGAAAGATTGTGGAAGAGGGTACGAGCCGCCAGATTTTTTATGATTACAGGCATCCTTATACGAAGGGACTGCTGGAGTCTGTGCCGGATATTGAGAATGATGACAATGAAAAGCTCAGGCCGATCAAAGGAAATCCGCCGGATATGAGCAGTGTGAAGCCGGGATGCGCGTTCGCGCCGAGGTGCTCGCGGGCCATGCGGATCTGTGTGAAGGAGGACGCTCCGCTGTTTGAAATTGATGAAACACACTGCGCGGCATGCTGGACGATGCTGTCGGCCGGCGGGCAGTCCCTGTGACGGGGAAGTACATAGCAGTTGCAAAAAGGTGAAAAGACTTATGTCGTTTACGGTAAAAGAGGACAGGAATGGCAGAAGAATTACTGGGAAATGAAAAGAGGACAGCAAGCGGTGACTCCGGTGCGGCCGATGTGCTGCTGGAGGTCAGACACCTGAAAAAGTATTTTCCGGTGCGGACCGGTTTTATTAAAAAGACGGATCTGAAGGCGGTCGATGATGTGAGCTTTTCGATTCACAGGGGCGAGACGCTGGGGATCGTGGGGGAGAGCGGCTGCGGCAAGACGACGCTCGGACGCGCGGTGCTGCGGCTGGAGGAGCCGACCTCGGGGGATATTATCTATGAAAATGAGTCCATTATGGATAAAAATATGAGGCCATACCGAGGTAAGATGCAGATTGTTTTTCAGGATCCGTATGCGTCACTGGATCCGAGAAAGACGGTGGCGGATATCATCGGCGAGGCGATGGATATTCAGAAGTTGTACGCGACCAGGGACGAGAGACGGGAGAAGATCCTGGATCTGATGAGCCTGGTGGGGCTGAACAGTCAGTTTTACAACCGGTTTCCGCATGAGTTTTCCGGCGGGCAGAGGCAGCGGATCGGGATTGCCCGCGCGCTGGCTGTAGATCCGGGTTTTATTGTCTGCGATGAGCCGGTGTCGGCGCTGGATGTGTCGATTCAGGCACAGATTGTGAATATGCTGGAGGAGCTGCAGGAGAAGCGGGGGCTGACTTACCTGTTTATCGCGCATGACCTGGCGATTGTGAAGCATATCAGCCGGCGCATCGGCGTAATGTATCTGGGGCACATGGTGGAGCTGGCCGAGAGCGCCGAGCTGTATCGGAACCCGAAGCACCCTTACACGCAGATGCTGCTCTCCGCGATCCCGATCGCAAATCCGGACTTAAGCGCGAAGCGCAGACGAATCCGGCTTACCGGAGAGGTGCCGAGTCCCCTGAATCCGCCGTCCGGATGTCCGTTTCGCACCAGATGCCCTCACGCGACAGAGCGGTGCGCGAAAGAGATGCCGGAGCTTAAAGAGCAGAGCATGGGGCATTTTGTGGCGTGCCATGAAAATTGACGAAATGACAGGGGAACATTTCTGCTGCAGCGATGAGAACCGGGGGAACGATAACCTGGGGAAATGAACCCCAACAGGGAGGAATTGGATGCAGACAGCAAGATACATTATAAAAAGGGTATTACTTGCGCTCATCAGCCTTTTCGCGATCATCACGATCACGTTTTTCCTGATGAACCTGATGCCGGGCGACCCGTTCATGTCTGAGAAGGCGTCGGAGGAGAGCCGGGCGATCCTGATCGCGAAATACGGGCTTGATCAGCCGGTTTACATACAGTACATTCGCTACCTCCAGAATCTGCTGCATGGGGATATGGGCACCAGCTACGTCCTGCAAAAGGGCCGCGCGGTGACGACCATCATCACGGAGTCCTTTGCCGTCTCCATGTCCCTGGGCGCGCGGGCGCTGCTGTGCGCGATTGTCTTTGGAATTACGCTGGGCTGTATTTCCGGACTCTGCAAGGACAAGCTGCCGGATTCTATCATCCGGGTGATCTCCTCGCTAGGGATTTCGATGCCGGGCTATGTGGTCGCCTCAGCGCTGATGATTATCCTGGCGGTCAACCTGGGCGTCCTGCCCGTGACCTACAGCAAGCCGGGCGGTTGGGTGATGCCGATGCTCACGTTGGCGATTTATCCGACCTCGTATCTGACGCGCCTGACGCGGGCGAGCGTTCTGGAGGTCATGAACCAGGATTATCTGCTCACGGAGCGGGCCAAGGGAATGTCGGAGCTTGTCGTGGTATTTGTCCATGCGCTGAAAAATTCCCTGATCCCGGTCATCACGTACCTGGGGCCGCTGACCGCGTCCATCCTTACGGGTGGATTTGTGGCCGAGAGCGTGTTTAACGTGCCGGGGCTCGGGCGGTATTTTGTGAGCTCGATCAGCAGCCGCGACTACACGATGATCATGGGCGTTACGATTTTCTACTCCGCGCTGATTGTCCTGATGAATCTGGTGTGTGATATCTTATACAAAATCGTGGATCCGAGAATCAAACTGGATTAAGAGAGCGGCGGACAGTATACGCTCCCCTGTCCGGTCAGAAAGAAGACAGCAGGTCTGTGGATAATGAAGCAGATCTGGCAAATGAAGGACTGCATAATGAAGGTAAATGTTTTAAGCTTTCAGAACAAAATTTCTCCGGAGGATTTTACACCTCTGGACGAAGGGTATTTCCAGGAGGAGACGCTGGATACGGAGGAGATCGGCTACTGGAAGGCCAGCTGGCAGAGACTCCGGTCGAACCGGATCGCGATGACGGCGATGGTACTGATTGTGCTGCTGATGCTGTTCGCGTTCGTCGGCCCGCTACTGTCCCCCTATACCTACGACCAGCAGGTGCGTGGCGACGAGGCGCTCTGGCCCTGCCTGGCGCACCCGTTCGGCACGGACCGCCTTGGGCGGGATACCCTCGTGCGGTGCATGATCGGCTCCCGTATTTCGATCACGGTTGGCCTGGTGTCTGCTGTCATTGTCATGATCGTGGGCAGCATCTACGGCGCGATTGCCGGTCTGATCGGCGGCAAGGTAGACATCGTCATGATGCGGATTGTTGATATTATCTATTCCATCCCCGAGATTTTGCTGATCGTCGTGATCAAAATGGCGATCAGCGATCCGCTCGACACCCTGATTGAGACGGTGCCGTTCTTTTCCGGGCTGCAGAAGATCGGCTCTGGGCTGATTGCGATTTTTATTGTGTACGGCTGCCTGTACTGGGTGGGGATGGCCCGGATAGTCCGCGGGCAGATCCTGCAGCTGAAGAATTTTGACTACGTGACAGCCGCCGAGGCGCTGGGCTGCACGAAGGGCAGGCTGATCCGGGAGCATCTGCTGCCGAACTGCATCGGACAGCTGATCGCGACAGTCATGCTGCAGATTCCGTCTGCGATTTTTACGGAAGCGTTTCTGAGCTACCTCGGGATCGGCGTGTCGGCTCCGATGGCCAGCCTGGGGAGCCTGACGTCGGAGGCGCTGAACGGCATTACCTCCTATACCTACCGCGTCGTTTTCCCGGCAGCACTGATCAGCCTGATCATTCTGTCCTTCAATCTGTTTGGCGACGGGCTGAGGGATGCGCTGGATCCGAAGATGAAGAAGTGAAAATTCAGGGTACGGTATGAACTTTCTCGTATGCGAGGAGTTTATATAAAAGAAAGCCTGGCCATCTTAGCCTTATAGTAAACGACGCAGGTCACTTTACTGCTTGCGATGAGCCTGGCCTGAGTTCCGGCATCCGCTTCGCGGATACGGATCATGTCACAGTAAACGAGAAGGAGTATGGACAGGAAGCAAGTCCGCCACCTTCTCACAAAAAAGGAGGATATCATTATGAAGAGTTTCAGGAAAACACTTGCTGCTGCTCTTGCGCTCGGCATGGTGGCGACGTCCCTGCCGATGAGCGCAGCTGCCGAGGAGACGGACAAGATTGAGATCTCCATCACCGGCGGAAGCGAAGACTCCATGCAGCTGAACACCGCGACCGGGTCTTACCTGAACGGCCTTTCCGCGTGCCGTCATCTGTTTGAGGGACTTTACAAGCTTGACGCGAACGGCGATGTGGTGCTCGGGCAGGCGGCGTCCGTGGAAATCAGCGACGACGGACTGACATGGACCTTCACACTGAGGGACGACATTACCTGGTCGGACGGCCAGGCGGTAGTCGCGGGCGACTTTATCTACGGCTTTGAGAATCTGGAAGTGTCGGGCGGAGATTATTCATCCCTGCTTTCAGACGTGGCAGAGTCCTACGAAGCGCCGGATGATTCCACAGTAGTCATCAACTTAAGCGCACCGTGCAGCTTCCTTCCGTCAGTACTGGCATTCCCGTCTACCTATCCGGTGAGAGAGGACTATGTAGAAGAGTATGGCGATGCTTACGCGACCGATCCGGAAGCGGCAGTTTACAACGGACCGTACGAAATGATCAGCTGGGATCATGAGGCGCAGGTCGTGCTGCAGCTCCGCGAGGACTACTACGACGCTGACAGCATTTCCGTAGGTACAATCAACTGGATGCTGATGTCCGAGGAGAGCACGGCTCTGGCTTCCTTTGAGAGCGGAGACATTATGTATTCGGATATGTGCCCGGATGAGGAAGCGGCCCGTATGGAAGGCAACGGTCTTTTCTATACGGCAGGCAATAACAACTACTGCGTCATGTTCAATCTTGGCGAGAACGGCAACGATGTGCTCAAGGACGCGAATGTCCGCAAGGCTCTGTCCCTGGCGATCGACCGCGAGAGAATCATCTCCATCCGCGACCTGAACGATGAGCTGGGCTATACGCTCGCGTGCAGCGGCTACACCAATGAAGACGGCACAGACTTTGTTGACTACGCGGATCCGTGGTATGACACCGAGGATTATGAGGGCAACTGTGAGCTGGCGAAAGAGCTTCTGGCAGAGGCGGGCTATGCGGACGGCGAAGGCTTCCCGACCCTTACCTACATTGTAAACAATGACAGCCGCAAGGAGATCGCTGAGGCGATTGTCAACGACTGGAAGGAAGTACTTGGAATCGACACCATCACGGTAGAGAAGATCGAAGACTTCTCGGCTGCAAGAAGAGAAGGCAATTATGACCTCGCTTACTTCGGATGGTACATGGATTACACCGACCTTTCCAATATGTACAGCTGCCTGATCGGTACCGAGAACGCGAACTCCTTCTATTCAAGCAAGGAGTACACGGCTGCTTACGAGTCTGCGATCAGCACCTCTGACCAGAGCGAGCAGTGGGAGTACTACAAAGAGATGGAAGCGATCCTTGCGGAAGACCTTCCGGTGACGGTGATCCTGCACAGCATGAACAGCTATCTGTTTGACGACACCAACTACGAAGGACTCGTTTACTCCTGTGGCAACTTCGTCTTCACCTATGTGACTGCGCTGTAAGGCAGAGCTTTTCGATGGGGTGAATTTTCCATGCGAAAACCGTCTCTATGCGGTCTGTATGCAATTAGCCGGGGGAATTCCCATGGTTGCGTATCATAAAGCCAAAGCCTCGTGCCCTTTGTCGGCGCGGGGCTTTGTTGCCATATTTTATAGTAAACGACTTTAGTCGTTTTACTTTGTAAAATAATCAGTGGTAAGCACATGACTTTTATGGTAGAATAAAACAAATCCTGGAGTAAAGGAACGTGTTTTGCTGCGTTTGCGGAAAATCATATGGATTGTATGGGAATTTTTTTAATGAAGAGCAGGTTGTAAAAAAGGTGAGTCGAGATGAAGAAAGGAACCCTTTATCATGAAAATCAGGACGTTAAAAATTAATGAAATCGGAGGGATTAAGAACCTTGAACTCTCTTTTCATGAAGGCCTCAACGTAATATGTGGAGAAAATGGCGTCGGGAAAACGACAATATTGAATGTTATAGCTGATGCATTTGGATATGCAGTACATTCAAGATTAAAAAGATACGCATTGTCCAGGGAAGGCAGTTATGATATCGAAATATCTGTAGAAAATAACGGAGATGCTTCGACTGAGAAAAAGCATGTAAAAATTGCTGATTTTGAGCCATCATCGTCTCGGACTGTTATGGGCTGGAGACAGTATGCCGGTTATCTTATAAATATGGGAAAGAATCAGGAATTGGATTATCAGAAACTCAAGGCCATATCGAATGATCCAGAAAGGAATCCGACTGTGAACAGCCGACTGGCGGTGGAAGGAATTCCTGCTGATGGGATTAAAAAATGGTTTGTGAATCGTTTTCTTTTCGCAGACAAACCGGGCAGCCTGACAAAAGAACAGAATATTAATTTTCATCTGGCTAAGGAAGTATTTCACATACTGGATGAATCCGTATCATTTAAAACTGTAAATGGAAGCTCCCTGGACATTCTTTTGTCTACAACAAAAGGGGATATTTATTATGAATATTTGTCTTCGGGATATAAAAGCAGTATTAATATTATTCTCGGTCTTATAAAGGAGATAGAGTATCGGACTGCAGAGGCCCCCAAAAATGCAGAAAGCTTTGAGGGAATTATTCTGATTGACGAAGTAGATCTGCATCTGCACCCTTCCTGGCAGGGAAAGCTGGTCAACGCTTTGAAAACAATCTTGCCGAAGGCACAGCTTATTATTACTACCCATAGCCCTCATGTTTTGCAGACGCTCGACAGGAATGAAATTATCCCGCTGACATATGACGAGAATGGCAATACCCGTCTCAAAGAATTGGAATTGGGACGGTTTGGCCTTCAGGGATGGACGGTGGAGGAAATTTTGAAATATGTTATGGAAATTCCTGACACAGAGTCTGAACTGTATACGGAAACTTTAAAAGCTTATGACGAAGCAATGAATCGCGAAGATAAAGACGAGATTTTGCGGCAGTATGCTGCCTTGAAGGAAATGCTGCATCCGGGTAATATTTTAAATAAGCTTCTGGATATGCAGATAACAGAGTGGGAGGATTAGACCTGGATGATTAAATTAGAGCGAATGACGAAGCCTGAAAAACTGACGGACGAGCTGCAGAAAAAATTGACGGCTGAGTTTAAAAAGGATAAAACAAAACGGGTCTGGGATCGTGGATTTATTAAAGATGGCCTTTTGGAAGAATCTAATGGGAAGTGTGCTTATTGTGAACGCCTGATTGGTTCCGGACATGAAGCTATGAGCATAGATCACTATCACTATAAGGATAAATATGAGGATGAGGTTGTAGCGTGGGAAAATCTCAATCCATCTTGCAGTCGTTGTAATTCGTCTAAGAGTACTCATGATACATATGAACAACCTGTTGTAAATCCTTTTGAACAGGATCCGCGTGATTACTTTTATTTAAAAAATTACCGGTATCGGAGTAGAAATGAGAATGTCAGGGAATTTGTAGAAACGACAGTGGATGTTTTGGGATTGAATGACACAAAGAATCTGGTTTTATTGCGTTTTCAGGCGGGAGAAAAGCTGACTGATGAGATACGGGATCTTTATGACCTGGTGAAAGATAAGAAGGAAAGCCTTTGCACGGATGTTGTGGTAAAAAACAGAGTGTTGAGAAGATGCCGAAATATGCTCAGCAAAGGAATAAAGACAGCCGAATTTTCAGCGTTTATGGCAACGATTATCTGGAATGATGAATATTATCTGAAGCTGAAAAGCTTATTATCAGAAGAAGGCCTGTGGGATGATTCGCTCAAAGTTTTAGATGCGGAGGTGGCACAATTAAAGATGCAGACCACCCCGGATTTTGTGGCATGAAAATGAAGGCGCAGAAACAATAGTCAACTTCTGAGGGGAGGCTTTTTATGAAAATCCAGAAAATAGAGATCGGATACATCCGTATTCCGCTGGTGACTCCGTTTCGCACGGCGTTGCGGACGGTGGACTGTATCAATGACCTGATTGTGAGGATTACGGCGGAGAATGGCAGCGTCGGGTTTGGCGAGGCGCCGCCTACAGCAGTGATTACGGGAGATACGAAGGAATCCATCGAGGCGGCGATCTGTAGCTATATCGCACCGGCTATCCTGGGGATGGACTTGCTCGATCTGGATGCAGTGATGGAAAAAATGGAGAAGTCTATCGCGAAGAATACCTCCGCGAAGGCGGCGGTGGATATCGCGCTGTATGATCTGTACGCGAAGCAGATGGGGAGGCCGCTGTACCAGGTGCTGAAAGATAGATGCGCAGAGAAGACTTCTTGTGGGGAAAAAGGAGAGCAGGGATGTGACTCCCTGAAAGATAAGGCGTGCCCGAAAGCAATGCCGTTTGAGAACGAACCGTATGGAAAGGCTCCGCTGTCGACAGGGGGTATCGCTTCGAAAAAGGGAGACGCGAAAAGTTCTATGGGGAGTGCCCGCGATTTTCCGCCCGTGGTTGAGACCGACATTACAATCAGCGTAGATGAGACGGAGAAGATGGTTTCCGACAGCCTGCGGGCGATCAAAGACGGATTCCGGATTCTGAAGATCAAGGTTGGCAAGGGCGGCGCGAAGGACGTGGAGCGTGTGCGTGCGATCCGCCGGGCGGTCGGCCCGGATGTGGTGCTGCGCGTCGACGCGAACCAGGGCTGGACAAAAGAGGAGGCGATCTCCACCATCCGTGCGATGGAGGATGCGGATCTTGCTGTTGAGCTGGTCGAGCAGCCTCTCTCCTGCCATGATTTCCGTGGATTGAAGGCGGTGACGAACGCGGTCGGTACGCCGATTCTGGCGGATGAGGGTGTGTTTTCTTATGAAGAAGCTGAGCGAGTGATTGAGGAGCACGCGGCAGACCTGATCAATATTAAACTGATGAAGACAGGCGGACTCTATCAGGCACAGCGGATCTGCGATCTGGCAGACCGTCATCAGGTGAAATGCATGATCGGCTGCATGCTGGAGAGCAAGGTCTCCGTGAGCGCAGGCGTCCATCTGGCGGCGGCGAGGAGCTGCGTCACGATGGCCGACCTCGACGGGCCGTCCCTGTGTGCGGAAGATCCCTATGAGGGCGGTCCCGTCTTTCATGGGCCGAACATCTATCTGAATGAGACCGCGGGCATCGGGATCAGGTATGTGCCGGTCGAATTCCGGCAGGCAGCCCTGAAAGACTGACAATTACAGATAAATGTTTCACAATTTTGTCACAATTGTTAAACAACGTTTTCATTAAAAAATTTTTGGCGGATTTTCCCAAAAAACAAATAATTTTCCGTGCATATTTTTCGGCCGGGGAAATTTATCGGAAAAAACACACAAAAGATTTTAAGAAATTTTGGGGGAAATAATCGAAAATGACAGAAACTGCTTGACAAAGGAGGAAATACGTGTTACGTTATGTTCACCATAATGTTAAGCAACAATGTGAAGGAGGAAATAGGATGAAAAAAACAACGCTTAAGAAGGCACTGAGTCTTGCAATCACGGCGGGCATGATCGCCAGTCTGACGACCGGCATGATCACGGCTTCTGCGGAGGAAGAGAGTTATGACTTCGGAGGACAGGTCGTAAAGGTTTACGGCGGCAACTGGAACAAGCTGGATCCGGATTCCACGGATGACAACACCGTTTATCTGGACTATGCGGCGCAGGTTGAGGAGAAGTACAATATCGTACTTCAGTACACCTATCCGGAGGGCTACGACGGATACAATGAGTCTGACATTATCATTTCTTCTCTGACGAGCGGCGAGGGCTGCGTGGATATCCTGGCGGCTGACATGGACGCTCTGATCGCCCTGATCGGCGGCGGCTACATCGCTGATATCACAGACACCTATGAGCAGCTTCAGGTTGGTTCCCTTTACACGGACGCAGTTACCTGGCAGGGCAATGTATACGGCCTTACCTTTGACAACATCGGCGACACCTACATGCTGGTGTACAGCCGCGATTACCTTGAGGAGATCGGTATGGATGTGACGCCGACCGAGAAGTTCCTCGCGGGCGAGTGGAGCTATGACGACTGCATCGAGTATCTGACCGAGCTGAAGGCGAAGCTTCCGGACGGCGTATATCCGATTTCCACCCACTATTTCCACTGGGCGACCATGGCGGGCAGCGCGAACGGCGTTGAGGCTGTGAATTCTGACGGTACGATCGGCATCACGGATGAGAACTACATCGAGGCGATGGAATTCTACACCCAGCTGATTGAGCTTGGCCTGGCGGCTCCGATGGAGGTTTCCACGGATGAGAATGGTGATACCAGCATCAGCGTTCCGTACGGCACCTCTGATCTGAATACTTCTTATGTAATGACCATGGTTGAGATGTGGCAGCTGTCCGGTCTGCAGGATTCCATCGGCGAGTTCGGTATCGTTTACTGGCCATGGGGCAGCAACGTGACCTGCGACGGCGACTACACGACTCTGAGTGACACCTACAAGATCGCGCAGGCTTATTGGAGCCCGACAGTTGTGATCAGCGACGCGGCTGAGAGGACCGGCATCGACGACATCACACTGTTCATGATCGCGAAGGATTACAACGATCTCTGCAATCCGTCCGGAGCAACGGCGATGTATGCAGCGTGGGAAGCAGAGCAGGCCGGCGAAGAGGCTGAGATCGGTTTCGAGGCTGGTACAGTGAGAAGCTTCTGCACAGTAGAAGACTACGAGCTGTATGACTGGGGCCACACCAGAGTGACCTTTGACTGGGCGAAGACATTCGACGATGCGGGTGTTGTAGATATCTGGAGCTTCGCGGCGGATGTTCTCGCGGAAGGCCAGGATGCACGGAGTACCGCGGAGAGCTATTACAATTCCGGCCTTGCGAATATGCAGGATCTGGGACTTGTAGACTAAGACGGTTCTGATCGCCCTGGCACGGCGATGACTTCTGGTCTGGTTTATCCGGGATCGGAAAATGATTTTGCACAAACGGCGGAATCCGTTTCTCGGACTGGCCGGAAAGGAACGAAAGAGTAACCTGGCATATTTAAAAGCCAGATTGTGCCGACAATGGGCGTAAGAAAATTGCTTCTATAAAATATACGGCTGTGGCTGCTCGAAACAGCGGGCCACAGCCGTTTTCTACTATGATAACGGAAGGACTGATGGCGTGAAAAAGAAAAAGCAGCAGAGAGCGCGCATTCGTAATATAGCCATCCTGGCAGTGCTGATTGTTGTGGCGATCGTGGCGTTAAGGCTCGCGTCCGCGGACGATTATGCCCAGACCCGGGAGGAAGTCCTTGCGCTGCAGGTAAACTACACTTCCTCGGATACCGTCACCTATGACGATTACATTGAGGAATGTGGGGACGCTTATGTGAGCGACAGTGCAAAGACGATCACCGTAAGCGCGGGTGAATATGAGGAGGAGGATCTGGACGAGATCTCCGAAGACGGCGACATCGTGTGGACAGGTGAGAAAGGAACCATCACCTGGTCTTTTGATGTGGAAGAGGCCGGCTATTATCATATTCAGCTTGCGTACTACCCGGACACCTCCAGCACGCAGAGTATCCTGCGCAATCTTTATATCAACGGCGAGCTGCCGTTTGACGACTGCGAGGATCTGACGATCAACCGCCTGTGGGTGGATGAAAATAAGGACTGGCTGAATAATACCGACGGCAACCAGGCCGCGCCGGCGCAGGTGCAGGAGGAAGGCCCGGGAGTTGCCTATATCGAGTCGACAGACTGCGATACCCTGGGCAGCTATATGTTTTATTTTGAAGAAGGGATCAACACGGTGACTCTCGAGTCCGTCCAGTCTACACTGGGTATCTCGAGTGTTTCACTGGTTCCGGCGAGCAGCGTACTCACCTATGAAGAGTACCTGGCTTACTATGAAGACGCAGAAGAGATCAGCCTGGCGGATATGGAGGACGGGGCGATCGTGATTCAGGCGGAGGATACGACGGTGAAATCCACCTCTTCCCTTTCTCCGAATAATGACCGTACCTCAGCCGCGACACAGCCGTACCACGCGACCTACATCGTATACAATACGATCGGCGGGGACAACTGGGACAGCGAAGGACAGAGCATGACCTGGACAGTAACGGTGGAGGAGAGCGGCCTGTACAGGATCGCCATCCGCTACAAGCAGTACCTGAACAGAGGGTTTTATTCCTCCAGATATCTGACGATCAACGGAGAGCTTCCGTTTGAGGAGGCCGCGCAGATCGACTTCGACTATGCGCCGGACTGGCAGATCGGCTATCTTGGGGATGACGACCAGGATTATTATTTCTACCTTGAGGCGGGGGACAATACGATCACGCTGACGGCGACGCTGGGCGACCTGGCGGAGGCGGTGGATCTGGCGACAGAGAGCGTGAACAATCTGAACAACCTGTACCGCGAGATTACGGCCGTGACCGGCACGGATCCGGATATTTACCGCGATTACAGCATCACGACCTACGTAGAAGATATGGAAGAAGTCCTGCTTGAGGAGTACACCCGCCTGAACGACGTGGTGGAGATGTTCGGCGAGAGTATGGACTCTTCAAACAAGACCTCGAGCGTGGTCGATCTGATGAATACCATGATCATCCTGATCGACAAGCCGGATAATATCGCGAAATATCTGTCCGACTTCAGCGACAAGCTTTCCGCCCTCGGCGACTGGGTAAACAGTGTCAATGACATTCCGCTCGAGCTGGATTACCTGGTAGTGACCGGAAACGGCTATGAGCTTCCGGCGGCGAACGGCACCGTGCTTGCGCAGATGGCACACGCGTGGAACGCGTTCCTCGGCTCCTTTACCAACGATTTTAAGGTGCACGCGAGCGAGACCGACGACAGCACCGAGAAACAGGAGCTGGACGTGTGGGTGACCGTCGATACCCGGAGCGAGTATGACATCATTCAGAAGCTGGTGAACGCCGAGTTTGCCGACAGCGACTACGAGGTGAACCTCAGCATGGTCAGCGCGGATACGGTACTTCCGTCCACGGTGGCGGGGCAGGGTCCGGATGTGGTGCTCCAGTCCAGCTACAGTCAGCCGACGAACTTCGCATACCGCAATGCGGCATATGACCTGACACAGTTCGAAGACTTTGAGGAAGTGTTTGAAAGATTCCCGGAGGGCGTGCGCTCCATGCTCGAATATGAGGGCGGCGTATACGGACTTCCGGATCAGCTCTCCTTCCCGGTCATGATTTACCGCATCGACGTCCTGGAATCCCTGGGGCTGGATGTGCCGGAGACCTGGGACGACCTGATTGCCCTGATTCCGTATCTGGAAGCGGAAAACATGAGCGTATACCTGGGCAGCAACGAGTACCTGACCCTCGGCGGCAGCACGAGCTCCACGACCATCGCGGTGAACCAGATTTTCCTCTCCATGCTTTACCAGCAGGGATATGAGCTGTATTCCGAAGACAATACTAGCACATTGCTTGACGGCGTGGATGAGATGAAGGTTTTCAAGGAGTGGACCGAGTATTATACCAACCAGGGCCTGGAATATTCCGTGAACCTCGTGACCCGTTTCCGCACCGGCGAGATTCCGGTGATGGTGGTGGACTACACCTATGTAAACTCTCTGAACCTGTCCGCTCCGGAGATTTCCGGCAAGTGGTCGATCGCGAAGATCCCTGGCACCGAGCAGGAGGACGGCACAGTAGACCATACGGCGGCGGCCATGATCAGTACCTGCTTCATCGTATCGACATCGGTCGAACAGGACGGCATGACGGACGAGGCGTGGGAGTTCCTGAAATGGTGGACCAGCGAGGACACGCAGAGCAGCTACTCCATGGAACTCAAGGCGGAGGACGGCGAGGCAGCCGAATTCCCGGTGGCCAATGTGGACGCGATCGCGAACGGCAGCCTGAACGAGACCTTTAAGGAAGTAGTCCTTTCACTTCTGGATGATCTGAAGGGAGAGCCGCAGATCCCCGGTGGTTACATCACGGGACGTACCATCCGTGACGCATTTGTCACAGTTGTGACGGAAAGCGTGGATCCGGTAGACACTCTGTACCTGAAGATTGATGATATCAATGAAGAAATCACGTCGAAGCGGACCGAGTTCGGCCTGAACACGGCAGAATAAAGGGGGAGGGAGGTACATATGGCAGCAAATAAAATGACATTGAAAAGAAAGATGGAGCTGACAGCCAGAGACGCAAAGCGCAGCATCCCCCTGTACGCAATGATCGCACCCTTTATGATTCTGTTCGCGGTGTTCGTTGTCTACCCGGTGTTAAAGGCGATCTGGTTCAGTTTCACGGATTACAACGTACTGGAGAAGGCGAATTTTGTCGGCCTTCAGAATTATTACAAGCTTTTCCTGAATGACTCTATTTTCATTACGGCGATCAAGAATACGCTGATCATCGCCGTGATCGTGGGTCCGGGAGGATACATCCTGTCCTTCCTCCTTGCGTGGATGATCAATGAGCTCCCCCACACGCTGGGGACGGTCCTCACCGTGATCTTCTACGCACCGAGTATGGCAGGTACCGCGGTGATCGCGGTGTTTACCCAGATTTTTTCCAACGACAGCAACGGTTATCTGAACGCGCTTCTGAAAAACCTGGGAATTACGCAGGAGGCGATCCTGTGGCTGTCCGATTCGGACTACGTCATCATCGTCGTGATCCTGGCGTCCCTGTGGATGAGCTGCGGCGTGGGTTTTTTGTCCTTTGTCGCAGGTATGAAGGGCGTGGACGAGTCCCAGTATGAGGCGGCCGCGATCGACGGCATCCGCAACCGCTGGCAGGAGCTGTGGTACATCACACTCCCGAACATGAAGCCACAGCTTCTGTTCGGCGCGGTCATGACGATCACGAGCTCCCTCTCCGTAGGCAGCGTCGGCGACTCCCTGGTGGGATTCCCGAGCCCGAACTACGCGTCCCATACGATCGTCAACCATCTGAACGACTACGGCTCCATCCGTATGGAGATGGGCTACGCTTCCGCGATCGCGGTCGTTCTGTTCGTCCTGATGATTGTGTGCAACCTGTTGATTCAGAAGTTCATCCGCAAGGTTGGAACGTGACGGGAAGGAGGGACGATAATGGAATTCGTAGCGAAATTAAAAAAGAGGTATTATGACAGGAAAGCAGTGACGGACACGACGCCGTTCGTCAAGAAGTCCAGCAGAAGCTTCTGGGGCAATGTGATCCTTGGCCTGTTTCTTCTGATCATCGGCGTGGCGTTCTTCTTTCCTGTAGTGTACATGTTAAGCCAGTCCCTGAAGCCGATGAACGAGATGTTCATCTTCCCGCCGAGGATTCTGGTGTCCAACCCGACGCTGGACAACTATCGCGACTTCATCAATGTCCTGGCGAATACAGTGGTTCCGGTGACGAGATCCCTGTTCAACTCCCTGTTCGTCGTGGTGATCGGCTCGGCAGGCCATATTCTGCTGGCCTCCCTGTGCGCGTTCCCTCTGGCGAAGTACAAGTTCCCGGGATCCGGGTTTATCAATCAGCTGATCGTGTATTCTCTTATGTTTAACGCGACAGTCACCATGATCCCGAACTTCCTGACCATCGCCAGCCTTGGCATGCTGGACACGCAGTGGGCGATCATTATCCCCGGCTTCGCTTCGACGCTGGGACTGTACCTGATGAAAAACTTTATGGAGCAGATCCCGGACGCTCTGCTGGAAGCGGCGCAGCTGGACGGGGCAGGCTATGTCAAGATTCATTTTTCCGTCGTGATGCCGATCGTAAAGCCGGCGCTCGTGACCGCGTTCATCCTGGTGTTCCAGAGCTTCTGGACCAACACCGGCGACAAGTTTATCTATACCGAGTCGAAGAAGGGCTTCGCGTACGTCGTACAGCAGCTCGCGAACGGTAAGATCAGCGGCGTGGGCAGCTCTTACGCGGGCATCTCTGCGGCAGCTTCTGTTGTGATGTTCCTTGTGCCGCTCATCGTGTTCCTGTTTATGCAGAACAACGTGGTATCGACCATGGCGACATCTGGTATGAAAGAATGAGAGGTGCGTATGCAAAGAATAAGAAATATTTGGAATAAGTGCCTTCTCGGGCTTTCTCTCGTGCTGTGCGCGGTCCTTCTGACCGGCACCGTGGCGGATGCGGCCACCGGTTCCTATTCCTACGACATCTGGGGCAACGTTGTGGCGGCTCCGGACGCGTACGAGCTGGAGCGAACGGTTTACGCGTCGGACCTGGGGCTGGACGGTATGGCGAGTGTCTCTGGTGTCTTCTACCGGAATGACAAGGTCTACATTATCATGAACGGCCGCATCATTATCACGGACAGTGAATTTGAGAATGTTACTTATATTACAGACTATACCCGTGAGGACGGAACGGAAAGCACGATCAGCGCTCCGACCGGCATCTATGTCACAGAGGATGAGCACATTTACATCTGTGAGCAGGCAATGGGCGAGATTATCGAGTTTGACGAGAATTACGAGTATGTGAGGGCCCTGGGCGATCCGAATTGCATCGGCCTGACCGTTACCTACCGGCCGAAAAAGCTGGTGGTGGACAGTGTGGGACGTATCTATGTGCTGATCGCGAACTGCTACGAGGGCTTCGCAGAGCTGGATCCGGACGGGAATTTCAACCGCTATGTGGGCGCGACTGAGGTGACCTATACGGCGTGGGAGCTCTTCTGGAGATCCATCGCGACGGATGAGCAGCTCTCCCGAAGCGAGCTGTGGCTGCCGACGACCTACTCTGATCTGGCGATTGACGAGGACGGATTCATCTTCGCGTGCGTGTCAGGGTCGGACGAGGAGCAGCCGGTGAAAAAGCTGAATTCCTCCGGCGAGGACTGTCTGACGGTGGGCGAGTTTGAGGTATCTCCGATGGGCGACTATGAGAGTGAGACCTCGACCTCCAACCTGACGCAGATCGCGGTGGCGGACGACGGCAGATTTGCGGTGCTGGATTCCAACCGCTCTCGTATCTTTGTCTACAGCAGCGACGGCTATCTGATGTATGAACTGGGCGGCTCGGGCAATGGCGAAGGCTCTCTTTCCTCCCCGGTGAGCATCTGCTTTATGGGGGACAAGATCCTGGTGGCGGACATCGTCTATCAGTCGATTGAAGTGTTTACACCGACGACCTACGGCGCCCTGATCAATGCCGGCCTGGACGCGCAGTCGGACTACGATTATGAGACTGCGGCCGAATACTGGCAGCAGGTACTGGACATCAACAGCAACTTCTATTATGCAAATCTGGGGCTTGGAAAATACCAGATGCGCATTGGCGAGTACGAGGCGGCGATGGAAAACTTCAAGATCGGCGGCGACCGTTCTTATTATTCCAGCGCGTTTTCCAAGGTGTCGGGCGAGTGGATGGAGGCGAATGTCGGAAAAATCCTGGCGGTGATCGTCGTGCTGATTCTGCTGATGGTCGCCTGGAAGATCTACCGGAGGTTCCACCCGGCGGTGCCTTCCAATTCGAAAGCGGCCGTGGCAGGGCGAAAGCTGAAGGATACGATGTTCAAGTGGCCTGGCTACATGATGTCGAGCCCGTTCAAGGCGTTTGACGACGTGAAGTATTATGACGACGGTTCCCTGGCGTTCAGCATCATCGTGATCATCGTGTTTGGCTGGATCAGCCTGATTAAATACCGCTACACAGGGTTCCTGGTGTCCTTTGTGGATATTGACAATGTAAACGTGCCTCTGATCGTGGGCAGCGCGATTCTTCCTTATGTCGCGTTTATCTTCGGCAACTGGGCGGTCGGTGTGCTGCTTTCCGGCAAAGGCAAGCTGGTGCATGTGACCAAGGTGGTGGGTTACTCCCTCTACCCGGCCTGCTGGCTCTACGCGATCGGCACATTCCTCTCCAACTGCGTCTCGGAGGATGAGGCGGCCCTGGTCAGCGCGCTGTTCGTGCTTGGCATGGTGCTCTTCTTCTTCTATATGTTCATCGGGACGATCATGGTGAATCAGTACAGCTTTACAAAGAACGTGGCTTCTCTGATTCTCTCGGCGGTGGCGCTGCTTTTGATCTGCTTTGTCCTGATGCTGCTGGCGACTCTGATCGCGCAGGTGGCGAATGACATCCTGGAGATTATCAAAGAAGTAAGACTATTGTTCTAGGAAGGAGACAAAGATAATGAAAAAATACAAAGTGTCCCTTTTCGCTTTCATGATGGCTCTTTGCCTCGTCTTCCTGGGCGTCTGCTCTTCCTCCTCTCTGGCGGAGGAGACGGAGGCGGAAGCGGAAGCTGCGTCTGATGGGAGCTACTGGGATACCCAGGAGTATGATTCCCTCTCAGGCAGTGATTTCGTCGAGGTGGGCACCTCCGGCGACATGCAGCTTCTGGTGAACCCGAAGACCGGCACGATCCGCTGGCTGGACACCGAGACCGGTGTGTACCAGGATTCCAACATGGCTCATGACGAGGGCCTTTCGAGCCTGACCAACGCGGAACAGTCGGATGTGATCGTGACATATTTCTCCGGCACCGTGACGGCGAATAAGCTTTACAATACGACGACAAAATATGATTCCTACAGTATGTGCGTCGATATGAAACAGCTGGAATACCAGCTGCTCGACAACGGCGTGCGCATCGTCTATTACATGGGAGATACTTCGATTACCTACAAGAATTTCCCGCTGGACATCACGGATGAGCGTATGCAGGAGCTGGTCATCCAGTATCTGGACGAAAAACAGCTTGCGACACTGAAGACATCCTACTACACACAGCTTTCCTCCGGAAACTGGCACCGTCTGTTCAATACGAACGACCAGAACAAGCTGTCCTCCCTGGCTGTATCAGAGATCTACAACCTGTTCTATGAGGTGGGCGCCTACACGGATGAGGAGCTGTATACGGACCTGGAGGCGAACGAGGCGGATGAGGACGACTATCCGAGCAACCTGATGATCATCATTCCGGTAGAGTATTACCTGGACGACGACGGTTCTCTGGTGGTCAATGTGGACACCAGTCTGATCGAGACGGATGAGGACAACCCGATCAACAGCCTGACCCTGCTGCCGTATTTCCTGACCTCCTCCTCGGAGATTGACGATGAGGAAGACTACATGTTTATCCCGGACGGGAGCGGTGCTCTGATCTATCTGGACAGCACCAAGAACAAGGAATACAGCTACTCGGCTTCCTACTTTACCGGCGACGCGCTGATTAGCGCGACGACCTACAGCAGCGTGGATACGGAAATGATGCTGCCGGTCTTCGGCATGAAGAATTCCGAGAGCACGGTGTTCGGCATCATTGAAAACGGCGCAGAGATCGCGACCCTGGACGCTTATGTCAGCGGGACGGACAACTCGGAGCCTTTCTCGAAGATGAAGCTGACCTTTGGCATTCAGAGCCAGCAGGTAGTCACCTCGGATTCAGCGGACGCCTATTACATCTACAAGGCGTCGGATGATGTCTATGACGGAGACATCACGATCCGGTATTACTGGCTGGGCGAGGAGGCCACCTATGTGGACATGGCCAGCTGCTACTCCGACTACCTGGAGGAGACCGGCGTGCTGACTGAGGCAGAGGATGAGGAGGACGCGCCGCTCTATGTGGAGCTTCTGGGCGCGACGGACAAGACCATGTACGCGGCGGGTATCCCTTATGAAGGAACCCAGACCTTAACGACCTTCAGCCAGGCGGCGGAGATCCTGTCAGATCTGGCGGGTGACGGGGTGAGTAACATGCAGGTCATTTACAGCGGCATGGTGAATGACGGCATGAACCAGAGATCGCTCGCGGCCGGGATCAGCCTGGTCTCCGGGCTCGGCGGAAGCTCCGGCCTGAAGTCGCTGATCTCAACGGCGGAATCCCTGGGGGCGACGATTTATCCGAACCTGCAGCTGACTACCGTTTACACGAAAAAGAATCTGAGCAACACGGCAGCGGCGTTTAACATCTCGAATGAGAAGGCGCAGATTTATTCCTTTGACCTGGTGACGATGGAAGCGGACACGGACGCGGATTATCCGCTCTATATTATCAGCCCGAACTATCTGTCCACCTACCTGTCGAAGGTGTCGAAGTCGTATGACAGTAAGATCGGCCTGACGACTCTGGCGAGCAGTGACCTGTTCTCCTTTATCCCGACCAATTACAAGGGCAACCAGGTGTCGATCTCTACCGGAAGGGAGATGCTGCAGGCGTCCGTGAGCGCGGTTGCCGATGAGTATGACCTGATGCTCTCGAATCCGATCGTGGACGGCTACAGCTACGCGAGCAGTGTGACGGACATCCCGACTACGGACAGCGGCATGCGCGTGCTGGACGCTTCGGTTCCGTTTATCCAGATCGTGTTGAGCGGACATATGACCTACTCGACCGAGTCGCTGAACAAAGAAAGCACGGATGTGTATGTAAACTTTATCCGGGCGATCGAGACCGGCAGCGCGCCAAAGTTCACCTTTACTTATGAAGAAAGTTCCCTTCTTTCAGGAACCGAGCAGGAAGACTACTTCGCGGTAGACTACAGCTACTGGAAGGACAAGATCGGCGCTTACTACGAGGAATATTCGGAGTTCTACGAGATGGTAAAGGGCGCCACCATCGTCGACCATGAGCTGTATGAGCGAAATGACGACCTGCGGATTGTAACCTGGTCAAACGGAGTGACGGTATACATCAACTACAGTGATCTCGATGAGACGATCGACGGGGTGAAGGTATCCGCTTCGAGCTATGTGATAAAGTAAAGGAGGGACTTTGATGAGTAAGGAAAAGAAAGCGAAAAAGCGCAGGGGTTTCTCCTATAAATCGCTGGATTTCCAGGGAAAAAGAAGCGTATGGGGCGTGATCTTCCTGATTCCGTGGCTCTTCGGCGTCATCTTCTTCTTCCTGAGGCCTCTGGTGCAGACCTTCTGGTATTCGGTCTGCAGCATGGAGCTTACGGGCGGCGCATTTAAAGGAACCTTTATAGGGCTTGACAATTTTAAGTGGGTGCTGACGGTGAACGCGGACTTTACCGAGATGCTGGCAGAGGCGTTCATCGGCATGCTCAAGGAGGTCCCGATTCAGATTTTCCTTTCGCTGTTTATCGCGATTCTGCTGAACGGCGAGTACAAGGGGAGAGGATTCTTCCGGGCGGTGTTTGTGATCCCGATCATTCTTGCGACGGGCATTGCGACCTTCAGCCTTGCGGAGACCTCGTTGAATGCACAGACGTCGGACAGCGTCGTGAACATGGACTGGCTGGTAAGTCTGGTCACGAATTCCGGTATTCCCACGAGCGTGACGACGATGCTGACCTCCTATATTTCCAATATTTTTACGGTGGTAACCACCTGCGGCGTGCAGGTACTGCTGTTCCTGACAGGTCTGCAGTCTATCTCGCCTACGCTGTATGAGGTGGCGAAAATCGAAGGCTGCAGCGCGTTTGAGACCTTCTGCAAGGTGACGCTCCCGATGGTATCACCGACCATCCTGGTGTGCCTTGTATACAGTATCGCGGAATCCTTCGCGTCCGCCACGGTTACCTACAATTCCAGGACGATCACCCTTTCGTCCTATATCCATGACCAGACCTTCACCGGCGCCGCGCAGTATTACGGCTATGGCGCCGCGATGAGTGTCGTGTACTTTGTTATCACGCTGGTGACGATCGGCATCGTATGCGGCATCGTAAATAAGGGGGTGTTCTACTATGACTAATGCTTTGACAAAGGTTTTCAAAAAGTCGGATGCTCCGGCGAGAAAGAAAATGTCGAGAAAAGAGAGGAAGCAGAAGGCGCAGGAGGTGGCCGGCATCAGCTTCTGGGTCGACCTGCGCAAGGGGCGTCTGTCCAGATACGCGATCCAGAAAAAGATCCGCGGGTTTATCACGCTGCTGTTCCGCTACCTGATCCTGGGGTGCTTAAGCTTCATCATTCTGTCCTCGCTGTGGAGTCTGGTCAAGGACGCTATCACGGATCCGAATGTCCTCTCGGATAAGTCGAGTGTGTGGGTGCCCTCGCAGATTTCCTCCATCTTCCTGGAGATGGCATGGTCCAAGAACCTGATGAACTATCTGCCGAGCCTGCTTTACACTCTGGGCACCACGCTGGTGCTGACGATCTTGCAGATCTTAAGCGCGGGGCTGGCAGCCTATACCTTCGCGCGGCTGAAATTCCGCGGCAGCGGACTCCTGTTTGGCCTGGTGATCTTCACGATCATCGTGCCGAGCGACTGTATCATGCTGGCACAGTATGGCACCTTCCGGAATTTTGACCTGTTCGGCATCATCGCCGCGGTCAGAGGCTCCGGAATCAACCTGATCGGCAACCCGGCGGCGCTTTATCTCCTGGCCGCGAGCGGTATGGGTATCAAGAGCGGTATCTATATCTACTTCCTGCGCCAGAGCATCAAGGGTCTCCCGATCGCGATCGAAGAAGCGGCATTCGTGGACGGCGCGGGCTTCCTGCGCACCTTCTTCAGCATCGTGGTTCCGAGCATGTCCGGCTCTATCCTGACGGTCGGCGTGCTGAGCTTTCTGTGGAACTACACCGACACCTACTATGTCAGCCTGCTGAATCCAACTACAAGCAACCTGGCGTACAACTACTCGACTCTCCAGTCGAACATCCGCTGGGGTATCGACGCGGCCGCAAAGACCAACTCTGAATGGCTGAACATGATCGACGCGTCCAACCCGTACATCCAGAATTCCACGATTTCGGCCTGCGCTGTGCTCGTCGTAGCGCCGCTGATCATCATGTACTGCTTCGTACAGAAGAGATTCGTACAGGGAGCAGCACGAAGCGGACTTGGCGGAGATTGATGGGGAAAATTTAGCAGAAATTTTGATTGACTATAGTGGGGAAATGTGCCATAATGGCGCGTGTTTCCGGCGGATTCACAATTTCTGACAACCATAGCGCGGTGAGTGGCCGCGGGAAACCATAATGGGAGATGACACTGCAGCTTGCAGGCCTGGTTTCAAAAAACGGCTGCTTATCGCGCTGTTTCTATGTATAGATGAGTTACTGTTCACACCCATGCCACGCACTCGCTGCGTGGCATGGGCGAAAACCTAAAGCATTCGGGCGTCCGGCCCATCGCGAAGCGATTTTAAATGGCCGGATGCCGTTACAGGTCACACCTGTAGAGGTAGAAATATCGTAAATTTGGCCAGGGTGTGACCTGTAACATAGATGAAGAGTCTGGAGGTGTACTGACCGATTTATTTGTTGAATCGACCCGGCATTTCGATTATAATAAACAGATGAATTGATCTGCAAAAAGGACGAGGATACAAGCTTTTGGAAAGGAAAGAATATGATCATACCGCATTACTTTGAGGACTTGAGCGTTCTCCACGAGAACACGATGCCGGAGCGTGCCTACTATATTCCGGCGGAAGAGAGGCTGGAAGATCCCGTGGAACACAGGGAAGCCTCCGAGCGCTTTTTTCTGCTGAACGGTATGTGGAAATTCCGCTATTATGACAGCATCTATGATCTGCAGGAGGAGTTTTACCGGGAAGATCGATCGGATAAGGAATGGGACAGGATTCCGGTTCCATCGGTGTGGCAGATGCACGGTTATGACCGGCATCAGTATACGAATGTGAGATATCCGTTTCCGTTGGATCCCCCGCATGTTCCATATGAGAATCCCTGCGGCACATACCGCCGCGCCTTTCAGTGGGAGCCGGATCCGGCCGCGCCTCGCGTGTTTTTGAATTTTGAGGGTGTGGATTCCTGCTTTTATGTCTGGCTGAATGGCAGCTATGTGGGCTACAGCCAGGTGTCGCATGCCATGACCGAGTTCGAGGTGACAGAGTATCTTCGCCCGGGAAAGAACCTGCTTGCGGTGCTTGTCCTGAAATGGTGCGACGGCAGCTATCTGGAGGATCAGGATAAATTCCGCATGAGCGGCATTTTCCGCGACGTCTATCTGCTCACACGCCCGGAAAAACACATTCGGGATTATCGGATTCGGACAAAGCTGATTCCGGAAAAGGATCCGGAGGCTTCTTCAAAATGCAGCATGTCAGAATGCGGCGCGTCAGTGAAGAATGGAGAAATTACCTATCCGGGATGTGCGGAAGCAGAGTTTACTTTTACATATGAAAACAAAGGAGAGGCTCTGCCCATATCCGTTTCGATTGAGGACGCTTCCGGGGTGGAAATCTGTGGAGGGTTTTGTGATGACACAGCCGCGGAAGCAGAAAATGCTCTTTCAGATAGTGCGGAAGTGGAGGTACATTCCGAGACTGCGGGTACGGATAGCTGCAAATTGCATGCGTCTGCGGAAATCAGCGTTTCTCTGCGCCTGCCCATCCCGTCTCCGAAGCTCTGGAGTGCGGAGACCCCTTATCTGTATACGGTCATCATCCGCACGCCGGATGAGGTGATTACGGAGCAGCTGGGTGTGCGCGAGGTCAGGGTTCGTGGCGGAGTGCTGCTGTTTAACGGACAGAATATCAAGCTGCACGGCGTGAACCGTCATGACAGTGACCCGAAGACGGGGCCTGTGACGGGACTGGCCTCCTGGCACAGAGACCTGCGGCTGATGAAGGCGCATAATGTCAACGCGATCCGCAGCAGTCATTATCCGAACGCGCCGCAGTTCTATCAGCTTTGCGACCGGTATGGGTTTTATGTGATTGACGAGGCGGATAACGAGAGCCATGGCGCGGATATGGCTTACCATCACGAGTGGGGTACGGAAAATACCTGGATCGCGGATAATGAGCTTTTTATTGAGCCAGTGCTGGATCGTGTACGTAAATGTGTGATCCGGGACAAGAACCGCCCCTGTGTTTTTGCCTGGTCGATGGGAAACGAGTGCTCCTACGGAGTCACATTTGAGAGGGCGCTTGCGTGGACGAAGGCTTATGATGATACCCGTGTCACCCACTATGAGGGGGGATGGCATATTCCGAAGGGAGGGGTCTATGACTACTCCTCGCTCGACCTGCACAGCCGGATGTATCCGGGGCTGAATGAGATTGACGAATATTTTGAAAGAGAAGTGCCGGATCCGGATCACGATTTCTGGGCGCCCGGCGTCCGCCCCATGATTTTCTGCGAGTTCGCGCATGCGATGGGCAACGGCCCCGGGAACCTGGAAGACTATTTTGAAAAAATTCAGCAGTATGACGGCGTATGCGGCGGCATGGTGTGGGAATGGTGCGACCATGCGGTGGAGAAGGGTACGGTTACCTGCAAGGATGGCAGGATCAGAACAAAATATTATTATGGCGGAGATCATGGAGAATTTCCGCATGACGGCAATTTCTGTATGGACGGGCTGGTTTACCCGGGCCGGAGGCCACATACCGGACTGAAGGAATTTGCCAATGTCTTCCGCCCCGCCCGGGCGATTACGTATGAGGAAAAGACCGGTATTCTGCGGATACACAATTATATGGATTTTCTGCCTCTGGATGCCTGCTGTACGCTGGAATGGGAGATTACGGATGATGGCGCGAGAGTGGCGCATGGGGCTGTGGAAGGCAGCGACCTGGCGATTCCGCCGCATGAAGAACGGGACGTATGTCTGGATGGTGCGGTTTTGCCGGAGGGAGCCCTGCATGGAAGGAGCTACCTGAAGGTGGTCTGGAAAAGGACGGAGCGGGAAAATCCGATGAACGTTAATGTGACCGGTTTTGATGAGGTTCCTCTGGAAGGTGGTGGATCCTGCTGTGTGCGTGCCGGGGAGCTGCTCGCAAAAGCGCCGGCTGCCCACACGGCTAAATTCGCCGTCACAGAAGACGACCATTATCTGACGATAGCGGATGGACAGCTTCGCTATGTATATGATAAATTTCAGGGTGTGTTTTCCAGGATCTCTTTTTCAAAGAAAGAGAATTTAACACACCAGGCCGGGATTACAGAAACGACAGGCCTGAAAAACGAAATTGCTGCACGTTCAGAGGGGGCGGAAATATCGAATCCCGAAAATTCTGCAGAATGGGAGCTCCTGCAGGCACCGATGCAGTACAACATCTGGCGGGCGCCGACGGATAACGACCGGAACATCCGGCACACCTGGAGCGCAGCGGGCTTTGAACATCCGGCCGTCCGGTGCGACAGTACAAGATGGACTGCCTCGGAGGACGACGGGGTGACGATTGTCAGCCAGATTTCCATGTACCCGGTGTATATGCAGTGGATTCTGAGAATCGAGGCGCGTTATCAGATCGGAGCGAACGGACGTCTGGACGCGGAGCTTCATGTAAAGAAAAATCCCGACTATCCGAACCTTCCACGGTTTGGTGTGCGGCTGTTTCTGCCGGAATCCATGGAGCAGGTGTCCTACTATGGCCTTGGACCGTACGAAAATTATCAGGACAAGTGCCGCGCTTCCTGGCACGGCTGGTTTGAGGAGACGGTGGATTCGCTGCATGAGGATTATATTTTCCCGCAGGAAAACGGCAGCCGCAGGGACGTCAGCCTTCTTGAGCTAAAGGATGAAAGCTGTGCGCTGGCAGTGGCCGCGCTGCATCCATTTTCCTTTAATGCATCTCATTATACGCAGGAGGAGCTGACTGAAAAAGCCCACAATTTCGAGCTGGAGGAGAGCGGACAGACGATACTTTGCCTGGATTACAGGCAGGAGGGCATCGGCTCCAACAGCTGCGGCCCGGGTGTGGGAGAGAAATACCAGTTCTCGGAGGAAGCGTTTACCTTTGCGTTCGGACTGCGGATTTCGGAAGGCGAATACTATTTCTGATAATATTTCCGGGTCCTGCACATGCGGTGTACATTGCAGTGGAATGCTGTAAAAGCCCATATTGTGGTGCGAGACGATGATTCTTCAGAAATTCAGGGAGAATGATAATGACAGAGATGATGGACAGCGAGAGCGAGAGCAATAGAAGCGGCGGGGACATTTTAAACAGCGAGAACGCCGGAAAGTTTTCCCTGAAAGCCTGGGAGCGGTACTGCGAGGAGGTGCGCTCAGATGCCGCGCGCCGGAGGGAGGTCAGCGAGCGCTGCATGACTTTTGGAACGGTGAGCATGCGCTATGGGATGAAGATCATCGGTGAGCCGGATGAACATGGCTATCCGGTGTATATCGCCCTGCATGGAGGCGGCAACGATCCGGGCGGCCGGGTAAATGACCAGCAGTGGCGGCATATGGGCGTGTACTATAAGGACAGCGTAAAAAACGGCATTTACGTCAACCCGAGAGGCGTCCGTGACACGTGGGACACTCACGCGAATCCGGAATCCTTTCCGCTCTACGACCGCCTGATTGAGAACCTGGCCGTCTTTTACGGCGCAGACCTGAACAGAGTCTATCTGATGGGCTTTTCTGCCGGCGGGGACGGCGTGTACCTGGTCGGGCCGCGCATGGCGGACCGGTTCGCGGCGCTGCACATGTCGGCGGGGCATCCGAACCATGGGAGCCTGGTAAACCTGTACCACACCCCGATCCAGCTTCAGGTGGGGATGAATGATTTTGCCTACAATCGGAACCAGGAGACCGTTCGCTATGAGCAGTATCTGGACCGGCTGCAGCGCCGGGATCCGGACGGGTACATCCACAATGTCTATGTGCATGTGGATAAACCGCATAATTTCAGGGACAACGCTGCCGAGCCGCAGACGGTTCTCGCGGACAACACGGTCTGGCTCTCCTGCGGACAGGTGACAAGGCGGAGCGTGGACAGCAATGCGGTGCATTTTCTGGAGCAGTTTACCCGGAATCCGCTGCCGATGCGTCTCATCTGGGAACTAAAAAACAGGAAACGCGCAAAAATGCGTGCCTGCGAGAGCTTTTACTGGCTGCGAGTGCCGAAGGAGATCACGACCGGTAAGGTGATTGTGCGTCTTTGCAGGGAAGAGAACCGCATTGTGGTAGAGCGGGATGATACACAAGGGCGCGCGCAGGTGCTGCTGAACGATGATATGCTGGATCTGGACCGTCCGGTGACTATCGTTTACCCAGAGAAAACGAGAAAAGCAGGAAGGACTGCTTTGTCGGCCGAAACGACAGGAATGAGCAGACAGTCGGCCAGAGCGGCCGAAAAGGTTCTTACGTCTGCCGAAGCGACAGAAAAGATCCCGCTGCCTGCCGAAACGACCACAAAGGATGGCGCGGAGAAAAGCGGCGGTGATGCGATTATACGGCACGCAGATATAACCAGCCGGACGGTGCAGTGCATCAGAAGCGAAAAAATGATTCTGGAGACACTGCGGGAGCGCGGTGATCGGAATTTTATGTTTAGTGTGTGTATTGATCTTTAGCGTACGCGCAGGGAAACAGTTTACACTGTGATTTAATCAGCTTCCGGTAAAGAGCTGTGGATAATAGAAAGGAAAAACTTATGATTTTACTGCCATTCCCGAAGCACCTGGAAGAGAAGGAAGGAAGCTTCCTGCCGGGGCTGGATTCGATGATTGTCCTCGCACCGGAGACGCCAGCGAGGATGAAGGTATATGCGGAGCTTTTGCAGGAGGAGATCCGGGAGCAGATGGGCATTTGCCTGGGTATCACGCGGGGAACCGCGAAAAAGGGGGACATTGCGCTGCGAATGTATGAAACGCCTCCCTGCGTCTCGGATTCGCTTTGGCCGGCACAAAACGAACGCTCAGGGGAGGAGCAGCCTGGCGGCTGCTGTTTGGAGAACGCTGACGCATTAGCAGATGCTGGCGCATTGGAAGACGCTGGCGCATTGGCAGATGCTGGCGCATTGGAAGACGCTGGCGCATTGGCAGAGGATGATGCGATTAAGAAGCAGTTTTACACGGTTTCCATCACCCCGGACGGCGTGTCGCTCGCCGGGGCGGGCGCGGACGCACTGGGATACGCAGTACAGACACTGCGCCAGATTGTGCGCAGCTGCGAAGGCAGTCTGCCCTGCCTGACGATCGAGGACTGGCCAAATCTGGCAAACCGCGGGTTTTACCACGATATTGCGAGAGGGCGCATTCTCACACTGGAATCGCTGAAGCGTCTCGCGGACACCATGTCGTTTTACAAGCTGAATCAGCTGCAGCTGTACGTGGAGGCCAGCTATCTGTTCCGCGACATTCCGGAGCTGTGGCGGGGAGGTACGCCGCTGACCGCACAGGAAATCATGGAGCTGGACGACTATTGCCTGGAGCGCGGTATCGAGCTGGTGCCGTCCCTGTCCTCCTTCGGACATCTGTTCAAGCTGCTTGGCACCAGAAGCTGTGGAAGATTCTGTGAGCTGGAGGGCAGCATCGGACAGCCGTTCTCATTCAAGGACCGGATGGATCACCACACGGTAAATGTGACCGACCCCGGCGCGATGGATTTGATCAGGAGCCTGATTGCGGAATACATGCAGCTGTTTCATTCAAAGAAATTTAACGTCTGCGCGGACGAGACCTTTGACCTCGGGAAAGGGAAGAGCGCTTCTGCCGCAGCAGAAAAGGGTGTGGATATTCTGTACGTGGAATATCTGAAAGGGCTTTTGACCTTCCTGCTGGAGCAGGGCCGTGAGCCGATGTTCTGGGGGGATATCCTGGCGAAATGCCCGCAGGTGGCCGGCCAGTTGCCAAAAGAGGCCGTCTGCCTGACCTGGGGGTACAGCGCGACCCAGCCGGACACAGAAGTAAGGATTATCAGCGAGGCTGGCGTCAGACAGTACGTCTGCCCCGGCGTCTGCGGCTGGAACACCTGGGTCAATGTATTGCAGGGCAGCTATGAAAACATTCGCCGGATGACAGCCTACGCGGAAAAATACGGCGCAGTCGGGATGCTGAATACTGACTGGGGCGATTTCGGCCACATCAACCAGCCAGTGTTCTCCGTGCCGGGGCTGATCTACGGGGCGGTCTTTTCCTGGGAAGGGGAAACCGCGTACACGGGAGGAAGCGCTGCGCATCCGGATGGCGCAGAGGCTGAAGGCATGCCCCCTCGCGGCGCCGCTTCGCTTGAGTCTGCGCTCAACGGAAGTCCACAGGACGATGACCGGCGCAGCGTCTGCCATTTAGAGAACGCTGACGCATTGGCAGACGATAAAAAGAGATCTCTTCGTGGCGGATTGCGTCAGAGTTCGTCCTACGAGGCGCTGAACAGAGAGATTTCTATGTTGGAATTTACAGATCGCTCCGGGGAACTGCTGAATCTCCTCGGGAAAATTACGGGAGAGATGGTATTTAGCTGGAACCATGTGGTCACATTCAAAGAGCTGACTGAAAAAGGCATTTCCGAAGTGGCATGGAAATTTTTCCGGGAAGAGGATATGAGCCGGGTGCCCGAAAGCAACGCCAGACTGGATGAGATCGAACAGGAGCTCTGTGCAGTCCTTCCGCACATGGACGTATCTGCCCGCCCCGTCGCTCAGGCGACGCGTGTGGCGATTGAAGCCGTCCGCTGCTGGAACCTGGCAGGAGCCTGGCTGGAAAAATACGGCGAGAAATTGTTCGGGAAATCGACCCCGGATTTTGCCCTGGCAGACAGGATGGATCGCTGCCTCTATCTTTACGAGCAACAGTGGAGGACAGACAGCAAGGAGAATGAGCTCTATCATATCGCGGAAATTTTCTGGTGGTATGGCGATTTGCTGCGGGATGCGAAAATTCCGGACGGAAGGTTTTATAAAGGTGCTCGTCTATCAGGCAGGCTGGTATAATGACACTCGTTTACCAGACAGACTGACAGAAAGATACTCGTCTGTCAGGCAGATTGGTTGCTATAAGGACATTCGTCAGCCAGACAGACTGATGCAGAGGCGGCCTTTTATTGACAGACTGGTGTAAAATAAATCAGACAGAAAGATTTGTGGGGATAGTTATGAAAAACGAGATTATCGGATATGTAGGCTCTGGTGAATTTACCGCCAGGGACGCCGGAAAGATGACCGGTATCAACATCGCGTTCGGTCAGCTGCACAATGACGGGAGCGTTGCCTGCGGGGGGAATGCGCTCGAGAAACTGGAAATGATTCCTCAGATACGCAGGTGGAATCCGGCTCTTCGTATTATTCTGTCAATGGTACAGGCAGAACCGGATGCATTCACGCGCTGCAGTGCAGATGATGCTCTCAGGGAAAAGGCTGCGAAGGAGCTTGCGCTGACGGCAGAGCGGTATGGCCTCGACGGGATTGATCTGGACTGGGAGTACCCCTGCGTGCCTTCGAACGGCAGCATAGTGTCGCCGGATGATAAGAAAAATTTCACACTGCTTTGCGCGCAGATCCGCCAGGAGCTGGACGCATCTGGCGGAAAGCACCGCTATCTGACCATCGCGGCGGGAGCGGACGTGTATTATGTAAACTGCGTGGAGCTCCCGAAACTGATGGACTACCTGGATTATATCAATATCATGACCTATGATTTAAAATGCGGTTTCCATGCGCTCGCCGGACATCACACCGCACTCTTTTCCAATACTGGCGACGTCTTCCGCAACAGCTGTGCGCAGGCGCTCGCGCTGTTTGAGGCCGAGGGAGTCCCTGCAGACCGGCTTCTGATGGGTGCTGCTTTTTACTCCAGGAAGTGGGAAGACTTAAAAGGTACCAGCCACGGACTGCTGGAAATCGGAAGGACAGGCGGCGACTACGGCCCTGATTATGACGTCCTGGCAAGAGATTATATTGGAAAAAACGGCTATAAAGAATATTGGGATGAGGAGGCGCATGCGCCGTATCTCTTCAATGGCTCTACGTTCCTCTCCTACGACAATCCACGATCTCTGAGAGATAAAGTGGCCTACGTGAAACAGAAAGGTTACGGCGGCATCTTCTACTGGGAACACAAATGCGACAGCACCCGGGAGCTACTGGATACGATTTATGAGGCGTCTTTATAGTTTCCTTAAGAGTTCACAGTGCCAGACAGTGCGTGAACTTCAGGTAACGAATATGAGGAGGGTTTTATGATTAAAGATATCATTGAAAAAAATAACGACGTTAATCCGGGCAATCGTGAAATGCAGATTCTCAGGGAATATTTTCCGGCATGTTTTCAGAAAGATGGCAGCTTTGATATGAAGCGTTTCCGTGAGTATTTAAATGATAAAGTAACCGTATCTAATGAAGGATACGAATTACGTTTTCTTGGGAAAAACTATGCGCGCATGGTTGCATCTCTGGATACAACCACAGTAATCGTTCCGGATGAGGAGCATAATTTAAAGCCTGAAAATCGTGACAGCGAGAATTTTTATATCAGTGGAGACAACCTGGATGGCTTGAAGCATTTGTTGAAATCATATGCGAGAAGTGTAAAATGTATTTATATAGATCCGCCATATAATACTGGAACGGACGATTTTTCATATAATGATAATTTTCACTTTACAACCGAGGAATTAGTTATTAAATTAAGTATTTCTGAAGAACAGGCACAGAGAATTTTGAATTTGACGAAATCCAGATCAGCATCCCATTCCGCCTGGCTTATGTATATGTATCCGCGTCTTGTCCTGGCGAGAGACCTGCTATCAAAGGATGGATTTATTTTAATTTCAATTGACGACAACGAACAGTCTCAGCTGCAGCTTTTATGCGATGATATTTTCGGACAGGAAAATCACCTTGCTACAATTGCCAGACGTACAAAAAGCGGAGGCGGATCTGCTGCAGACGCTTTTGCTATTGAACATGATTATATATGTGTTTATTGCAAGGATGAAAAAGAAGCCGGGAAGTTGTTTATGCCTTTCTCAGAAGATTATCTAAAACGCTATTCAGAGGAAGATGAGTTTGGCCGATATTTTTGGGATACTATGGAAAGATCTTCTACGAAAACGCGACCTTATTGTATCACCGCTCCTGACGGAACGCAGCTTTCAGGAAAATGGTTTCGCAGCCAAAAACGGTTTGAAGCGGATTTGAAGAAGGGGGATATCCGTATTTTACGGAAACAGGATGGAACCTGGTCCGTTCAATTTAAGCAACGTCTCGCAAAAGGAAAAAAAATGCGTTCTCTGCTCTATGAAAATGAATTTAAATCGTATTCTGATGACTTGAATGAACTGGGGCTGGGAGGTACCTTCACGTATCCTAAAACGGTATATTTAATCAAGTATCTTTTACAGCTCCTCAATGGGGGTGACACGATTATTGACTTTTTCTCGGGGAGCGCAACAACTGCTCAGGCCGTTATGGAAGATAATATTTCCAGAGTGAAAAATGGCGGGGAACCGAATAAATATATTATGATCCAGATCCCACAAAATCTGGATGAAACGGTTGAACTTCGATCCGGTGACGCAAGAACTGTAGCTGAAAATGCGATTCGCGTTCTGGATTCCGTAGGGCGTGTACACACATTGGATCAAATTGGAATTGAGCGTATTATTCGTGCTGCAAAAAAGATTCAGACTGAAAATCCAGACTTAGAGATAGATCTTGGATTTAAGCATTTTACTCTTTCCGAACCGAGTGCTTCTTTGATTGATGAAATGTATTCATTCGACCCATCAGATATTATGTTTACGATTCAAAACAATATTATGAATCAATTTGGACTTTCTACAGTGTTGGTTACCTGGCTGGAAAGAGATGGCTATGGTTTGGCAACGGAACCGGAAGTAGTAAATCTTGCCGGTTATGAAGCGTATTATATTGATAAACATATTTACTTATTAAATCAGGGACTGTCGGTCGATGCAATTGACGCCTTGATAGTTAAATATGAAACGGAAGGAACGTTTAATCCTGAAAATGTTGTAATATTTGGGTATAATTTTCTGTGGACGGAATTGGAGAACCTTCAGGTGAATTTAAAACGGTTAAAAAATACTGATAAAAATCTGCGTATTAATTTTGATGTTCGCTATTAGCATACACCAGTGTCTTATGTCTTAGAGGTTTAGATGGAGGTATCTATATGGAATTACTTCTTCAGCGAGGACTTCCACATCAGCAGAAAGCGATTGATGCTGTATGTTCGGTTTTTGATGGTGTAGAAATTATGGCTCCAAATCAATTTTTTGAAAATCCGGCTATTACTTTAACGGATCCAGTGCTTTATACCAATATTCGAGCGGTACAGATGTCCCTGCCTGCAGAGCAACGTAGTATTAGCTCTATAGATGATTGCCTGAATCTGGATATTAAGATGGAGACGGGAACTGGTAAAACCTATGTGTATACCAGTATTATGTTTGAACTTCACAGGCGTTTTGGATTTAATAAATTTATCATAGCGGTACCGTCTCTTACAATTAAGGCAGGTATTTCTCAATTTCTTCAGGATGAATATGTTAGAAGACATTTTGCGGATAGTTGTGGATATGGAACGGAGATGGACGTTGAGGTTTTAGAAGCGCGGAGAAGCAGAAAGACAGCACATTCTTTTTTCCCTGGGGCAGTAAGCGCTTTTGTTCGAGGCTCCAACCAGATTAATCGAAAAATATATGTTCTGTTAGTGAATATGCAGCTATTGACAACTATGAAAAATAGCATGCTCAGCAGAGAAGATTATGGGTTCGGAGTAGATGGTTTTTATCGGCCATATGATGCTTTGAAAGCAACCAGGCCTATTATTATTATAGACGAGCCACATCGTTTTTCACGCGTTCAGAAAGCTTATAGTGTTATTATGGACGAAATTCATCCTCAAAGCGTGATGCGATTTGGTGCTACGTTTCCAGAAATAACGACAAGACAAGGCAAGAACAAGACAATAGTAAAAGATTATCAAAATCTGCTATATGACTTAAACGCTTGTGAATCCTTTAACCAGGGTTTAATTAAGGGTGTGGCCAAGGAGCACTTTGAGCCAATATCCAGACGAGAGGAAAAAGTGAAGATATCTTCTATCACAAGTAGATCTTATGTTACCTTTCAACATAAAAAGCTAAATAGCTCTGAACGTTCGTACACTCTTGGCAGAGGGGATTCGTTATCAATTATTAGCGATGCATTTGAGGGTATTACGATAGAAGCAATTAGTTCGACCTCTGTTGAGTTTTCTAATGGTGTTGTTAAAACGAAAGGGGAGGAACTGGATGTTGATATTTATATGACATCTTATCAGGAACAGATGATGCGCCTGGCCCTGGATCGCCATTTTGAGACGGAATATGAGAATTTTTGTAATCGTACTTTTAAAATTAAAACGCTGGCATTGTTTTTTATTGACGATATTTCTGCTTACCGTCCTGACACGAATGGAAAGAAACCTTATCTTTTGGAATCTTTTGAGAGATTATTAAGAGAAAAAATAGAGAAAATTGTAAACGGGTTGGACAAACGTGACTGGAAATATCGGGAGTATCTTGAAGCGAGCCTTGCGCAGATTAGTGCCTGTCATGCAGGATATTTTTCTCGCGATAATAGTGACACAGATGAAAATATCGCGAAAGAGGTGGATGTTATCTTGCATGGAAAGAAGCAGCTTCTTTCTTTTTATAACGAAGATGGCAGTTATAATACCTTGCGCTTTCTTTTTTCAAAATGGACATTAAAAGAAGGCTGGGACAATCCAAATGTATTTACGATTGCAAAACTTCGATCTAGTGGCAGTGAAATCAGTAAAATACAGGAAGTAGGAAGAGGCTTGCGTTTGCCTGTTGATGAAAATGGGAATAGAATTGAGAATGAGGAATTTCTGCTCAACTATATTGTTGATTTTACTGAGAGAGATTTTGCGGATCGTCTGGTAGAACAGATTAATGAAGATATTCCTTTGGCCAGAAAGATTACTGAAGAGAAACTACAGGCTGTGGCACGCAAGCTGAATATGTCTGCAGATGATTTGTTTGATGAATTATACAAAAATAATTATATAGACCGACATTGCAATATCAGGACTGAAACAAGGAACGTTTTTCTGGAGAGATACCCTGATTTTGCAGCAGGGTTAGCATCCGGAAAAGTGAAAGACAGAAATAAAACAAAAAGCAGGATGATAAAAATTAATGAGAACGCATTTCATGAGATTCGTCAGTTTTGGGAAAATATCAATCATCCTTATTTATTATCTTATGATGAAACTTTGAATGCAGAATTAGGGACAGTTGTGCTGTCTATTTTTGAACAAAAGGCTGTTTTTAAAAATGATGTAATGCGAAGTAACAGAGATCTTGTGATAAGCGATGGAACACGGATGGAGACAGCTCATGGTTCTGGCGTACAATATACGGTAGCACGTCCAATAGGGTATGGAGTATTCTTGAAACGTATTATGCGTGTTACAAATATTCCATTAATTATATTACATAAAGCTTTTTGTACTTACGTAGAAAGAAATGGCGAAGTGGATCCGATATTTATTAATGAGAGCTCGGTGATATCTTTTTGCAATGAATTTCAGATTTGGAAAAACAGGCATTTATTGGATCGAATTCATTATGTCAGGAGTGCTGCCAGAGCAGGAGGTACAGCACTTTCCTATGAAGACGGGAGTCCTCGAAAAGATATTGCACAGGGAAGAATCGGCACAAAAATAGCTCCGGGTACTCCAGATGATAAATATCTTTATGATACCTATGCTTACGATTCTCCACTTGAAAAAGAGAATATGCTCTCTAATATTGAGGAGGTTGTGGTTTATGGAAAAATTCCAAGAAACAGTATTGCTATTCCCACAATTACAGGCGATATGTATAGTCCGGATTTTATGTATGTTATTAGAACGGCCTCAGACATAAAAGAAGTTAATGTTGTTATGGAAACGAAAGACGTAGCAAATAAATCTGAAATCAGGGAGACAGAGAGGGTAAAAATAGAATGTGCCAGAGCTTTTTTTAATCAGTTAACAAGAGATGGCTATACGGTATATTTCAGAGATCAGGACAATAATCAACCTGCGATTCAGGTTTTATATGATATATTAAACCTGGTATAAAGCATGGAGCCAGGGGAAAGACAGGAATTAAGCCTGGTTAGTCAGTAAAACTATTTTGGGGTACAAGGGATTATGGACAACTGGATTATGGGAATGGATTTATCCACCCTGCTGGCGGTGGAAGAGAACGGTGGGAAATTTTACAATCATGGGACGCCGGGCAACGCGATGGAAATCCTGCAGGGGTATGGGATGAATCTGGTGCGGCTGCGTATCTGGAATGACCCGTTTGATGAGAAGGGGACTTCCTATGGTGCGGGCGGCTGCGATATTGAGACGGTGTTGGCGCTCGCAAAGCGGGCAAAGAGGCTGGGCATTGGTTGGCTGCTGGATTTTCATTACAGTGATTTCTGGGCGGATCCTGGGAAACAGTGGGTGCCGAAGGCCTGGCGCGGGATGAACGCACTGGAGCTGGAGCAGGCGATTTATGATTATACGACAGAGGTGCTGGATCGCTGCGGGAAGGAGGATGTCGTGCCGCAGATGGTCGCGGTCGGGAATGAGCTTTCGAATGGTTTTCTCTGGCCGCTCGGGCAGCTGCCGCATGGCGGAAGCTGGAAGCGCCTGCTGGAAAAGAAGCAGAGTCGGAGCGCTGTGATCAATGAGCAGAGTCCGGGTGTTGTGGCCAATGAGCAGAGCCGGAAGGATGTGGTCGAGGATCAGAGCCAGAGTAATGGAATGGATGAGGAGCGTGAGATTTCGCCCGAAGGAGTCCGTTTATCTGACGCGTATAAAAATGTCGCCGCGTTTGTGAACGCGGGCATTCGCGCGGTGCGGGACTTTGAAGCCAGAATGAACGCCGGCATGAAGGGCGGGAATCTGTATTCTGCGGCGGAGCCGGATTTACAGGATCCGGAAATGTCTTCGGCTGACGGCGCAAAGCCAGACAGCGCAAAGACTGGCGCCTGTAAGCTGCCGGTCATGATCCACCTGGACGCGGGCGGCGACAATGAGCTCTACCGCAGGTGGTTTGACCATTATTTTGCGAATGGCGGGGAGGATTTTGAGTACATCGGCCTGTCTTATTACCCGTTCTGGCATGGGACGCTGGACAAGCTGCAGTACAATATGAATGATATCGCGCGGCGCTATGGGAAAAAGCTGATCATGGCAGAGGTGTCGATGGGCTTTACGATGGAGGATTATGCATCTTATGAGAGGCTTATGCCATCGGAACGCAAGGGGATGGCGACAAAGCCGGACGCTGTGGCCAGGGTGCCCTACCCGATGACTCCGCAGGGGCAGGCGGATTTTATGAGGGACGCAATCGAGGTGGTCCGGCAGGTGCCGGACGGGCTGGGCTGCGGCTTTATTTACTGGGAACCGGCGTGGATACCGGTGCCGAATGTCGGCTGGGCGAATGCGGCTTCCTGTGAATATATCCATGATCCGGGGCTTTATGGGAATGAGTGGGCGAACCAGGCACTGTTTGATTATGAAGGGAACGCACTCCCGGCGCTTGGGGTGATCGGGAAATACGCCCGGAAATAAAGGAGCGGGCAGGCTATGTTCCGATTTGCTAAGCAAATCGAGAACTCTTGATAGGGGATAAAGATGTTCCCCTATCCGATTTTACAAGGATTTCGTAACTGTTCAGTACCTTCACAGTTACGGGAAAAAGTCCATTTAAAATCGCTACGCGAGGGGACTTTTTCCTGTAAAATATATCTTTTCATACGTACCTCGCAGCGAGTGCGAGGTACTGTCCTGAATAGTTACAGGATTTCTATAATGAACGGAGCAGGACGGTTTTATTCAGATTTTTTATATTCCGCATCCTCGATATATTTCTGCAGCTTTCCGAACGCGCCTTTATAAATCACGGACAGCAGCTTGTCCGTCCTCCGGAGAGCGCGCTGCATCTGCTCCGGAGTCAGCAGGCCGTCCCGCGCGGCGTCCGCGAGCTCGTCCAGGTCGACGACCCGCACGAAACCGTCCGGGTAGACGATCACATCCACAAGCAGATCCGTGAAAATGTAGCTGCTTTCTGCTTCGTTGTACTCATATTCAATAATATCGCAATACCAGCTGATCAGGTTGTTATCGTGGTCATAGAACTTGCTGACCTTGTAGCCGCGTTCCAGAAAGTAGCAGGAGTAGCCGTGATGGAGCGTTTTTTTAGGACGGATCGTATGCCATTTGGTGATGATGACTTCTCTGTCGGCGTACAGAATGACGTCCTCGTCCAGGAAAAGGCATTCTTCCGGGATAATTCTTTTTCGGTACAGACGGATCTCACTTATGTCGCTCATTGTGGTATTCTCCCTTTTTCTGAATGGATCCAGATTTATACGATTTGAGCCTCTGCAGGTGTATTTTTACTATCATAGCAGATAAAACAGAAAAAAGAAATAAAAATATGAAAAAAGATCAGAGATTTCGGTGCGAAAACCGGATACGCGCAGGGAGTATTCCGGTTTATTTTCTGCTTGACTCCCAAGGTCCGGGTTTGTACAATATTCAGGGAGAAAAGCATTGGTTCCATATTCGCTGTGTGGACAGGGGAGAAGGGCGTTCCCCTATCCGATTGAAAAGAATGCTGTGCGGATACGGGTCAGGTGAAGAAAGATAATACTGAGCAGATATGGGATATGTGAAAGAAGGGGGAAAAGACATGATTCAGGAGAACATTGTAAAGCTTATACAATACGGACTGGCCACTGGCCTGATTGCACCGGAAGACGCGATTTTCACGGCGAACCGCGTCCTGGAGCTGCTGAAAATTGACACGCTTGAAGAGACGGCGGAAGAGGAAATCCTTGGAGCAGTTCAGAAAGCCGCTGCGCGGATGGCAGAAGCGGCTCCTTCTCCTTGTGATCCTGCAACGCCGCAGCCAAATGCCTGCGAAGCATCCGGCGCCGGGCCGAAGGCAGGGTGCAAATCAGCGGCGTCGGACGATGGAACGGCTGAGGCTGACATGGTCGCGCAGCTTCCGGACATCCTTGGCGGTATCTGTGATTACGCGTATGATGCCGGTATTCTGGAGGAGAACACGATTGGCTGCCGCGACCTGTTTGACACGAAGGTGATGGGTCTGCTGGTCGACCGCCCGTCCAATGTGGTCCGGCAGTTTAATGAGCTTTACCAGATCGATCCGAAGCTGGCGACTGATACCTATTATAAATTCAGCCAGGATACGGATTATATTCGCCGTTACCGCATCGCGCGGGATATGAAATGGGTAGCGCCTACGGAATATGGGGATCTTGATATCACCATCAACCTGTCGAAGCCGGAAAAGGATCCGAAGGCAATCGCGGCGGCACGGAACGCGAAGCAGTCCTCCTATCCGAAGTGTCAGCTGTGCATGGAGAACGAGGGATACGCGGGACGCCTGAATCATCCGGCGCGGCAGAACCACCGTATTATTCCGGTGACGATCAACGGGAGTCCGTGGTACTTCCAGTATTCGCCCTATGTCTATTACAATGAGCACTGCATCGTGTTTAATTCGCAGCACGTGCCGATGAAAATCGAGCGTGCGACCTTTGCGAAGCTCCTGAATTTTGTGACACAGTTTCCCCACTATTTTGTCGGCTCAAACGCGGATCTGCCGATCGTTGGTGGCTCCATTTTAAGCCATGACCATTTCCAGGGAGGAAATTATGAGTTCGCGATGGCGAGAGCGCCAATCGAGAAAAAGGTCACCTTTTCCGGCTATGAGGATGTCGAAGCGGGCATTGTAAAATGGCCAATGTCCGTGATCCGGATTCGCAGTGAACAGACCGGGCGGCTGATCGACCTGGCGGATACCATTCTCCGGGCATGGCGCGGGTATACAGATGAGTCGGCATTTATATTTTCAAAGACAAAAGCCGGAGTGGATATGACAGCAGCTGATGGAAAAACTGACGGTTCGGACGGTGCGCTGGCTGTAGGAAACAGATTGGATGGGAAAAGCAGTGGCGCAGGTGCGCCGCAGACTGGCGCTTCGGACGAGGCAGCATGGGAGTCGCACAACACGATCACGCCGATTGCGAGAAAACGCGGCGATAAGTTTGAGCTTGACCTTGTGCTGCGCAACAACATCACGACGAAAGAGCATCCGCTGGGTGTTTTTCATCCCCATGCGGAGCTGCATCATATCAAAAAAGAGAATATCGGCCTGATTGAGGTGATGGGTCTCGCGGTGCTTCCGGCAAGGCTGAAGGGCGAGCTGGAGCATCTCAAGGAGGCCATGGTCGAGGGACGGGATATTTCCGGCGATGGGGAATTGTCCAAGCATGCGGTCTGGGTCGAGGAACTGAAACTGAAATATCGCAACAGCACCAGCACGGCAGTCAATGACGTCGGAGTGATCTGCTTTGCACCTGGCGATATTGACCGGATTATTGAGGACGAAGTCGGGCTGGTGTTCAGCAAGGTGTTGGAACATGCGGGCGTTTATAAGCGCACAGCCGAAGGGCAGGCAGCGTTTTTACGCTTCGTGGAAAGCGTAAAACAGTAATGTCGTTGCGAAGGCAGGAATGGAGAAGAAACATGCGAATTGGAATGGGCTATGACGTACACCGTCTCGTGGAGGATCGCAAACTGATCCTCGGAGGTATGGAGATCCCGTACGAAAAAGGGCTGCTCGGACATTCGGACGCGGACGTGCTGCTGCATGCGGTCATGGATGCGCTGTTGGGGGCTGCGGCACTCGGGGATATCGGAAAGCATTTTCCGGACACTGATGAGCGGTACCGCGGCGTTTCCAGTGTAGAGCTTTTGAAACAGGTCGGTGAAATGCTCGATGAGCAATGTATGGTGATTGAGAATATCGACGCGACGGTGATCGCGCAGCGGCCGAAGCTGCTGCCGTACATGGAGCAGATGAAGCAGAACATTGCGGACGCGCTGCACCTGGAGCCGGGCCGCGTGAATGTGAAGGCGACTACGGAGGAAGGACTTGGCTTTACCGGCAGCGGCGAGGGGATCTCCGCGCAGGCAGTGTGCCTGCTGGAGCCGCTTGCGGATCAGATCGCGGATGACCGGATGCGGGGGACGTTTTCTGATAACGCGGGAGGAATCGGATGCGGAGGCTGTCCGGGTTGCCCGGGAAAACTGTGAGGAACTGCGAGTATGGATAAGTAATAAGCTTCGCAATGAAGAATCGGGACATTCTGCGCGATTGAATCGGTGAGGAAAGGGAATTATGGCAAATCTTACATTGGAAGAAATATTGGGCATGATTGAGAAGGTGTGCCGCAAATATCAGGTGGAGCATCTGTATCTGTTCGGATCGTACGCAACCGGGACGGCGACCCGGACAAGTGATATTGATATTATCATAAAAGGCGGCTCTGATATTTTCGGATTGAAGGATGAAATCGACAGGATCCCGACATTAAAGAGAATTGATGTTTTCGAATACGATAAATGTGAAAATCCTTACCTGAAGGAGGACATGGATCGCTATGGAAGAAAAATATATTAACCGATATAAAAGCTTTTGCGACAGCCTTGGCGGTCTGGAAAGGGCCAGACAAAGAGATCCGGAGGATGAGTTTGTGCTGAGCGGAACCGTGCAGAAATTTAATCTGACTTTTGACATTTCCTGGAAGGTAATGAAGGATATTCTTGTAAAATATCATAAAATACAGGATTTTGCGACTGGATCTCCGCGGGAAACCCTGCGGACGGCATACAGTGTCGGATTGATTTCAGATGATGGCTGGATACGGATGCTTTCCCTGCGAAACAATCTGGCACATGATTATAATGGAAAAATGGCAGCCGAAGCTTTTGAGAGTATTCTTCATGATTATCTTCCACTGTTTGTGCAGCTTCGGGAAAAAGCGGGCGGGTATATGGAAGAGATGAAAATGGAAAACTGAAAATGAAAAAGAATTGACAAAAGCCGGGATTTTGCATAGACTGGTACCGGACATGCGTATGAAACATATCGTAGATTACTGTGCGGACGCCGTATGAGAAAATGTTGTGGTTTGAAATAAGCTGACCGGAATCCCATTGGCTTTAGATGATGGGTGGTTTACGCTGCTGAAAATGCGCTGCCGTTTGGCTGAAAGGAAGGTAGAGGAACCGGGATGAGAGTTTATAATACACTTTCAAAGAGAAAAGAAGAATTTATCACGCTGGAGCCGGGCAAGGTGAAAATGTATGTGTGCGGCCCGACGGTTTACAATCTGATCCACATCGGGAACGCGCGCC
>JAJQBS010000079.1:9720-28171 GCA_021203145.1 Lachnospiraceae bacterium | reverse complement strand
AAAATATTAGTGCTAATAATTGTGGTGCTAATAAAGTTGCTAGGGAAGTCAAGATTACAAGAAAAAGGGGTTCAAATATTTCAAAATAATGTTACAATAGATGCGTATGAAAAGGCTGCCGCCGCCAACGGTGTTCTGATCACGGATGAGAGCGCGATCCGGCGTGTGGCAGAATCAGACGGTACCAGTTCTTTCGATTGAACCGGCGCCGGGATTTACAGGGGGAATAAAACCAGCAGTATGAGTATGGCAGAGAGAGCGCTTACCATACCGGCAGGACATGAGACAAATGTCTTCGGCCAGTTTGACAAAAATATTAAAAAGGTAGAGAGGGCGCTTCACGTGAGCGTGCTCGTCCGCGATGATGGGATCCGCATTGTCGGCGGTCCGCAGAACATTGAGCGCGCGGGAGAGATTTTCGACAGCTTAAGCGAGCTCTCCAGGCGCGGCAACCTTGTCACAGACCAGAATGTGGATTATGCGATTGCCCTCGCGCTGGATGGCGGCAAGTCCTCTTCCCTGGTGGAAATCGACAGTGACTGCATCTGCCACACGATCAACGGGAAGCCGATTAAGCCAAAGACGCTGGGACAGAAGGCCTATGTCGACGCGATCCGCAGGGACATGATCGTGTTCGGGATCGGCCCGGCCGGTACCGGCAAGACCTATCTTGCGATGGCGATGGCGATTGCCGCGTTTAAAAATGAAGAGGTGGGCAGGATTATCCTGACGCGCCCGGCGATTGAAGCCGGGGAGAAGCTGGGATTTTTGCCCGGAGATCTGCAGAGCAAGGTGGATCCCTATCTGCGCCCGCTCTATGACGCGCTTTATCAGATCATGGGGCCTGACAGCTTCAGCAAAAATATGGAAAAGGGGCTGATCGAGGTCGCCCCGTTGGCTTACATGCGCGGGCGGACTCTGGATAATGCCTATATTATCCTCGACGAGGCTCAGAATACATCACCCGCCCAGATGAAGATGTTTCTGACGAGGATCGGCTTCGGGTCGAAGGTCATCGTGACCGGAGACCGTACGCAGAAGGACCTGCCGCCGGGAGAGCCCTCCGGGCTGGATGTGGCCATCCGGGTGCTTTCGAAGGTGGAGGGGATCAGCTTCTGTACGCTGACCAGCCTGGACGTTGTGCGCCATCCGCTGGTGCAGAAGATTGTAAACGCCTATGAGGAGTATGAGGAGAGCCGGATGCGGCACGGCGGGGAATCGCGCTCCCGGAATTCCTCTGCCGGTGCGAATGCGAAGCGGCCGAACGCCGGAAAGACAGGGACGCGCCAGGGATGACGATGGATTTGTCCTATGCGGGAATCCGTCATGGAAGACGATCTATTTGCACGTTTTGCGGGATGCTGTACAGGAAAGGGGAGGCCTCTTCACATTGTGCAGAGACGCATTTCGGGCTATGGCAGGAAACGCGGGAGGATTGTATGACTATTGATTTTCAGAATGAATATGAAGGAAAACTGGATATTGACCTGTATGAGATTGCGGAGCGGGTAATTAACGCCGCACTGGATTATCTGGGCTGTCCTTATGAATCCTGCGTCGGGCTGCTTGTCACGGACAACGAGGAGATCCGCCGGCTGAATCTGGAGCACCGGCAGATCGACCATCCGACGGACGTCCTTTCCTTTCCCATGGTAGATTTTGAACAGCCGGGGGACTTTGACTGGTTGGAGACGGACGGGGACGACTGCTTTGACCCGGAGAGCGGGGAGCTGGTTCTGGGCGACATCGTGGTCTCGGCGGACAAGGTGCTGGAGCAGTCCAAAAGCTATGGGCACTCCGTGATGCGGGAGTACGCGTTTTTGATCACGCACAGCATGCTGCATCTTCTGGGCTATGACCACATGACTGAGGATGATGCGGCCCGGATGGAACGGATGCAGGAGGAGATTCTTAAAACATTGCAGATTTCCAGGTGAGCTATTCTCTGTTTTTCCGGGGATCGTTTTGTTTTGAAAATGATTGTGAGCAGGAACGGACAACCGTCTGGATCAGAAGAGAATTTGACTGTTTCTGATCAGATGAGAAATAGTATCAATGAGGAATAGTATCAATACAAAAGGAGGTCACTTATGAACAGAAAGAAATTATTTGCGGGCTTATCTCTTGCGGCGATGCTTCTCGGAAGTATGGTGATGGGTGTGCAGGCGACAGAGACAGAAGCGCAGACAACAGAGACGACCGAGGAAGACGGCTGGGTGAGAAGCTACCTGACCGGCAAGCTGGTTCCGGAGTCCATTGGCCGCACGATCCCGATCGCGGTCATGATTAATAATATTGCCGACGCGCTTCCGCAGTCCGGTATCAGCAATGCGGCAATTGTATATGAAGCTCCGGTAGAAGGGGCGATTACCCGGCTGATGGCGATCATGGAAGATTACCAGGATGTCGAGCGGATCGGCTCTGTCAGAAGCTGCCGTGAATACTATGTCTATTTTGCCCGTGAGTTTGAGGCGATCTATATGCACTACGGCCACGCAGTGTACGCGACGGGCGTTTTAAATCTTTCTGACACCGTGCGTCTGAGCGGTATGGCGGATTACGATCTGGTTTATGACGGTGAGGGCGATGTGACCTATTACCGCTCGGATGATTTTGTGTCCCCGCATAATGTCTTTACGAATTACAGCCTGATCCAGGCGGGAATTGAATACAAGGGCATTTCGACGGATTATTCAGAGGAGTACATTGAAAATAACGGACATTACCAGTTCGCCGGCGATGATGAGATCATTACGCTCGATGACGGCGTCGACGCGCTCACAGTCAAGCCTGGTTATTCGTACAATTACCCGTCCTTTGAATATGATGAGGAGACAGGCAAGTATACCAGATACCAGTTTGGCAGCCAGCAGATCGATTACCTGACCCAGAAGGGGCTGACCTATGACAACATTCTGATCCAGTATTGCTCATGGACAAAATGGGACGATAATGGATATCTGGACATTAATGTCTATTCCGGCGGGGACGGCGTGTACATTACGCATGGAAAGGCAATCCCAATTACCTGGTCAAAGGACGATGCTGATGCGGATAATCGTTACGCGGACGGCAATTTTGGAGTGACGCACTATTATAATCTGGACGGCGAGGAGATCACGATGAATCAGGGAAAGACCTGGGTATGCATCGTGCTGGACTCCAGCAAGGATTCGGTCACCATCGGGGATATGACCGGGACGGAGCTGGCGAGTCTTTCCTGAACAATCGGCTTTTACATTTTCATGCGGATATAGAGGTTTGCTATGAAAGAGAAGAACAAAAGCGGAAATAACTTTCTCGTGCAGGGTTCTATCCTTGCGGCGGCGGCGATCATCGCCAAGGTGATCGGAATGCTTTACCGCCTCCCGCTCCAGAATATTCTCGGCAACGAGGGAAACGGATATTATTCCACGGCGAATGAGATTTATGCCATCCTGCTGATGGTTTCCTGCTTTAATATGCCGCTGGCGGTTTCCAGGCTGGTGGCGGACAGAGTCCATAGAGGAGAGTACCGCAATGCGCACCGCGTCTTTTTATGCGCGGTGCGGTTTTCCATGCTTTTAGGCGGCGTGATTGCCCTGGTCACTTATGTGTGCGCGGGATTTATCACGAAATATATGCTGTCGACGGAGCTGGCGGTCTATGGTTTGCGCGTCCTCGCCCCGGCTATTTTTATCTCCGCGATTCTCGGCACCTTCCGGGGGTATTTCCAGGGCTTTTCCACAATGGTTCCGACTGCCTTTTCGCAGGTGATCGAGCAGATCGTCAACGCTGTCGTCAGCCTGGTGTGCGCCAATATCATGTACAGCTACGGTACACAGCTCGCGGCCGAGCAGGGCAATGAGTCCCTGGCTCCGGCCTGGGGAGCCGCCGGCGCCACATTTGGCACAGTGGCCAGCATTACCGTGGCCCTGCTGGTGATGATGGTGATTTATCTGACGCAGGTGAAGGCCATCCGGCAGAGAATGCGGCAGGATCATACCGGCAAGAAGGATTCTTCTGCACTCATCTACAGCGAACTGATCCGGACGATTCTGCCGGTGATTTTAAGTACGGTTGTGTACAATATTACCAATGTCCTGGATCTGGGCGTGTTTTCCAATATTCTCCAGGGGCAGGGTTATACGGACGCGCAGGCGACCACCATCTGGGGCATTTATTCCGGGCAGTTCCGTGTCCTGATGAATGTTCCGCTGGCATTGGCGTCCAGTTTGTCGCCGTCCGTTGTGCCAAGCCTGACGGCAGCGATGGCCAGACGTGACAAGGCGGAGGCGCGGCAGAAGGTCGGCACCGCCATCCGGTTTACCATGTTTCTTACGATTCCCTGCGCCGCCGGGATGGCAGCGCTCGCGGAACCGATTATTACGATGCTCTTTACGAACGAGACGGGGACGCCCCTGTCTGTCGGGATTATGCAGGTGGGCTCCCTGATGATTATTTTTTATGCGCTTTCTACACTCACCACGGGCATTCTGCAGGGGCTCGGACGGATGAGACAGCCGCTGATTCACTGCTGCATCGCGCTGGTGGTCCATCTCGTCGTGCTGTATGTCCTGCTGACCACCTTCAATCTGAACATCTACTCGGTTGTATGGGCGAATATTATTTTCGCGATTATCATCTGCATTCTGAACGCAGTTTCCATTGCCCGTTTTCTCTCATACCGGCAGGAAATTTACCGTACCTTTGTCGTACCGGCGGTTGTCTCCATCATCATGGCGGCGGCGGCTTACCTGGTGTACACGCTCATCCACCAGGTTCTGGGCAATACCGTGTCCACCTTTGTCGCGGTGATCGCCGGGGTGGCGGTCTATGGCATTGGGATGGTATCCTTCCGCGGGATTACACAGGAGGAAATCGCGGGCATGCCGAAAGGAAAATCAATCATCCGGCTGCTGCGCAGGATGGGGCTGCTGAGGTAAGGATTTGCCGGAAAACAACGTAGAGTTTTGGCTATTTTTATATTACAGGAAACGACTTACAGGAAACAACGTAAGTCGTTTTGGATGCACAGAGCCGGCTAAGGAAATTATGCGGCTAAAGCCGCAGCCGGCTCGCGCGGCTGATAGGGAGAGAGAACTCCCCCTATCCGATTGAGAGGATGTATCATTTATGGATCAGAAGAAATTACAGCGTATCAATGAGCTGGCGCGCCGGGCAAAGGCCGAGGGGCTGACGGAGGCGGAGCGCCAGGAGCAGGCTCTTCTTCGGCGGGAGTATATTGAGGCGATCCGCCGGAACCTGCGGGGGCAGCTAGACAATATTGATGTCGTAAATCCGGACGGCTCGGTTGAGAATCTGGGCGAAAAGTATGGAAAAAAGGCTGCAAAACGGACGCAATAAAACGGACACAGTAAAAACGGACGCAGTAAAAACGGATGCAGTAAAACGAACGCAGGCCGTTTCCTGCGGCACTGCCTGCAGTTGCGAAGCCGCACGGAGGATGGGGGATAAGGAGTTGGAAAAAAGTGAGATTCGGCGGATGGTGAAGGAACGCCGCAGCAGGATGCCGCAGGATGTCCTGCAAAGAAAAAGCCAGGTGATCTGTGAAGCCGTCATGGGTCTTGATGTGTTTCACTCTGCCGGGATTGTCCTGGCCTATATGGACTGTAAGGGCGAGGTTTCCACGAGACCGCTGCTGGATGCCTCGTGGCGTCTCGGAAAAAGAGTGGCCGCTCCGAGGGTGGAAGGGGAGAACATGCGCTATTATTACATCTCCTCGTACGCGGATGTCGCGGACGGCTATTTTCATGTGCCGGAACCCGTCGAAGGATGCCCTGCCTGTGGCGTGGAGGCTGAAGACGCCATTTTGCTTGTTCCCGGTGTGGGGTTCGATGGCAGCAGGAACCGCTGCGGCTATGGGAAAGGCTTTTATGACCGCTATCTCGCGGCCCATACGCGGCACGCAACCGTCGCGCTCGCGTTTGATTTTCAGATCGTGGAGGAAATCCCCACGCGCCCGGAGGACATCCGCCCGCAGATCCTGGTTACGGAGTCGGGGATCCGGATATAACTGGATATAAATAGAAGAAATGGAAGATCATATCAAGGAGGAAATGAAGATGGAAACAGCAATTACAAAAGAAGACATTGCCCGCTTTGAAGAGCTTTTTGACGCAGACCGCGCGAACCAGGTGGCGATGTGTGCGGTGACTGCGAATGGAGTGCATGCGGCTGCGAAGAATTACCAGGCCGCCCGCTCTGTCACGCATGACTTTTCGGTCAGCCTGGAGCATGGGAAAATCACCAACCAGAAAAAGAGCGGCCGCTGCTGGATGTTTGCCGCGCTGAATGTCTTCCGCGCCCAGGTGATGAAAAAGACCGGCATGGAGACCTTCGAGCTCTCTCAGAATTATACGCTGTTCTATGACAAGCTGGAGAAGGCAAATTATTTTCTGGAAAGCATTTTATCCACGCTTGAGGAGCCGACCGACGGACGGCTGATCGCGCATCTGCTTTCGGCGCCGGTCAACGACGGCGGCCAGTGGGACATGCTGTGCGCAGTCATTGATAAATACGGCCTTGTGCCGAAGTCGGCCATGGAAGAGAGCGAGGTTTCCTCCAATACACATGAGATCGGAATCTATCTGACAGAAAAGCTGCGCGAGTTTGCCTGCATACTGCGCAAAGATTATGCCAGAGGGGTTTCCATGGAGGAGCTTCGCAAAAAGAAGCTGTCCATGATGAAAACCATTTACAACATGCTCTGCATCGGCTTAGGGAAGCCTCCGAAAACCTTTGACTTTGAATACCGCGACAAGGATAAAAACTTCCATCGCGAGACCTCTCTTACGCCAAAGACCTTTTACGAAAAATACATAGGACTGAACCTTGGGGACTACATCAGTCTGATCAACGCGCCGACCGCTGACAAGCCTTATTACAGAAGCTACAGCGTGGAATATCTCGGCAACGTGCTCGAGGGCAGGGCGGTCCGCTACGTGAACCTTCCGATCGGGGAGCTGAAAAAAGCGGCGATCGCGCAGCTGAAGGACGGAGAGCCGGTGTGGTTTGGCTGTGACGTCGGACAGCGCATGGACCGCAAGGCCGGGATCCTGGATCTGGATACCTACGCGCTGGAGCAGCTGTTTGACACGACCTTTGCGATGACAAAAGCGGAACGTCTGGATTATGGCCAGAGCCTGATGACGCACGCGATGGTCTTCCAGGGCGTCAATCTGGATGAGAAGGGGAACCCTGACCGCTGGCAGGTCGAAAACAGCCGGGGCGAAGAAAGCGGCAGGGAAGGCTACATGGTGATGAGCGACCGCTGGTTTGACGAATATATGTACCAGGTGGTTGTAAATAAAAAGTACTTATCCAAAGAAATCCTGGATGCATACGATTCGGATCCGATTCTTTTAAAGCCCTGGGATCCGATGGGATCGCTGGCAAAGTGAGGATCAGATGAAAGGAATTGGCAGCTAATGGAGTGGAAGGACCGGTTTTCCCCGTCTGCGCTGCAGGCGGGGATGGAGCTGTATGAAAAGGGAAACGTGAGCGGCCTGCGTAAAAACGAAAGAGGATTCGAGGCAATCGTCCATGACGGGCAGAATCTGAAGGTCCGGGTCGGCTTAAACCGGGGCCGTCTGGCTTCCCTGTATTGCGATTGTCCAGGCTCCAGGACGCAGACCTGGTGCCGGCATGTGGCAGCCGCCCTTTTCGCTGCCGACGAGGCGGATGAGGAAAAGCAACTGTACACGGAGCCGGTGCCTGCCGCAGAGCCGGAAAAAGAATCGTCCGCATATTTTCAGATCGACCAGATCAAAAAATCTCTTGATTTTACCAATGATGAACTGCAGGCGGCAAGAAGACTGACCCAGACCGGCACAGTCACACTTTCCTCGGTGATGACCGACTATATCAAATCAGAGCAGCAGATGGTAGGGATCGCGACTGGATTTGTCAAAACGCCCAAGGATAAGCATGTTGTACAGGTGACCTTCAATGAGGACACTGTCGTATCACAGCTCTGCAGCTGCGAAGAGTGCCAGGCCAGGTATTATTTTGCCTTTTTGCCTGAAAGAAGGAGGTGTACGCATCTTGCGGGGCTTCTCCTTCTGACGGAGGAATACCTGAAAAAGCATGAGATCGGGGATGACACCGATAAGACGGGAAATGCTCTGATCAAAATGTACCAGGACGCCCGCGTTTCGGCGTGGGTTGGCGAGCGGGAAATCCAGGCGAATTCTCTGGAGCTGCTCCCCAGGCTGCAGCAGAAAACGGGGGCTCCCCTGCTTGATTTCCGCATCCGTGAGCGAAGCGGGCGCAGCTTCGTTGTCAAAAAGCTTTCAGAATTCGTAAAACTGATTCAGGGTAATAAAAACGCCATCTATGGCACTTCCACGGTACTGAATCACAACATCCGCAATTTCACATCGAACGCGCAGAGCTATATTCGCTTTATCAGTGAAGTGGTGAGCGAGGAGGAGGCGTTCGCTGGCAGGCAGGAGGCAGAGGATACCACAAAAAAGCAGTCGGAATTTGAACTCGGGCAGCAGATTACGCTTTCCGGAAAAAGAATGGATGATTTCTTTGACCTGGCCGTTTCCACCGGGTTGGAATACGAAACGCACGGTTCCGGGCCAAAAAAGAAGCTCCTGTTGGTCTGCCGTGAGAACAATCCGAAAATCACGATGAAGATCAGCCCCTATGAAAAAAAGGGCGGATCATTTGCTGGAATTGAAGCTTCCGCAAAGATGCCGGAGCTGCTTTATGGCCTGAATGCGGTCTATTTTATGGATGAGATGTATCTGAACCGCATAGAGACAGATTTTACCGCACATCTGAAACCGCTTTTTGGCCAGGTCAGAGGCGGGGAGGTCTCGTTCCGCGTCGGACGCCTGCAGCTTCCGTCCTTTTACTATACGGTACTGCCGGGGCTGCGTGAGTATCTGGATGTGGAAATATCCCAGGAGGAGCAGATCCAGGCGCATCTGCTGCCGGAGGTAACCTTTGTTTTTGGCCTGGATGTGGAAGATGATTTTCTGACCTGCCAGGCGAAAGCCGTCTATGGCGCGCGCGAATTTACTCTGATGGAGCTGTTGACGGATTCTTCCGGAGATGAAAGAGAGAGCTTCCGCGACCAGTTTCGTGAGTCGGAGGCGTATGGCGTCGTGACGCATTATTTTCCTCTGCCCATCCCGTCGATGGATGAGTTCTACTGTGAGCGGGATGGCGATTCGATGTACCTCGTCCTGAGCGAAGGGGTTCATGCCCTGATGAAATATGGAGAAGTACAGACTACAGAGCGATTCCGGCGTCTCCGCCTGATCCAGAAGGTGAACTTTGAGATCGGTGTATCTCTTGAAAGCGGACTTTTAAAGCTGACCATTGCTTCTAATGAGCTTCCCATGCAGGACCTGCTGGACGCCCTCGAGAGCTACCGCAGAAAAAAGACTTTCCATCGGCTCAAGAACGGAGACTTTCTTTCCCTGAATGAGGAAAACTATGGGATGCTCTACGAAATGCTTACCATGCTTCAGGTCAGTCCAAAGGAGTTTGTCGCAGGGAAAATGCAGATCCCGGCATACCGCGCGCTTTACCTGGATAAAATGCTGGAAGACTATGAAGGCGTCTATGCCCAGAGAGATGAACACTTTCAGAAGCTTATTTCGGATTTTAACACTGTGCAGGAAGAAGAGTATCAGATACCCCGGTTTCTGCAGGAGGTTTTGCGGGGGTATCAGAAAGCAGGCTATCAATGGCTGCGGATGCTCCGGGCAGGGCATTTCGGCGGGATTCTGGCTGACGACATGGGTCTGGGCAAGACCTTGCAGATCATTACATTGCTGCTTTCGCTGAAGGAAGAGCGGCATGGGACACCGGAAGATGCCGCAGCACCTTCCCTTATCATCACACCGGCCTCCCTGGTCTACAACTGGGCCGAGGAGTTTGCCCGCTATGCGCCGGCTCTGTCCATCTGCATTGTGAACGGTTCTGCACAGGAGCGCCACAGCAAAATCCGCTCATGCGGGACATGGGACGTGCTGATTACTTCCTATGATCTGCTAAAGAGGGACATTGACGTCTATGAGGGCATTTCCTTTGACTGCGAAGTGCTCGACGAGGCGCAGTATATAAAAAATCATCAGACAGCCGCGGCAAAATCGGTCAAGCTGATCACCGCCGCGACGCGCTATGCCCTGACCGGCACACCGATCGAGAACCGCTTAAGTGAGCTCTGGAGCATCTTTGATTACCTCATGCCGGGTTTTCTCTACCGTTACGAGGAGTTTCGGGCCAATTTTGAACTGCAGATCGTGGAGTATCAGAATAAGGAGGCCTCCGAAAAGCTGAAGCGGCTTGTTTCCCCATTTATCCTGAGGCGGCTGAAGCAGGATGTTCTCGCGGATCTGCCGGACAAAATTGAGGAAGTGCGGTATTCACGGCTGGAGGAAGAGCAGCAGAAGCTCTACGACGGGCAGGTGGTGCATATGCGTCAGATGCTCGAAACGCAGAAACCGGCCGAATTCCGGAAAAACCGGCTGCTCATTTTCCGGGAGCTGACCAGGCTGCGGCAGCTCTGCTGTGACCCGGCCCTGTGCTTTGAAGGCTATCAGGGAGGCTCGGCGAAGCTGGAGAGTGCGCTGGATCTGGTGACGAGCGCGATCGAGGGCGGGCACCGGCTCCTGCTGTTTTCCCAGTTTACCTCGATGTTGGCCCTGATTAAGGACGCATTTGATGAGCGGGGCATCAGCTACTACGAGATCACGGGAAATACGCCGAAGGAAAAAAGGCTTGCTCTGGTCAAAGAGTTCAACGCCAACGACGTGCAGGTATTCCTGATTTCCCTCAAAGCAGGTGGCACGGGGCTGAACCTGACCGGCGCGGACGTCGTCATTCATTACGATCCCTGGTGGAACCTCGCCGTACAGAACCAGGCGACGGACCGTGCCCACCGCATCGGCCAGGAGAAAATCGTGACGGTCTATCGGCTGATCGCAAAGGGAACGATCGAGGAGAAAATTCTGAAGCTGCAGGAAAACAAACAAAATCTGGCTGATCAGATTATCAGCGGGGAAATGAGCAGCCTGTCGCAGATGACGCAGGAGGAGCTGCTCGAACTGCTCGGATGATCGCCGCAGCATTTTTTGCGCCGGATGGGCTGTTCCTTAAAAAACCGGGGTTTAATTGAAATATATGTTTGATCGTGCTAATCTGTAGTAAACGGCATAAGTGCTTTTAGAGTTTTCCGAATTTAAGCGTGGAGGTGCAGAAATGGGATATTATCTGAACCCGGAGGATGTCATAGATATTTACGAAAGAGAGACAGTAAAACCGTATTTTGTAGATAAAACAAAAATGTTGGAAGAATTGATTCCGCTTGTGGAACAACGGGGCAGTTACCTGTCTGTCACGAGACCGAGAAGATTTGGAAAATCTATGGTGGCCGCAATGATTGGCTCCTTTTTTGGTAAGGGGGCAGATAGTGCGGAGGTGTTTTCTCATCTGAACATTTCCAGGAAGAAAGATTACTTGAAACATATGAATCAACATAATTTGATTTATATTGATTTCAGCAGAGGTGTGGAAGAGTGTGAATCATATAAGGAATATATCAGCACGATTAAAATACGGCTTTTTGATGACCTGAAGGAGGCATATCCGAATGCAAAAATCCGAAGAGAAGACTCTCTTGGAGCTACTCTGCGAATTGTTTCACTGGCAAATAATAAAGAAAAATTTATAATGATTTTTGATGAGTGGGATTATATTTTCCACAAGGACTATTTTACAGAATCAGACAGAGGAAAATTCACTGCGTTTCTCGGCGGTATGACAAAGGGAATGTCCTATGTCGAGATGACCTATCTGACTGGAGTCCTGCCAATTAAGAAGTATTCTGCCAGCGATACGATGAACCATTTTGCAGAATTTAATATGGCGAACAGTATCCGGTTCAGAGAGTATTTTGGCTTTACGAACGCTGAAGTAGACAAGCTGTATCAACGTTATCGGGAAATAACTTCGACGCCAACGATATCCCGTGAGGATTTGGCAAACTGGTATGATGGATATCATAAAGAGGGGAAGGAAAGTATCTATAACCCGAATTCTGTTGTACTTGCGCTTTCTGAGAATCAAATCGGGAACTACTGGTCGAGGGCGGGGGAATATAAGGAACTCAGAGATTATGTTTTGGACGATATTGATGGAGTGAGAGAGGCAGTGATGCTCCTTGTAGCAGAAGAACCTGTGAAGGCAGATATTTCGGAGTATGCTACTACGGCCGCCGAGCTTAAGAGACGAGATGAAATTCTATCTGCCATGACGGTATATGGATATTTAAATTATTCCGGTGGCTGTGTGAGGATTCCAAACAGAGAACTACAGGAAGAATTTGATAAAATTATAAGGGAAGAACCGAGATTTAACTATATGCGCGAGCTGGAGAGGGAGTCCGCCCGCATTTTGCAGGCGACCTATGATGGGGATGAAGACACTGTAGCAAATGTGCTGGCAATCGTACACACAACTGAGTCGCCTTTGAAGGCATATAATAGTGAAGCAGAATTATCCGGCAGTGTAAAGCTTGCTTATATTGCTGCGAGAAATAAATATGATATGCAAAGAGAAGATCAGGCCGGGATTGGCTATGTGGATTATATTTTTTACCCTCATAACCGTTCAGATGACGGAATCATCATTGAACTCAAGGTGGATGATTCTGCTGAAACAGCGTTGAAGCAGATCAAGGATAAAAATTATGCTCTGAAGTTTCAGGGTAAACTCGGAGAACAGTCGAAGACTTCAGGCAGGATTATTCTTGTTGGCATCGGATATTATAAAAAAGACAAGGTACATCGTTGCAGAATAGAGGTATTAAATTCTGATAACTGACAATGGTTTTTATTTATACGAAAATAAATGAATGCCGGACAGGATCATATACCCACATGATGTGAAGAGTTGCATGAACCTGAATCTGAAAAGCTGAAAATTACCCCCTTGACAGGAAGTGATTTAAAAGCTAATATAATGACAGACAAAAGAAGTCGTGGTTCTTACCTGAAAGAACAATTTTCGGTTCGAAAGCGGCTCCCCGGGGTAGTAAAGGTTTCGACGGGGGCGATGAATCTGGAGAAGCTATCCGCAGGTGATGCGTCAAATCACAAATTAAAATTAAACGCTGAAGATAATTTAGCATACGCTGCCTGACGGCAGCTGTCTGACACAGAGCACCTGCACTTTGTGATCAGGCATCGACTTTGCAGGAAACGACATATGTTAAGCTTTGCGCATATGGGCGTATCATGAAGCTACTAAAAGCAGAAGGCTGTCAGCTGTCGCCTGCCGGAGGGAATGTCAAATAACTGACTATGATAGTAGAAGGACAGTGGATTTACCTTCGGACACGGGTTCGATTCCCGTCTGCTCCATCTCACGCGATGCCCTTGCCAGAGCATCGCTTTTGCTATGTACAGAGCCCGGCGAGGTTTATTCCATGCGAAGCGTGGGATGCGCCCCGGCGAGGGCATATCCCATGCGAAGCGTGGGATGCCACCCGGCGAGGGCATATCCCACAGATTTTACCCCCGCCCGGTGCTTCTTTCCCATATTATGGTAAAATAGAAGGGTTCCCGTTGTGTAAAGCACATAGATAAACGGAGGAAATGATTATGGCAGAGAGACCGGTTTATGTTGCAAAGACCAGAGCACCTTTTTATGAAGCAGTGAATGTGGAGTTTGCGTGGAACGGAGGGTTTGCGGTAAGCCAGAAGCAGAAAAATATCAAAGCACTTCATGCTGAGTTTTCGAGGAGGTTCCCGGAGAGAAGGGTACTGGGGATTTCCAGCAAGTCCATGCAGGAGGGCGGGACGGCTCTCAGTGCTTTCTCTCTTCATAAAATGGTGCCGAAGCTTGGCAGAAGCGTCCCGGTAGAATGCGCCTATCAGGCGGGAAAGGTTTTCAGAAACGGAGGTCCGTACCAGGACCTGTTGGAGGTGCAGCCGCGCGAGGCAAGGAGAGATGCAAGGCTGAAGACGAGCGGACCGTTGGTGCATTTTACTTTTGAGGGAGAGATCTTTCCGACGGTTCCCGTGTCCATTTTTTACGATTACCTGTATCTCAATGCTCTTTTGGAACACGAGGATCTGGCCGGAATTGTGCTGCAGTATGACGGTTTTACAGATATTGAGTTTAATCCGGGCGCCGGGATGAGTACCCAGGCGAAGTCGGCGGCTGTATTTGTATCCCTTTCCAGAATGGGTGCCATCGATCAGGTGAGGAGCCTGGATTCGTTCCTGGCCCTCTATAAGAAGGCAGAAAAGACCCCTGCACCAGTTCAGCCGGAAACGCCCAAAACAGCGGAAACGGCAGTGCGGGAGGTGAAGGAAGGCTTCCACGTAAAGCACAGGACATTCGGTGAAGGCATTGTCAGGCAGGTGGACCGCTCATCTTTTACGATTGAGTTTCCGACAGTGGGAGAGAAGGTCCTGGGGCAGAAATGGTGCCTGGCGAATTGCGAGATCACGGAGAGCTGACGGACACCTTGAACGGAACAGCAGACCACAGACATACGAAACGAATGCGTCGTGTGTCTGTGGCTTGTGTTCTGAACGATTACACAAAAAATACATAATTTACAGAGACTACCTTCACACGATCGTCATATTTCAATGTTACTTTTGGTAAAGAACTGTAAGAGCCGTGAAAGCAGATGATGCGCGTTGATGAAATTCTGTGTTGCGGCGCAAAGGAAACCGACGTTCATCGATTGATAAAACGAACAGGAGAAGGGAGAAATCTTATGGAACGCTTAAAAATACTGGTGGTGGATGACGAAAGCAGGATGCGCAAGCTGGTACGGGACTTTCTGGTAAAAAAAGAGTTTGATGTTGTGGAAGCGGAAGACGGGGCGCAGGCGATTGATGTGTTTTTTGACCAGAAGGATATCGCGCTTGTGATTCTGGATGTGATGATGCCGAAGATGGACGGCTGGCAGGTATGCCGTGAGATCCGTGCGTACTCCAGTGTCCCGATCATCATGCTGACGGCCAAAGGCGATGAGCGCGACGAGCTGCTGGGCTTTGACCTGGGTGTGGACGAATACATTTCCAAGCCGTTTTCACCGAAAATTCTGGTGGCCCGCGTTGAGGCAATCCTGCGCAGGACGACCGGTATTTCGGCGGACGACATTCTCCGCGCCGGCGCGATCGAGATCAACAAGGCGGCACACGAGGTTACCATTGATGGAAAAAGCGTCGAGCTTTCCTTTAAGGAATTTGAGCTGCTCACCTATTTTGTGGAGAACCAGGGGATCGCGCTTTCCAGAGAGAAAATTCTCAACAGTGTCTGGAATTATGACTATTTCGGGGATGCGAGGACGATCGATACGCATGTGAAGAAGCTCCGCAGCAAGCTTGGAGAACGCGGCGACTATATCCGGACGATCTGGGGAATGGGATACAAGTTTGAGGTAGAGTAGCAGCTTATAGGAAACGGCGCAGGCCGTTTTACTATTCCCGAGGGGGAGACAGATGAAACATTCTTTAAGAAGACAGCTGACAGTCATATTCGGGGTGTTGATGGCGGCCATGTTTCTCGCAAACTATCTCATCAATTCCTTTTTTCTGGAGAGCTTCTACTATACGAAGAAGCAGCAGGTGCTGGTCGAGGCGTACCGGATCCTGAATGAAAATGTGGATTCGCTGGGAAATCTGGACGAAGACGAGCAGACAGAGCTCAACGATCTGTGCAATGAAAACGGTATCTCCTATCTTGTGACGGACATGAGCTACAATGAGATCCTGGGCTCGGAATCCAACTTTTACGCCAGCATCATGAAGGGACGGCTGAACGGCTATGGGCTGGGTGTGGACACGGATGACGTCACTGTGCTGGAATCCAATGAGAGCTATACGATCCAGAAAAAGTATGACTCCGAGATCGGCCTGAATTATCTGGAAATGTGGGGGATTCTGGATCAGGGATACTATTTTATCATGCGTATTAATATAGAAAGTATCCGTGACAGCGTCCGTATCTCGAACGAATTCATCAAATACATCTGTATCTTCGGGGTTATTATGACGGCTCTGATCGTCTGGTTTGTCACAAAGCGTGTCACGCAGCCCCTGGGCGAGCTCACGGAGCTGTCCAAACGGATGGCGGATCTGGATTTCAATGTCAAGTACACCAGCGGAGGCACGGACGAGATCGGCCAGCTGGGGCGGCATTTCAATGAGATGTCCGAGAAGCTGGAGCAGGCATACGCACAGCTCATGACGGCAAACAATGAGCTCCAGAGGGATATTGAGAAGAAAAACCAGATCGACAATATGCGGATCGAATTTCTTTCAAATGTGTCGCATGAGCTGAAAACACCGATTGCGCTGATCCAGGGCTACGCGGAAGGACTTAAGGAATGCATCAACGATGATCCGGAAAGCCGGGAGTTTTACTGTGACGTCATTATGGATGAGGCGTCCAAGATGAATACGCTGGTACAGAAGCTTCTGACGCTGAACCAGCTGGAGTTCGGCAATGACGAAGTCGAAATGGAACGTTTTGATCTGGCTCTTCTTCTGCAGAATAAAATTCAGGCGGTGAGCATCCTTGCGCAGCAGAAGGAAGCAGTCATTACTTATTACGGAGAGCCGTCCATTTTCGCCTGGGGTGATGAATTCAAGGTGGAGGAAGTCATTACAAATTATCTGAGCAATGCGCTGAATCATGTGAGCGGCGAAGGAAACATCGAAGTGACAGCGACCATCGAAGAAGGAGACGAGCAGTCCGGCCGGCTCGTGCGTGTGACCGTCTTTAATACCGGCCAGCCGATCCCGGAGGCCGACATCGGGCAGATCTGGGACAAGTTTTATAAGGTCGATAAAGCAAGGACGCGCGCTTACGGCGGAAGCGGTGTCGGACTTTCCATCGTGAAGGCGATCATGGAATCCTTCCACCAGAAATACGGCGTGGAGAACCGGGAAAACGGCGTGGCGTTCTGGTTCGAGCTGCGGTGCGACAGCACGCTTCACCAGACCTCAGGGTCAGATTCCGGGCAGATTCTTACGTCACTGCAAGAAGAGAACGACGACCCGGACGACATCCGAGACGGAGAGTGGAGATGTGAGTGAGGAAGACGCATAGGAACTGAACCCCGGTTCTTTGGGTGACTGTCCTGCGGAGAAGAGGAAAATGAGTACAATTGCAGTAGCAGGCGGCGGCGCGGCTGGCATGATGGCGGCCATCACCGCCGCGCAAAACGGGCATACCGTATACCTGTTTGAAAAAAATGAAAAGCTCGGGAAAAAGCTTTTCATCACCGGCAAGGGCCGGTGCAATCTGACAAACAACAGCTCTGTGGAGGAACTTTTACAGTCGGTGTGCGTAAACCGCAGGTTCCTCTACAGTGCTTTTTATGGTTTTGACAGCCAAAGCACGATCCGTTTTTTTGAGGAAGAGGGAATGCCGACGAAAACCGAACGCGGGCAGAGGGTTTTTCCTGCGTCCGACCATTCCTCTGACGTGATCGCCGTTCTGTCGCGTCTTTTGAAAAGATACGGCGTGAAGCTCTTCCTGAACCAGGAAGTCAGGAAAATTCTGACCGAAACAGGGACGGATGGAAGGCCTTTTGCAACTGGGCTGCAGCTTTCCACAGGCCGCGTCGAAAAAGCGGATGCCGTGATTATCGCGACCGGCGGCCTCGCCTACCCGTCCACCGGATCCACAGGGGACGGCTATCGGTTTGCCGCGCAGACCGGGCACCAGGTAAGCGAGCGGTCCCCTTCCCTGGTACCGATCGAGACGGCAGAAGACTGGGCGCCGCGCATGCAGGGACTTTCCCTCCGCAATGTAGAGGTATCTGTCCTCGACGGCAAAAAAGAATTGTACCGCGATTTTGGCGAAATGATGTTTACCCATTACGGCGTGACCGGGCCGCTGATCCTGACCGCCAGCTGCCTGATTCAAAAGAAGCTGCAGGACCATCCCCTGACATTGAAGATAGATCTGAAGCCCGCCCTGGACGAGGAACAGCTGGACAGACGAATCCTGCGTGAATTTTCCTCTGCGATGAACAGACAGTTCAAGACAGTCCTCGGCACCCTGTTTCCGGCAAAAATGATTCCTGTGATCGCAGAAAGGGCCGGTATTCCCTGCGAACGCCCCATTCACGAAATCACCCGCGCCGAGCGTGAAAATCTGATCAAAATTACAAAATGTTTTTCATTGACATTGACGCGACTCAGAGATTATAATGAAGCAATCATCACGCGGGGAGGAGTCAGCGTGAAGGATGTCAACCCTGCGACCATGGAGTCCAAAAAGGTAAAAGGGCTGTACTTTGCGGGAGAGGTGCTGGATGTAGACGCACTGACCGGAGGCTACAATCTGCAGATTGCCTGGTCCACCGGCTACGCCGCCGGAGCATCCGTCTAACGCGAAGCGTTCTTACAATGACGGATGCGACCTGCCGCCGAGCGCAGCGAGGGGGCAATACCCG
>JAJQBS010000079.1:0-9620 GCA_021203145.1 Lachnospiraceae bacterium | reverse complement strand
TTCTTACAATGACGGATGCGACCTGCCGCCGAGCGCAGCGAGGGGGCAATACCCGAGCATCCGTCTAACGCGGCTCCCGTACGCTTTGGAGGAAGTATATGAGTTTTACCATTGCAATTGACGGTCCTGCAGGAGCAGGCAAAAGCACTGCCGCGAGGCTCGCGGCAAAGAATCTTTCCTTTATTTATGTAGATACCGGAGCGATGTACCGCGCGATTGCGCTTGGCCTGCTTCGGAACGGCACAGACATTGAAAACAAATCAGAGCTGACAGAAACACTTGGCAAAATGGAAGTCTCCATTCGCTATGTGGAGGGAGAACAGCATGTCTATCTGAACGGCGAAGACGTTTCCGGACTCATCCGCACAGAGCGGGTGAGCGACATGACCAGCCGCTCCTCCGCCATACCGGAGGTACGCGCAAAGCTGACCAGCCTGCAGCGGGAGCTTGCAGCCAGAGAAAATGTGCTTATGGACGGAAGAGACATCGGCACCATGATCCTGCCGGACGCCGACCTCAAGATCTATCTGACCGCCAGCGTACAGACGCGCGCCCGCCGCCGCTGCCTGGAGCTCACCCAAAAAGGCGAGCCATGCAGCCTTGAAGAGATCGAAAAAGACATCTCCGAGCGCGACTATCGAGATGAACATCGCGAGACGGCGCCCCTTCGCCAGGCCCCCGACGCAGTCCTTCTCGACACATCCGATATGACGATCGAGGAAGTCGTAGCGAAGATCGTCTCTCTGGCCCAGGGGCGTATGAAATCATAAAACTGTGCTGCTTTGCAGGTGATGGCATGCCCGAAGGGGATAAAAATTTTGCTGCTTTGCAGGCAAAGACGTGTCCGAAGGGGATAAAGCGGTTCTAAAGAAATCAGAACCGCTTTGCAAAAATACAGGCTGGGAGACATATTATGGAAGTAATCGTTGCAAAAACCGCCGGCTTCTGCTTTGGAGTGCGCCGCGCGGTGGATCAGGTATATCGCCAGATTGAAGAAGGGAAAAAACCGATCTATACATACGGCCCGATTATCCATAACGAGGAAGTCGTCCGTGAGCTGGAGGAAAAAGGCGTCCATGTCCTGAATAACGAAGAGGAGCTGTCCTCGATTCGGGATGGCACGGTTATTATCCGCTCCCACGGAGTTCCCAGGCGGATTTATGATCTGATAGAAAAAAACAATCTCCATATGGTTGACGCGACCTGCCCGTTTGTCAGAAAAATCCATCGGATCGTAGAAGAAAAAAGCAGGGCAGGCAGCGCGATTGTAATTATCGGAAATGAGGGGCATCCTGAGGTGGAGGGGATCAAAGGCTGGTCCTGCGGCCCGGTGACCGTTATCAGTACGGAAGAAGAGGCGGAAGGGTTTCAGCCGGATCCGGCCATCCCTCTTACGATCGTCTCGCAAACGACATTTAATTACAAGAAATTTGATAAATTAGTTGAAATTCTTTTAAAAATGCGTTATGATACTATAGATGTCATGTGCACGATATGCAATGCGACGGAGGAACGCCAGTCGGAAGCCCGCGAGATCGCCGAGCGAGCGGATTGCATGATTGTGATAGGAGGCACCCACAGCTCGAATACTCGTAAACTATTCGAGATATGCAAGACAGAATGTGCAAATACTTACTATATACAAACACTGAAAGATTTGGATATTCGGCTATTGCCATCCATGGGCTGCGTAGGCATTACAGCAGGGGCATCGACCCCAAATAAATTGATTGAGGAGGTATCAAAACATGTCAGAAATGAGTTTTGATCAAATGCTGGATGAGTCATTTAAAACAATTCACAATGGAGAGGTAGTCGAAGGAATTGTTATTGACGTTAAGGAAGATGAAATCGTTCTTAACATTGGATATAAGGCTGACGGCATCATTACCCGCAGTGAATATACGAACGATTCAAACGTTGACCTTCACGAGCTCGTCCATGTGAATGACAAAATGGAAGCAAAGGTTCTGAAGGTAAATGACGGAGACGGACAGGTTGTACTTACCTACAAGCGTCTCGCGGCTGAGAAAGGGAATAAGAGACTGGAGGAGGCGTTCGAGTCTCAGGAGGTGCTGACTGCTCCGGTCGTACAGGTCATGTCCGGCGGGCTGAGTGTAGTCGTAGAGGGCAGCCGCGTGTTTATTCCCGCGAGCCTTGTCTCAGATACCTATGAAAAGAACCTGGAGAAATACAACGGACAGGAGATCGAGCTCATCATCACAGAGTTCAATCCGCGCAGAAGACGCATCATCGGCGACCGCAAGCAGATTCTTGTAGCCAGAAAAGCGCAGATGCAGAAGGAGCTCTTTGAGCGCATCCAGCCGGGCGACGTGGTCGAGGGCGTTGTAAAGAACGTGACGGATTTCGGCGCATTTGTGGATCTGGGCGGAGCGGACGGACTGCTCCACATCTCTGAGATGTCCTGGGGGCACGTCGAGAATCCGAAGAAGGTATTCAAGGTAGGACAGAAGCTGACCGTCCTGATTAAGGACATCAATGGCAGCAAGATTGCCCTGAGCCTGAAGTTTGCGGATCAGAATCCGTGGCTTACCGCGGGTGAGAAGTATGCGAAGGATACGATTGTGGAGGGCAGAGTCGCGAGAATGACGGACTTTGGCGCCTTTATCGAGCTTGAGCCGGGGATCGACGCACTGCTCCATGTATCTCAGATTTCACGCAATCATGTGGACAAGCCTTCAGATATTCTCAGCGTTGGCCAGATCATCCAGGCGAAGGTCGTAGATTTCAATGGCGAGGATCACAAGATCAGCCTGAGCATGAAGGCGATAGAGAACCGGATGCCGGTGCAGGAGCCGGAGCCTGAGCCGGAAGATGTGGAAGAGGTAGAAGAGGAGCCTGTCGCAGAAGATACGGAGGACGGCGGTTTCGCAGAAGAGTAATGCAGCGATCATCAAATGCAGTGATCATCACTCTCTGCGGCTCCCTTAGATCAGACAGACTACTTACAGCAATGGCGTAAGATGCTTTACACGGTAGTTTTCTTAGATCAGATTGATTACTTAAAAGATAAGGCAGGACGCTTACCTGCCTTATTTTGTTACGCAAAGCCGGGTAATGGTTTATCCCATGCAAAGCGTGGAATGCCCACGCCCCACATTCGAAGATTGCGGGCATAACCTGGCAAGGAAGTTTTGCGACTAAAGCCGCGTTCAGCGCCGCGCGGTCGGATTGGGGAAAAGGCCTTCCCCTATCCGATTACTTAAAATGCATGAATTTCAGACAAGAGCAGTCTGACGTACGCTGCAAGCTTCTCTTTTTGGGAGAGAAACTCTTCTGTATATTCAAAAAAAAGAGTCCTTTGAGTCATAGTGCTCTCTTAAAATCGGGGCAAATAAGGATTGGGTCGGGCTGGCGGAAGGAGTGGGAAGAAACCGCCCCTCCATCGCGGTAAAACAGTTTTCAGGCTTTGTCGCAGTCCGATATTTTTTATCTACAAAGGCTGCCAGGCTTTTATGTACCACCTGATTTTCCAGAGGAAGATAGCAATAGTTTTTGTAGTCCGGGAAGTAGTAGCGGAGTGTTCCGGAATAAAATGGAATCCGCAGCTCGCCGCTGTTTTTTTCAGCAAACAGCCGGCATTGTCCTTCTCTGCCGGAATGTGAAGGATCCGGGCTTTCCGGCATGCGCAGGGATGAATCCTCTGCCGTACTTTCGGGTACCTTGCTTTTCCTGCCAGCCGTCAGAGGAAGAGGATTATACGGCTCTGGCAGCCGGGGCAGCGGCAGGATTGTATGAAAGCGGATCAACAGGGCAGAATGATTTTCGGATTCTTCCGCAGTGACGTCCGGCTGTATTTTGCCGGAAAAGAGCAGCAGGAGAGCCTCAAGAGAAGAAATCCGGAGCATCCCGATCAGGTCGTCGTGATTGTGCCCGAGCAGAAGCCACTCCGATTCGGCACTTTTAGAAACCGTCTCGCTCCAGAAAAGAGAGACAACCTCCGCTCCATTCATCTGGTCTGTGCGCTCCCAGCCGGAGAGCTTTTCCAGAAAGCTCTGGTTCATATGTGGAAGGTTCAGCTTTTTCCTCAAGGGGCGGAACCACTGGTAGAGATCAATGGAAGCCATATGGTCAAGGTCGGGCGAAAGCCGGTTCGAGGCGGCTCTTTTTCTGATAAAAGGGATGTCAAATGTATTGCCATTAAAATGGATCAGGTATTATTTTTTTGCGGTCAGCTCGAAAAAAGAAGACAGCAGCTGCTTTTCCTCCTGAACCATGCGGATGAAAAACTGGTGCAGGATCCATTTGCCGTTCTCAAAGCTGATGCAGCCGATCAAAAAGATAAAAGACGTACTGGCCGAGAGACCGGTTGTTTCAATATCAAAAAACAGGCAGCTTTTGAGACTGGCATCTGACAGCTCTTCCGGCGCCGCGTCTGGCGGTTTGCAGCCTGAGAGGGGATCCCTACAAGAACCATCGCAAGAAGGAGACTCGCCGGAAGAACGCTTATCGAAGGAGGAGTCATCAGAAGAGTCCATCCCTGGCGCCTGCTTTGCCAGATATCCGGCAAGGAGCATTCTCATGGGTTTTCCTTCAACGACAGCCGTTTCTTCCAGAGAGAGTTCACGTATTTCATGAAGCATGGCAGGTGCAGTTCCTTTCTATCGTTCATTTCTATATGCACACCTGAAAAATTTAAAGTCGACTTCTATACTGCACGCCTGAAACATTTACAGTCGATTTCTATATGCACGCCTGAAACATTTACAGTCGTATAAACCGAAATGCATTCAGAACGTGTAAGCCTGGAACTATTCATTGTAAATTTCAGTGATGTTCAGTATATATTTCATGCAAAGCTCCTATCTGGGAAATCCACTCGTGTAGTACAAGGTTTCATCTTCGGTGATAAACAGAGCCTCGACACCTTCGATCGATTCGATCAGTTCCATCCCGTCCTCGAGACCGAGGACAAAGCAGGTCGTACTCAGCGCGTCGCACTGCGTGGAGGAATCAGCAAATATTGTGACACTGGTAAGCCCGTTGTCGGTGGGATAGCCGGTCTTTGGGTCGAGGATATGGTGATAGATTTTTCCGTCAACCTCAAAGTAGCGCTCGTAGGTACCGGAGGTGACGACTGACTCCCCTGTGCATTCAATGACAGCAATGATGTCTGAGGAGCCACCAAAGGGCTTTTGAATCCCGATCCGCCAGGAGCTGCCGTCCGGTTTCGTCCCGACCGTCTGTACATTTCCGCCCAGATTGATCAGGGCGCTCTCAATCCCACAGGATGTCAGATAGTCCTCCAGCTGATCCGCGATGTAGCCTTTGGCAATCCCGCCCAGGTCAATTTCCGCGTCAGGGTCTGACAGAGTGACAGTGGTGCCATCCACGGAGATAGTCTGATAGTTGATGTGGGAGAGGGCTTCTGCGATTTCTTCCTCAGAAGGGATCAGGGAGGTATCGCTGGTCTGCACAGATTCTTCGTCCGCATCAGCTTCAATGCCCGATCCGGTATCGCCTGCATCAGCTTCAATGCCCGATCCGGTATCGCCTGCATCAGCTTCAATGCCCGATCCGGTATCGCCTGCATCAGCTTCAGCGCCCAGATCGGTTTCGTCTGCATCAGCATCAGCGACCGGTTCGGTTTCATCTGCGCTGTCTTCGGAGTCTGCCAGGAGCGCTTTTGTCTCTATATCCCAGAGCTCGACCAGCGGCGTAATTGTGATGTCAAAGGCTCCGTCGGAAAGCTCCGAATACTGTAGCGCGGTCTCTATCAGCGAAGCGGTCTCCTCACTCACGTCGGTGGGTTCTCCCTGGCTGTGGTTGATATTCCACACATCGCTGCCCTCGACTGTGCGGCTAAACAGCTGCTCATATTCCTCCAGGAGCTCGAAGCATCCTTCCATGGCCGTGGAGTCCACATCCCCGTAAAGAGTGATCGTGATGATCGTATCCAGAAAGAATCCGGATTGGGAAGACTTTTCTTCCTCACCTTGCACAGAGATGCACGGAACTGTCAGCAGTGCAGCCAGAACCAGGGCCAGCCGTGCGCGGCGGATACTTCCTTTCGTTGACTGAAATGTTGAACCAGAATACAATAAATCTTTTCTCATATGGATATCCTTTCATTTATTCTCTGTGATGACAGATGACCATTGGCTGTAAGCGCGTTGCCGCTTCGGCCTTCATCTGCTATTCTACCACAGAATCGACAGCCCGCACAGCACATTTTTACGTTACCAGATATTTTTATCTGCTTTTGTTTTGCGTCTTTTTCGGATTTTCTGTTTACAAAAGGTGCAGAAAAGTGTATCATAGCAGAGGATGACAGCGGTGCGCGGACAGTGTCATGATAAATTGCCGGAGGGTGGTTTGCACCGTTTGGTTACAATAGATGACTACGATAGAATAGTAGGTTTCTATCGCATGATCACGCGCAGGACGTTTATTAGCTGGACAGGGACACGAAAGGGGTAGGGACTATATGGCAGTATTAGTGACAGGGGGCGCCGGTTATATCGGCAGCCATACATGTGTGGAGCTTCTGAACAATGGATATGAGGTTGTCGTGATGGACAATCTTTATAATTCCAACGAGAAAGCAATCGAGCGCGTAGAGCAGATTACGGGGAAAAAGATTACGTTCTACAATGCGGACATGCTGGACCGGGACGCGGTAAACGCGATCTTCGAGAAGGAATCGATTGATTCGGTCATTCATTTTGCCGGCTACAAGGCTGTCGGCGAGTCCGTCCGAAAGCCGTTGGAATATTACCATAATAATATTACCGGTACGCTGACACTCTGCGATGTGATGAGGAACCACGGGGTAAAGAAGATTATCTTCAGCTCCTCGGCGACGGTTTACGGCGATCCGGCCTTTGTCCCGATCACGGAGGACTGTCCGAAAGGACAGATTACAAATCCCTATGGGCAGACGAAGGGAATGCTGGAGCAGATTCTGACAGATCTCCATGTATCCGACCCGGAGTGGAATGTCGTGCTTCTGCGCTATTTCAACCCGATCGGCGCACACAAGGCAGGCATTATCGGCGAGGATCCAAAGGGAATTCCAAATAATCTTGTACCCTACATTGCGCAGGTCGCGGTCGGCAAGCTGGAAAAGCTGGGCGTCTTCGGCGATGATTACGATACGCCGGACGGCACGGGCGTGCGCGACTATATTCATGTAGTCGATCTGGCAAACGGCCATGTCAAGGCTATGAAGAAGTTTGACGACGAGCCGGCCGTGCGTATTTACAATCTGGGCACCGGCAAGGGCTACAGTGTGCTTCAGGTACTCCACGCATTTGAAAAGGCCTGCGGAAAGAAGCTTCCATATGAGATTAAGCCGCGCCGCGCGGGCGATATCGCGACCTGCTACGCGGATCCGACGAAGGCAAAAGAGGAGCTTGGCTGGGAGGCGCAGTATGGCATCGACGAAATGTGTGCGGATTCCTGGAGATGGCAGTCCATGAACCCGAATGGGTATAATGACTAAGCTATGCCATGCAAAAGCTATGTGAAAGCCATGCAAAAAAACATATTAAAGTCATGTAAAAGCCATGAAAAAAACTATGTAAAAAACCATGCTTGTAAGCGGATGGATTTTTCCGGAATATACCCGCATCCTCCGCTTTATGAGAATAAACATTCATATTTTTACCGAAAGGAGTAAGACAATGATTTATTCACGAGAAGTAGAAGAAATGTGTCCGGTGGCACAGGGAGTCTGTCACGGCGCCGCTCCGATTCCGGAGGAAGCGAAGTGGGTGCAGGCCAAAGAGATCAAGGACATCTCCGGATTCACACACGGCGTAGGCTGGTGTGCACCACAGCAGGGCGCATGCAAGCTGAGCCTGAACATCAAGGAAGGTGTGATCCAGGAGGCTCTGGTCGAGACGATCGGCTGCTCCGGCATGACGCACTCCGCAGCGATGGCGGCTGAGATTCTTCCGGGACTTACTGTTCTCGAAGCACTCAATACGGATCTTGTCTGCGACGCAATCAACACAGCCATGAGAGAGCTGTTCCTCCAGATCGTTTACGGCAGATCCCAGTCTGCATTCTCGGAGGACGGCCTTACAATCGGCGCCGGCCTTGAGGATCTTGGAAAAGGACTCCGCTCTCAGGTGGGTACCATGTACGGCACACTGAAAAAAGGCCCGCGCTATCTGGAGATGGCGGAAGGCTATGTGACCGGCATCGCTCTTGACGCGGATGATCAGATCATCGGGTATCAGTTTGTCAGCCTTGGCAAGATGACCGATTTTATCAAAAAAGGCGACGACCCGAACACCGCGTGGGAAAAGGCAAAGGGCCAGTATGGCCGTGTCGCTGACGCAGTGAAGATTATTGATCCGAGAAAAGAATGAGCGCAGGAGGTGAACAGAAATGGCTTTATTTGAATCATATGAGAGAAGAATCGACCAGATCAATGCCGTACTGAACAGCTATGGCATCGCTTCCATCGAAGAAGCAGAGAAGATTACAAAGGACGCAGGCCTGGACGTGTACAATCAGATCAAGGGCATCCAGCCGATCTGTTTTGAGAACGCATGCTGGGCATACACCGTAGGCGCGGCGATCGCAATTAAGAAAAACTGCCGTAAGGCCGCTGACGCAGCTGCAGCGATCGGCGAGGGACTTCAGTCCTTCTGCATCCCGGGGTCCGTGGCAGATACCCGTAAGGTAGGCCTTGGACACGGCAACCTTGGCAAGATGCTCCTGGAAGAGGACACCGAGTGCTTCGCGTTCCTCGCAGGCCATGAATCCTTCGCAGCGGCTGAGGGCGCAATCGGTATCGCGGAGAAGGCAAACAAGGTTCGCCAGAAACCGCTCCGTGTCATCCTGAACGGACTTGGAAAAGACGCGGCGCAGATCATTTCCAGAATCAACGGATTTACATATGTCGAGACCAAGTACGATCCTTATACCAATAAGGTAGAGGAAGTCTTCCGCAAATCCTACTCAGACGGCCTTCGCGGCAAGGTAAATTGCTACGGCGCGAACAGCGTTCCGGAGGGCGTGGCGATCATGTGGAAGGAGAACGTAGACGTCTCCATCACCGGGAACTCCACCAACCCGACCCGTTTCCAGCACCCGGTAGCGGGCACCTACAAGAAGGAGCGCATTGAGGCTGGCAAGAAGTACTTCTCCGTGGCGTCCGGCGGCGGCACAGGCCGTACCCTGCATCCGGATAACATGGCGGCAGGCCCAGCGTCCTACGGATTCACCGATACCCTTGGCCGTATGCACTCCGACGCACAGTTCGCAGGTTCTTCCTCCGTACCGGCTCACGTAGAGATGATGGGTCTCATCGGCGCAGGAAATAACCCCATGGTCGGGATGACGGTAGCGGTTGCGGTGTCCATCGAGGAGGCTGCGATAGCTGGAAAGTTTTAAATATGGTACATATTAGTTGAATTAAAAAGCTTGAAAATGCCGCAAACTCAAGGGTTTGCGGCGTTTCTTTATCAAAAACATGAAATCAGAAAAGCGGTTTGGGATGTCGTGGGAGTCCGTCAGATTTTGACGGTAGCCAACGCGTAGCCTACAGGTAGCCATCAAACAGAAACCATCAAAATTTTCGCAAAAAAGTAAGTTAGCGTAAAATTTTTGTAGGAAAAGTAGTAAAGGGAACACCTGTTTGTGTT
>JAJQBS010000022.1 GCA_021203145.1 Lachnospiraceae bacterium | reverse complement strand
CAGCGGCTACGATGGAGGAAGCGGCTACGGCGGCGGAGATGGCGGCTATGGAAACAGCTACGGCGGCGGAAACGGCGCCTACGGAAACAGCTACGGCGCCGGGAGCAGCGGCTACGATGGAGGAAGCGGCTACGGCGGCGGAGATGGCGGCTATGGAAACGGCTACAGCACCGGGAACAGCGGCTATGGAAACGGCTACGGCGCCTACGGAAATGGATACAATGGCGGAAACGGCGGGCATCCAGGTACCCCGAATAACGGTTCGGATAAGAACAGGAAGCCTCGCAAAAAAAGGAGCAAGGTCGGCGACGTACTGAGCATTATCGTGATGGTGGTGGCATTCGGCGTCTTTGTTTTTGCCGGCTATAAGCTTTATGGCTATTACAGGGAATACAAGAAGGCAGATGATGAGTATGCGAATCTGGCCACTTATACGACCGGTGAGTCGGAGACAGAGGATCTGGAAGCACTCGAGGACGCTTATGAAAGCGAAGGTCCGCAGAGTATCAGCGGACGTGAGGTAGAGGCCGTAGAACTGGACGGAGAGGTGGTCAACCTCCCGACGATGGTCAATCCGATTGATTTTGAATCCCTGAAGGAGGTAAACTCCGATATTGTCGGCTGGCTGAAGATCCGGGCGCTTGACCTGAGCTATCCGGTCGTGCAGGGGGAGGACAACGATTACTACCTGCACCGCTCCTTCGAGCAAGAATATCTGTTTGCCGGATGCCTGTTTGTACATTACGAGAATAACAGTGATTTTACAGACCAGAATACGATTATCTACGGTCATAATATGAAAAACGGTTCCATGTTCGGATCCCTGAAACAACTCCGCAACGAGGAGGTTTACAACAAGAGCAAGTATTTCTGGATCTTCACAGAAACGGTCATCTACCAGTATCGGATTTTCTCGGCGAGAGTCGTGGACAAAGTAGGGCAGACCTATCAGATCGTATTTTCGGATGAAGAGGAATATCAGGAATTTCTGGACACGGCAATGGAAAATTCTGAGGTGGACAACAGCACAGTGAGCGTAACGACAGACGACAAGGTCGTGACACTTTCTACCTGTACCGGCGACTCCGCGACACGCTTTGTCGTGCAGGGCAAGCTCGTGCAGATGTATGCGGCGAAGTAGCCGGGAACGAGTTTTCACGCCGCCTTGCATCGGGTGGCAAACAGATATGCAGATGTATGCGGCGAGGCAGACAGGAACGAATAGCTGGGAAAACACACACGAAACCTGATAAATACAAACCAAAACTGTGCAGAAACCTGTGGAACAGTACAGAAAACGGAAAATCTGAAACGGAAAATTCAAAACGGCCTGTGAGAGTCGCATGCGAGACGGAGGGAAGAAGGATGAATAATATCGAACAGCTGCAGCAGATCATCGACAACACAAATAATATCGTATTTTTCGGCGGCGCCGGAGTCTCGACGGAGAGCGGTATTCCGGATTTCAGGAGTGTGGACGGACTTTACCATCAGAAATATGATTACCCGCCGGAGACAATTTTAAGTCACACCTTTTTCATGCGGCAGACCAAAGAATTCTACCGTTTTTACCGCGATAAAATGCTCGTGCTTGACGCGGAACCGAACGCAGCTCACAAAAAACTTGCCGAGCTGGAGGAGTGCGGCAAGCTGAAAGCGGTTGTGACGCAAAATATCGACGGCCTCCATCAGAAGGCCGGCAGCAAGAAAGTGCTGGAGCTTCACGGGAGCATCCACCGCAACTACTGCCAGCGGTGCGGCCGGAGCTTTGACGGATGGCAGATACAGGAGCTTCTGCAGGGCAAGGAAGGGCTGCCGCTCTGCGGCTGCGGCGGCGTGATCAAGCCGGACGTCGTCCTTTATGAAGAAGGGCTCGACCAGAAGACGATGCAGGATTCTATCCGCTTCATTTCCAGGGCGGACGTGCTGATCATCGGCGGAACGTCGCTGGCCGTCTATCCGGCTGCCGGGCTGATTGACTATTTCCAGGGACGGCACCTGGTTGTGATCAACATGGCTCCGACCCCGCGCGACCGGCATGCCGACCTGCTCATACAGGAAAAGATCGGGGCAGTGCTCGGGGCGCTGCACGTGTAAAGAAAAGAAGCGTCTTGTATCCTGAGCCTGGTTTATTCTTGTCAGGAGCTTAAGAACGATTTTTGCGCAAAATGGCAAGATTTTGCTTTCGGTTTATCCGGGCAGGAATATGCGGGATATGTGTCATGGAAAATTGGAAGACACAGGCAGGAAGCATAACCGGAAAATGAGGAGGTGCGTGGCTTGAATTATGAAGTTGGGGACATCGTAAAACTCAAAAAAAAGCACCCCTGCGGCAGCCAGGAGTGGGAAATCCTTCGCGTCGGGGCGGATTTCCGGCTGAAATGTATGGGCTGCGCCCATCAGATTATGGTGCCGCGAAAGCTCATAGAGAAAAACGCGAGAGGGCTGAAAAAAAGTTCTTGAATTCAGCCAGATCCTGTGATAGAATCATCAACTGTGATATATTTCCTTGTTCCCTGCGGGTCGCGGCGCGGGATTGTCTTTATGAGCCGCGCGGACAGGGAGCCAAAAGTCCATAAGGAGGTGCTACGAAGCATGAACAAGTATGAATTGGCAGTCGTTGTCAGCGCAAAACTTGAAGACGAGGACAGAGCCGCTACGATTGAGAGGGTGAAGGACATCATCACCCGGTTCGGCGGTACTGTGACCGAAGTAGAAGAGTGGGGCAAGAGAAAGCTTGCTTACGAAATCAAGAAGATGCGTGAAGGATTTTACTACTTCGTTCGTTTTGATGCAGAGCCCACATGTCCGGCAGAGGTCGAGAAGCGTGTCCGGATCATGGAGGATGTCATCAGATACTTATGCGTGAGACAGGATGCGTAATTCAGTGCATAAGATCGAAGAGAGGTATATTTATGAATAAAGTCATCTTAATGGGACGTCTGACCAGAGACCCGGAGGTTCGCTATTCGGCAGGAGAGAACTCTTCAGCCTATGCCAGGTATACCCTGGCGGTAGACCGCAGGTTCCGCCGCGATGGAGGTAATGACCAGCAGACCGCAGATTTTATTCCCTGCGTCGTATTCGGAAAGGGCGCGGAGTTTGCGGAGAAATATCTGCGGCAGGGTACCAAGATCGCAGTTACAGGCAGGATTCAGACAGGCAGCTACACAAACAGAGATGGCCAGAAGGTCTATACGACTGACGTGATCGTGGATGAACAGGAATTTGCGGAGAGCAAGGCGGCGTCCCAGGGACAGGGCGGCGGATATTCCAGGCCGGCCGCGCAGAATATGGCTCCGTCACCTTCCGAGGCATCCGTGGGCGACGGGTTTATGAATATCCCGGATGGGATTGATGAAGAGCTTCCGTTCAATTGACGGGAAAGCATCCTCAAATAATGAAAGGAAACAGGAGGATTTCAGGCAATGGCATTTAATAAAGATAAAAGCGACGCGCCGATGAAGAGACGCAGCGGCGGCATCCGCAGAAGGAAAAAGGTTTGCGTGTTCTGCGGCAAAGAGAATAACGAGATCGATTACAAGGATGTAAGCAAGCTGAAAAGATACGTGTCCGAGAGAGGCAAAATCCTTCCGAGAAGGATCACGGGAAATTGCGCGAAGCATCAGCGTGCGCTGACCGTAGCGATCAAGCGCTCCCGCCATGTGGCTCTTATGCCGTACGTGCAGGATTGAGACGCCGGAGAGAGCTTATACCGCGTACGTGCCGAGACGGAGATACGTTAATGTGTTTGTGTCGTATGTGTACTTGGCCAGGCTATTCGTTCCATAGTTATGGAAGGGCATAGTTTGACCCATCCGGTAATGGGGTCAGGTGTGCCTGAGCACAGGGGAAGTACAAAATGATTTGGAGTTGCCCGCATATCAGCAATGATATGCGGGTTTTCTTATCCTGTTATGCGCGCGAATTACGGCTATCTGATTTTAACCTTATTTGGGGTCTCATATTTCAGCTCTCATATTTCGGCTATTTTTTATCATTATTTATGCTTTCCCTTGCGCCAACTTTGTGGTAAACTAATCCCGATACGTTTTTGTGTTTTGGAGATGTCCGGGACATCTGCGCACAAGGTGAAGGAGAGTTCGCATGAAAGATGATAAGACCGGAAACAAAGTCCAGCTGAGGTACAGCGGCAGACTGCTGCGGCACTGGTACTGGTGCGTGCTGCTCTGCCTGCTGCTGCTCTTCCTGACGGCCGGCACACTGTATGTAGACACGCTTGCCGGGTGTATTGTCGCCGGATTTTCACTGGTACTTTATCTGACAATACTGGCGCTGGATTTTTACTATAAGCCGAAAGTACTGCTGGAGCTGATTGATTTTTCCCAGCGGTTTGGCGGGGTGGAGAAGGAGCTTCTCGACAGTATGATGATTCCCTATGGGTTCGTGCTGCCGGACGGGCGCATAGCCTGGATGAATGAGTTGCTTTGCAGGATGACAGAGCGGGGCAGTGACTGCCATAAAAACATTTCCTCCATTTTTCCGGAACTGACGTCCGCGAGCTTTCCCGGGGATGATCAGGAGACGCAGGAGGAGATTGATTATGGCGGCCGGAAATACCGGGTAATCATGAAGCGGGTGTCGTTAAAGTCCATGCTCGAGGGGATGGATGTGGCCGAGCCCGAGGGCGAGGAGTGCCTGGTGATCGGGCTTCATTTCCTCGATATCACAGAGCTGACCTATTTGCAGCGGGAGAATTTCGAGCAGAAGCCGGCGGTCGGCCTATTGTATGTGGATAATTACGATGAGGCGATGGACAGTGTGGAGGACGTAAGGCGCTCCATGCTGGGCGCGCTGGTAGAGCGGCGCATCACCAAATATATTATCTCAGCCGGCGGACTGATTAAAAATCTCGAAAAGGATAAGTACCTGCTGGTGATGAACCGGGTGAGCCTGGATTCGCTGATGGAAGACCGTTTTTCTCTTCTGGAGGACGTCAAGACAGTCAATCTGGGCAATTCCATGAGCATGACGATCAGCATCGGCATCGGGACGGACAATGGCAATTATACGGAGAATTTTGATGCGGCACATGTCGCGATCGAGATGGCTCTTGCCCGCGGCGGCGACCAGGCCGTAGTCAAGGACCAGGACAAGATCTCGTATTATGGCGGAAAGACGCAGCGCTCGGAGAGCAATACCAGAGTGCGGGCCAGAGTCAAGGCACAGGCGCTCCGTGAGCTGATCGGCACGCGGGAGCGGGTAGTCGTCATGGGACACAAAAACACGGACAATGATTCCCTGGGCGCCTGCGTCGGCGTCTGCAGCGCGGCCATGCGGTCCGGAAAGCCGGTGCATATCGTGCTCGGCGAAATTACGAGCAGCATTCGTCCCTGGGTAAATTCACTCAAGGACAACCTGGAATACGCGGAGGACGTCTTTGTCAGCCATGAGCAGGCGATCCAGCTGACCAACGAGAATACGGTGGTCGTGGTAGTGGACACAAACCGTCCTTCCATGGTAGAGTGCGAGGAGCTTTTGTACCTGACAAAGACGATTGTCGTGCTCGACCATCACCGGCAGAGCGCGGACAAGATTGAGAACGCGGCGCTCTCCTACATTGATTCGGCCGTGTCGTCCGCCTGTGAGATGATTACGGAGATTCTACAGTATTATGAGGATGGCGTGCGCCTGAAGCCTTATGAGGCGGACTGCGTTTATGCCGGCATTATTATAGATACCAATAATTTCATGGCGAAGACCGGCATGCGGACCTTTGAGGCTGCCGCGTATCTGCGCAGGAACGGCGCGGATGTTACGAGGGTGCGCAAGGTATTCCGCAATGATATGGCGACCTACAAGGCGCGCGCGGAGGCGGTACGCCATGCGGAACTGTTTATGGACAGCTATGCGATCAGCGTCTGCCCGAGCCAGGGACTGGAAAGTCCGACCGTGGTCGGCGCACAGGCGGCGAACGAGCTGCTGAATATCGTTGGCGTGAAGGCGTCCTTCGTGCTGACTGATTATAATGACAAAATATACGTTAGCGCCCGAGCAATCGACGAGGTCAATGTACAGATTATTATGGAGCGCATGGGCGGCGGCGGACATATTAATATTGCGGGTACACAGCTGACCGGGGTGGACACAGACCAGGCCCGTGTCATGCTCAAAGAGGTGCTGACGCAGATGACAAAGGAAGGAGCAATCTGATATTATGAAAGTAATTCTTTTGCAGGACGTAAAGTCTCTGGGCAAAAAGGGCGAGATCGTGGAGGCGAGCGAGAGCTACGCGCGGAATGTACTGATTAAAAAGGGACTTGGCAAGGAGGCGACCGGGAAAAATCTGAACGACCTGAAGCTCCAGAAGGCCAATGCGGAAAAGGTGGCCAAAGAAAACCTCGAGGAGGCCAGGAAGCTTGGGGAAGAGCTGAACGGCAAAGAGATTCGCGTGGCTGTCAAGGCGGGCGATAAGGGGCGCGTCTTCGGATCCGTTTCTTCAAAGGAGATCGCCGAAGAGGTTCAGAAGCAGCTTGGATACGAGATTGATAAGAAAAAGATTCTGCTGGACGCCCCCATCAAAACACTTGGGGTGACCCAGGTGACGGTGAAGCTGCACCCGAAGGTAACGACAGAGATTCTGATCCATGTAGTGGAGAAATGAGAGCGCGATGGAAGATAACTTGTTAAAACGAGTCATGCCGCATGATACAGAGGCGGAACAGGCGGTCATCGGCGCGATGCTGATGGACCGGGACGCGGTGACTGTCGCATCGGAGATCCTTGCGCCGGATGATTTTTATCAGAAACAATTCGGTCTGCTGTTCGAAGCCATGATTGAGCTGTATGGCGAGAACAAGCCGATCGACCTTGTCACGGTGCAGAACCGGCTCAGGGAAAAAGACGCGCCGCCCGAGATCAGCAGCATGGAATTCGCGCGGGATATTATGACGTCTGTGTGGACATCCGCAAGCGTGAAGGCCCATGCGCAGATTGTGGCTCAGAAAGCACTGCTGCGGCGCCTGATCCGGGTGTGCGAGGAAATTGCCTCGACCTGCTATGCAGGAAAAGAGAGTACCGAGGCTATCATGGAAGACGCGGAGAAAAAGATCTTCCAGGTGCTTCAGCAAAATACAGGCGAAGATTTTGTGCCGATCAGGGAAATTGTCCTGCAGGCGCTGGATCGGATCGAGGCGGCCAGCCGCTCTAAGGGCAGCGTCACCGGACTGGCGACCGGTTTTATTGACCTCGATTACAAGACATCGGGCTTTCAGCCATCTGACCTGCTTCTGATCGCGGCCCGCCCATCTATGGGCAAGACTGCGTTTGCCCTGAACATTGCCGAATATATGGCATTCAAAAGCGACCTGACCGTAGCAGTATTCAGCCTGGAAATGTCCCGGGAGCAGCTGGTCAACCGTCTGTTTGCGATGGAATCGCGTGTGGATTCCCAGACATTGCGGACCGGCAACCTCAGCGACAACGACTGGTCAAGTCTGATAGAAGCCGCCGGTGTCATCGGCAAATCAAACCTTATCATTGATGACACCCCCGGTATCTCTGTGTCTGAATTGCGCAGTAAATGCCGAAAATATAAGCTCGAGCACAAGTTGGACATCATCATGATCGACTATCTCCAGCTGATGACGGCCAGCCGGCGATCTGACTCCAGACAGCAGGAAATCTCCGATATTTCGCGCTCTTTAAAAGAGATTGCCAGAGAGCTGCAGGTGCCGGTTGTGGCTCTCTCCCAGCTCTCCCGCGCCGTGGAGCAGCGGCCGGATCACCGCCCGATGCTCTCCGACCTGCGCGAATCCGGCGCCATTGAGCAGGACGCGGATGTCGTGATGTTCATCTACCGCGACGACTATTACAACCATGACTCTCAGAAAAAGGATGTGGCGGAGATCATTATCGCAAAACAGAGGAACGGCCCGATCGGAACAGTCGAGCTCGCCTGGCTGCCGAGGTTTACGAAGTTTGTAAATATGAAGAAATAATATTAAAATCGGAAATAGGATGAAAAATCCCCCATAAAAAGGGAGTGCCTGGCAGCGTGTGGGAGCTGCCAGGCGTGAGTTATGAAATGACGTTGGAATCAACCAACATCTATTTCTTTTTAACATGAAAGTGTGTCGAAAGTATGTCCAAATTATTAAAAATAAATCGGGATTTTTCAGTCAGGAAAATGTGGCATCTGAATTCTTTGTGAACTGTTCTCAAAAAAGACAAAAATGCTTGACAAAAAAAGCAGGGAAATTATAATGATAACGTCAGAAAAATTTAAGGAATTATTCAGAAAACGGTTCAGAGAAACGGAGCGGGGCTTTGCTTTTACCGCGTTATGAAAAGTTTATTCTTTTTTAATTCTCTGCTTCTTGATATTATAAATAATTTGTATTACTATGAACGATAAGTTTACGGACAAGGGATAAAGCATATGTTGAAACTGTTTATCGTCTGTGCCGCCGCGGGAGTCGCGGCCGGTGTGGGGACTGGGTTTGCGGGGATGTCGGCAACCACGGCGATTGTGCCGATGCTGGTAACATTCCTGGGGGTACCGTGGTATGAGGCTGTAGGGATTGGGTTGGCGTCGGATGTGCTGGCTTCCGCATTCTCTGCATACGTATATGGAAAAAATGGCAATCTGGATCTCAAGCATGGGATGATCATGGTGGCCGCAGTGCTGCTTATGACAGTGCTTGGCAGCTATTTTTCCCAGTATATGCCGGATCTGGAGATGGGGCGTCTCTCCGTCATTTTCACAACGCTCCTCGGACTTCGCTTTATCATCCTGCCCGCGACGAAACAGGCAAAGCTGGGCTTTCAGGTCCCGGCAGACAAGCGGATGATGCTCTCGATTATCTGCGGGATCGGGATCGGCTTTTACTGCGGATTTATGGGGCTCGGCGGAGGCATGATGATGCTGTTTATCCTGACGACGATTCTCCGGTATGATCTGAAGACGGCGGTCGGGATCAGTGTGTTTGTGATGACTTTTATCGCATTTACGGGTGCGTGTTCTCATTTTTACTTTGGAGATGTGACGAACTATGTCCCGGCACTGCTGCTCTGCGTTGCGTTTACGCTTGTTTCTGCGCTTGCCGCCGCAGCAATTTCGAACCACATGAAAGACGAGACGACGAACCGCGTGACGGGCGTTGTGCTGTTTGGCCTGGGGCTTTTGATGCTTTGGGAGTCATTCCTGTAATCGGAGGACTTAATATGAGTGATATAGATGACCGGGAAAGTGATGGAAAGCAGGGTCGCGGTCGCGGCAAAAATCCGGAATTTCTCTGTATGGGCTTTCAGAAATGCGGGACGACGACATTATTTGAGATTCTGTGGCAGCATAAGGATGTCGTACTTTGCCGTGATGTGAAGGAGCCGATGTATTACCGCGTTCAGGGGCTGTGGTTTTTTGGGCGCAGATGGTATTACCGTCGGCGCTATTATGGGCATATTGACCCGGCCGATACAAGGATCTGCGGTGAGGTGAACGCAGGCCTGACGTTTACCGGCTGTGCGAAGAAAATCTGTCGTGACTTTTCCCCGGATACGAAGCTGATTTTTATGATGAGAAATCCGGTAGACCGCGCGTATTCTTCCTATAAATACTTCCTTGCCAGAGGCTTTCTGCCGAAGGAGCTGGTGGAGGAGGATCAGAAATTCGGACATGCGGCAGGCTTTGACCGGTATGTCCATTCTGTGCTGGATGATCCTGCCCAGGAAAAGCAGATTATGCGGAAACGCCTGAAATATCTGGTGTTTTCCCAGAGCTGCTACGATTCCTGTATTCAGGAGTATCTCGGGTATTTTCCAAAAGAAAATATTCAGCTGGTCTTTTTTGAAGAGTTTGTCAGAGATGAGAAGGCCGCCTGTAAAGAGATTTTTGATTTTATCGGCATCGGGGAGGACGAAAGCCTGGACTGCTCGATACACGCAAACGAAGGGAATGAGCGGGCGGTTTCCGGTGCGGCGGCTAGAAGGCATCAGATCCTGAAGGGCTTTTATTACGGCTTTTATGAATTTGTACTTTTGCAGTACTGGCTTCCGAACGCGTATCAGAGATTCAAATCTTATTTCGACAGAAAGCGTGGGGAGACTTTTGCCCCGGATCTGGACAAGAGCACGATTCTTCCTAAGACAAGGACGTATCTGGAGGCTTACTTTGCAAAGGAAGTGCATGGGATCGAAACGCTTTCCGGCAGGGATCTTTCCGGCCTGTGGTATTCTTCAGAAAAGTATCTCGAGCAGGAGGAGCTTCAGAAAGACGGACTTCAGACAGAAGGGCTGCAAAAAGACGGGCTTTTGGAAGGCAGACTCCGGGAGGAAGCCGGTTCTGCGGAGGAGCTGCCAAAAGACAGGCACTCCAAAAGCAGAGTTCCCAAAGGGCGGGCAGGATGCACTCCCTGGGATGCGGCGTAGAGCCCGTGACTGCAACTATCGTATAGCTGAAGGGGATGCAGCGCAGGTGATTTTGCATTTTGTTCCCGGCTTTTTAAGGCTGACCAGGTTGCGGCCTGGCAGGTTTGATTTTTCAGAAAGAATAGGAAAACATGCGCCGCTGCCATCTGGCAGCGGCGCATTTCGTGACTTTTTACTCCGGTTTGATCTGCCCGCTTTTCAGGTTAGGCTCGATGAAATTCTCCCGCGAATATTCCCAGAGCTTCTGGGAACCGTCCGCGGTTTTTTTATTGCGTTCGAGAATCTGTCCGAGCCGGACGCCTTTTTCGCTCCAGGCCTTTCCGCCGGCAGCCGCATTCAGCATGGCGGGCTGGATGTTGTCCATTGTGCGAGCAAACTTCGCCTCCGGCGTCTCGCAGGCTTCAAATTCATCCCAGAGTGCACGCATTTTCTCCGCCTGATCCGGCGGGAGGATCCCGTAGATCCGGTCGGCCGCAGAGAGCTCCCGCGCGCGCTGCGTCTTTTTGCCTTCCTCATCATAGGCGTAGGTATCGCCCGCGTCGATCTCTACAACGTCGTGGATCAGGAGCATGCTGATCGTCCGCAGCAGGTCAATCTCTTCATTGGCATATTCGCCCAGGATGAGCGTCATGACCGCCATGTGCCACGCGTGCTCCGCGTCATTTTCCTTTCGGGCACCGTCTGCCAGGTAAGTCTGGCGGCCGATTTCCTTTTCCTTGTCCATTTCCAGGCAGAAGGCAAACTGCTGGCGGAGGCGTTCGCTGTTTACAGGATTATTCATAAAATCAGATCCTTTCTCTTGTTTCGCCCATCCATCTTCCCGGACGTTGTCTGGTGCAGACGAATGAGGTTTTGTTATGATGCATAACGCCAGCTATTACTCATGAAACCGGATATCAGCCGGAATCAGGGATTCCTCGCAGTAGTCCGCAAGGTAGGCGCGCAGCTTGTCCGGATCCGGTTCCTTGCTGCCATAAATGTCCGCGATGAGCACCAGCTGATTTTTCTCGGCGTAACGGACATAGGCCTCGGCGCGGCGTACCCCTTCGTATCCTGTAAGCAGGGTCTCCAGCTTGTAGAGATCGAGGAAGTGCCGCCCTTTGATGCCCTCGTGGATGACGGTCCGGCCGCCTTTTTCCAGCAGATCGAGGGTGCCGTCAGGCAGAATGCGGGCGGTCTTTCCGGTCTGGTAGAGGACGCCGGAGCCATAGGGGTTCGTGATCTGATCCAGATAGCCGGTGGTCGGGTAATCGAGGATGTACAGCTGCCCCCAGGCGCCCAGCGGCTGCTTGCGGCAAGTCTCGTCAAATACGTAAGCCTTCACCCTGGTATCCCCGGAAACGGTGGGGATCAGGGGGAAGCCGGCGGCCTCGTTGATGGCGGCAGCGGTGGTGGCATAATGCTTCGGGAAAAGCGACTGCGGCAGGTAGCTTTTCAGTCTGCGCACGGAGGACTCATCCAGCATTGCTTTGGTAATGGCCTCCATGGCAGTCAGGAAAATTTCAAGCTGGCTGCGGTCGAAACGGTTTTCCCAGTAGCGCAGCTCATAGAAGTATCCCCTGTCGTCTGCCATAATCTGCAGGTGGAAGGGCAGGGAGTCGAGCTGCAGCGGCTCGCGCGTGATCGGCTCTCCCCCGATTTTTTCCACATGTAACAGGTCTCCCTGATACTGGATAAACATCTCGTCCGCATGCAGGGTGGAGATCGTGCAGTTCATGGTGTCCATGATCTGGCGAGCGGACTTTTTCAGCAGCTCCGGTACGGTCTTATGCGGGACGTTTGTATAGCGGAAGAAATAGGTCAGAAACAGCGGCCCGGCGATCCGCGCCCAGCGGCTGTCGGTCCGCCCACTGTGGATGCTGCTGCTGACCACATCCTTTTCGTTGCTGAAAATACCGACGGTGTAGTTGAAAGCCGTCAGGAACAGCACATTTTCGGACACTGCGTTTTCCCGGCAGAAGGCGAGCAGCTTCTTTTTCGTCAGCTCCGTGAAACGCCCCTTCAGGGAGGCATTCTGCCCGTTTCCCAGGTCGTGGCAGTCCGTTCTTGCCAGGATGCTTTTCCGGATGCGGAAGTCCTGCATCAGGTTCTGGAAATAAGCTTCATTTTTGGTGCGCACTCCCTCCGCGTCGCGCTGCTTCTCATCCAGAATGTACTCATAGAAGGAGTAGGTCTCTTTTTCCACCGTTTTTCCGTGATACAGGGCGTCGATATCCTCAAAAAGGACATGCATGGTCGTCCCATCGCCGATGATATGCGCGATGTCAAAGAACAGGTAATTCGCGGATTCGGTCTCGTAGATCGCGATGTGGTAAAGCGGCTCCCCGGGCGTGTACAGGTAGGGAACAAGGAGAGTACCCTTTGTCTTTTCCCATTCGCTGTCGCTCATCTTTACGATCGGGATATCGATTTTCCGACTGTCATCGCGGAAGTTTTTGAAAACGCCCTCGTCAAGCTGGACGATATTTTTCAGCGCAGGATGCACCTCAAATACATCCTCGATGGCTTTTTTCAGCCGCAGCAGATCAATCCGTCTGCCAAGGCGGAAGAAATAAGGAAGATTTGCGGTTGTATTGCCGCGCACGACATACGCAAAGTAAAGCTGCAGGTTGGTGAGCGGATAAATTTCCCGCGGTGTGTAATCCACCGGCGAACTTGCCTGGGCGCGTTCCTGTGTCTGCCGGCAGAGCGCTTCGAGCTTTTCTACCGTAGGATTGCTCATCAGCTCATTCAGTGTGATGGAAAAATGCAGCTTGTCGTACAGCTCCGCGAGCAGCATCACGCTTCCCATGGAGTCGAGGCCGGCCTCAAAGATGTCTGTGTCGATGCCGAAGCGGCTGTGTCCCAGCTGGGAGATAATCAGGTCGTAGATCTGCTTTTGCAGATCGTTCTCCGGCTGCAGGGCATTGGCCTCTGTCGCCAGATTGTTTTTCTTCTGCTCGAAATAATGGCTGCGCAGGATCTTTTTGGAGGAAGTTTTTGGGAACGGCGTATCCCGCAGGGTGAAGCGTGCAATTCTCTTATAAGAGGGCAGCTCCTGGTTGTAGCGGTTGATGGTCTCGGAAATAGCCGCGCGGATATCAGTCACGCTGGCCGCGTCCGCATATTTGAAATTGGGGAAGACCTCAGCCACGATCGCGTCATCCTCCCCATAGACGAGGATTTCCTCAATCAGCTGCTCCCCTTCAAAGAGATTTTCCAGCTGTTCCGGTGCGACGTTTTCACCGTTGCTAAGGACAATCAGGTTCTTTTTGCGCCCGGTGAGCCAGAGAAAATCGTCTTCGTCGACGTAGCCCAGGTCGCCGGTGCACAGCCAGCCATCCTCGGTCATGACCTCGGCGGTCCGCTCGGGATCTTTATAGTAGCCCATCATGACGGAAGGACTTTTGACCTGAATCTCACCAGCCACAATGCGTATCTGGCAGCCCCGGACGACCTTCCCCACAGAGGCTACCTTGTCCTGGCGGTTCCAGTCGGCGGAGGCGATCTTCGGCGCGCACTCAGACATGCCGTAGCCCTGCGCGATGGGGACGCCGATCCGCCAGAAATTCGCAGCCAGCTCCGGCGCGAGGTAGCCGCCGCCGGTGGTAATCCGGCGCATGTTTTTCCCGAGCACCTCAGAGCGGATCTCAAAGATGGAGCGCTTTGGCTCCTGCCGGGAGAGCAGGGCGATCCGGTTGTAGAGAGCCTTCGCGATCATCGGCACGACGCGCATCTCCGTGGGCGCAAACAGCTTCAGGTGATCCGAAAGGCGCCTCATATCCTGATTTAACGCCAGTACACTGCCGTATCGGAGAGTGGAGAGGACGTCGCAGTTAATGCAGAAGACGTGGTGAATCGGAAGCACATTGAGCATGATCCGGTTGTCCGCATTGCCCTCCGCGTCCGCATTGAAGACATTGTCGATGAGGTTGGCGTTGGAGAGCATGACGCCCTTGCTTTTGCCGGTCGTCCCGGAGGTGAAAAGCACCATTGCGCAGTCCTTTTCTCTCACATCCGGCAGCACCGACTGCCCCTTGTACTTTGTCAGTATCCCGTCCAGACAGGGCACATGCTTGCCGTGCTGCAGAGAAATAGTCGCGCAGACGGTCGGACAGAGCGCACGGGCTCCCTCTACGACGGAATGATGCTCCCAGTCGTAAAACAAAATGTCGACGTCCGAGCGGTTCAGGCAGTCGGCAAGCCCGGTATAATCCAGCTGGACATCCAGCGGAATCACTACATTGCCATGGCTCATGACGCCGAGCAGCACCGTGAGATATGGATGGCTGCTGCTGCCCAGAATCGCGACGCGCATTTTCCGGCCGACTGTCCGATCCTGCTCCTCGAGCCAGGATGAAAAGGCGTCGCATTCCTCCATAAAGGTCTGATAGGTTACCTCGTGCAGGACGTCCTGCGTCTCATAGCGCAGGAAAACTCTGCTGTTATATTCCCGTCCGGCGCCGTGCACCAGATCGTAGATGGTTTTTGTCTCGCTTTTTGTTAACATAAATACCTCACTCGTATGTTCTATATGCTGTACGTTCTCATATAATCTTCGCAGCAAGTGCGAAGACCTGTCCTGAATAATTTACAAGTCTTCCTGTGCAGATACAGGAAGACTTGTGAGGACGGGCGGGCCTATTATTCATCCATCGGGATGTCGCTCATCACTTCTGTAAAATCAATGGTAAAATCGTCAAATATACCGACTTTGATGTTGTCTTCAAAGGTGTAGGGGGTGACCTGAAAACGCTTCTGATTATGAATATAGACAAGTACACTTTTTTCTGAAGGATCAATGATCCAGTACTCCCGCACGCCTGCATCCGCATACAGGTTCAGCTTGCGCACATAGTCCTGTCCTGGATTACCCGGAGATACGATTTCAATGATCCAGTCCGGCGCACCGGTACATCCTCTGTCTGTGAGCCTGGAACGGTCGCAGATGACTGCCAGATCCGGTTCAACCGTATTGTCCCGGTCCTTGCGCAACTTGACAGCAAAGGGTGCGTGATAGACACGGCACGATCCTTTTTTCGGTCTGATATATTGAAAGATCAGACCATGCAGAACACTGGAAATCTCCTGATGGATACGGCTCGGCGAAGTCATGTAATAAAGGCGTCCGTCAATAAGTTCCGCAAGGACATCTTCGGGCAGATTCCAGTAATCCTCTTCTGTGTAAAATTGCTCTTCTGGTAATGGCATAAGGTTTTTGTCCTTCCATAAATACAGGTACGGCAGTAAAATGTTGGCTGAGACAGAGTATAGCACAGGCATCCAGAATCTGCCACTGGCAAAATCAACGAGAAATTTTGTTTCGTCATGCTTTTGGCGTACAAAAAGTGGGTGACTTTTCGCGTTGACAGCACTGTTTATGCATAAAAAGAGATTGACAGAGAAGAAAGGTGCATGTTATATACAATAAAAGGAAATGCCTGCAATCCTGGCATGAAATGATGACAGAAGTGAGGTTTACGATGACATGAAATACGGAAAATTTTTACCGGAGAAGGGTACGATCGGTTTTGTTGCTCCTTCCTTTGGATGCAACATGGACCCTTATAAGACCGCATTTGAAAATGCGCTGCGCCGCTGGAAACGGCAGGGCTACCATCTGGATCTGGGGCCGAACTGCTACGCAGGTGCCGGCATCGGGATCAGCAATACGCCCAGGCTATGCGGAGAGGAGCTGATGGCGTATTATTTAAAGGAAGACAATGACTGCCTGATCTCCTGCGGAGGCGGTGAGCTGATGTGCGAGATCCTGGACTACGTGGACTGGGAACAGATCGCGTCCGCTCCGGCGAAATGGTTTATGGGGCTTTCAGATAATACGAACATGACCTATCTGTTGGCGACGATCTGCGACACGGCTTCCATCTATGGTCCCTGCGCGGCCTCCTTTGGCATGAGCCGCCAGCATCAGTCTCTTAAAGACGCGTTTGCTTTGCTGAGTGGGAAAGGAGCAGGATGGAAGGAGGCTCCTGGGGACGCTCTTGATCAAAACCCGGCTGACCATGATGCAGAACAGGCGAAAGCTGAAACTGGCCTTGATACGGATGCAGCAAAAGATGAGATGGATCATGCGAAGGGGAAGGCTGGCCTTGAGATGAAAGAGAGCCATCCGATATTCACGGTCAGCGGCTATCCGAAGTGGGAGCTTGAGGGAAAAAAGGATGAAGAGAATCCGCTCGCTTCCTACAATCTGACGGAGCGGAAGGTGCTGAAATTTTATGATGGATCGGGAAGGGGACTGCCTTTGTCGAATGCTGGCAGCACTGGCGCGGCCGGAACGTGTGAGACCGGTTCGCCTGCCATACCGGGTTCAATAGCCATACCGGAATCGACAGCTATATCGGGATCAATAGCCATACCGGGGGCGGCTGCCCTGTCGGAAGAATTTCAGGTTCTGTCCGGAAAAGAAATCCCGCAGACCAGCTTTTCAGGCAGGCTTCTCGGCGGCTGTATGGACTGCCTTGTGAATCTGCTCGGCACACGATATGATTATACGGAGGTCTTTCAGGAAAAATATCGTGAAGATGGGATCATCTGGTTTCTGGAGGCCTGCGACTTGAACGTGTTTGCCATCCGCCGCGCCATGTGGCAGATGGAGCACGCGGACTGGTTCCGCTATGTGAAGGGCTTTCTGATCGGCCGGCCGTTGAGCGCTCTGGAGCCGATGATGGGGTTGGACCGTTACCAGGCGGTTCTTGATGTGGCGGGGCGCAAGGGCGTCCCGGTTGTGATGGATGTGGACCTGGGGCATCTGCCGCCTGCAATGCCGCTCGTGACAGGCAGCTACACAACGGTGCATGTGGAAGGAAATGAGATCTCGGTGGAGATGGAGATGCGGCCGTAGATCACTTGCGCGGCTGTGCCTTCACTGGCTATAAAGAATCCACACTTGGGCATAGGTTAAAAAATTTCTTGCGCGGTTGTGTGCATAAAGAAGAATCCAGGGTGACGGATGAGACCGTTTTCCTGGATTCTTTGCGCAATGGCGATTAAGGTGATTTGCGGCTGATGCCGGACTCGCTTCGCGCAAGCGGGCAGGAAAGCTTCCTGTATTTTTTCAGCCCTCCTGCATCTGGTTCAGAGCCTGAATCATTTCTTCGAGCTGCTCTCTTGAGCATACTCCGAAGGTCACGAGGTTCCGCAGCGGCATGGAGATCATCATCGCGTTGTTCATCTCATCGGAGACCGCCTCGGCAGAGGCGGAGGACTCAGCTTCCTTTGTTTCCATTGCTGCATTGCCATTCGGCTCTTTTGTGCCAGCTGTCGCACCAGAGCTGTCATCAGCTGCACCTTTGCCTTCAGATTTTGTTGTACTATCAACCGGATTTTCGGCATCACCATCAACGGAATCCCCTGCTGCACCATCATCCTCATCCTCCGGCGCGGCGAAGACGGCGAGCATTTTCTTCTGCTGCTCCTGCACAAACGCGGCGGTCTTTGGGTTCGCCAGCAATTCGCCAAGAGTGGTATTTCTGGTCACCTTTAAGGGCGGGAGCTGGCTGTTATTAAGCTGCAGGGGTGCACAAAGACGGATGTCGCGCGAGGAGGCGCCGATGCAGACCTCATATGCTCCCGAAGCCGCATACCAGCTGTGGAGGGAGGTGCTGTACCAGGCAAGGCTCCGGTAATCAATCGCCATGGTGACCGTTTTGGTTTCTCCTGGATTTAATGCCACTTTTTCATATCCCTTTAATTCCATCAGCGGGCGGCGCACAGCGCCGGTCTTGTCAGCGATGTAAAGCTGGACAATCTCTTTTCCGAAACGGTTCCCGGTGTTGGTGACATCTACCGAGACGGTGACGGTATCCTTTTCTGTTATCACAGCCTGTCCGTCCGCGAACCAGGCTTCCCCACAACCAAGACGCAGGTTGCTGTACGCAAACGTTGTATAGGAGAGTCCGTACCCGAAGGGATAGGCGACGGGCATCTTCTTCGCGTCGTAATAGCGATAGCCGACATAGATACCCTCCGTGTAATCGACATCGACCGGCTCGCCAAAGCTCAGGTAGGAGGGATTGTCCTCCAGACGAAGCGGGAAGGTCTCCGCAAGCTTGCCGGACGGATTGACCCTTCCAAACAGAATGTCCGCGATCGCGCCGCCGGCCGCCTGACCGCCCAGGTAAGCCTCGAGGATGCCTTTGACCTCATCCGCCCAGGGGAGCTCTACCGGGGAGCCGTTGTGCAGGACGACGATCACATTTTTCTGCACCTTTAAAATCTCTTTGACCAGACGGTTCTGGCGTTTGGGCAGCTGCATGTGGCTGCGGTCGTATCCTTCGGATTCAAAGCTGTCCGGCAGGCCGAGGAACAGAACTGCCTTATCAGCCGCCTTCGCTGCCTCAATTGCTTCTGCGGCGAGAGCTTCCTCATAGACATCGGTGTCTGCCGCAAAGCCCTTTGCGTAGGTAATGTTTGCGTTTCCTTTTACTTCCTCAAGGATATTGTCAATCCGGAAGCAGTTGATATGGGAACTGCCGCCGCCCTGGAAGCGGGGCTTTTCGGCAAAGCCGCCGATGAAGGCGATCTTTTCCGTCTCTTTAAGAGGAAGGATCGGCGACTCTCCCATGGCATCACAGTCATTTTTCAGCAGAACCATGGACTCTGCGGCGATCCGGCGGGCAAGCGCATGATCCTGCTCCAAGGTGAACTCCTGCTCTTCCCGGTTGTCCACGTATTCAAAAATAATTTTCAAAAGACGTTCCACCGCCACATCAAGTACCGATTCTTCAAGACTTCCGTTTTTGACGGCTTCCACGATCTCAGCATCCGTCACGCCATTGCAGGAAGGCATTTCCAGATCCAGACCGGCCTTCAGACCGTCCACGCGCTCGTTCACAGCGCCCCAGTCGGACATGACATAGCCCTCAAAGCCCCATTCTGTGCGCAGCACGTCCGTGAGCAGCCACGGATGCTCAGAGGCAAAGGTGCCGTTCAGGCGGTTGTAGGAACACATGACCGTATAAGGCTGCGCTTTTTTGACAGCTGTTTCAAATGCCGGGAGATAGATTTCGCGGAGCGTGCGCTCGTCCACGTTGGAGGACGCGCTCATGCGGTTAAACTCCTGGCTGTTTGCCGCGAAATGCTTGATCGACGTGCCGACATGATGTGCCTGCACACCCTCGATAAACGCGGCCGCCGTCTCGCCCGCGAGATACGGATCCTCGGAGTAATATTCAAAATTGCGTCCGCACAGCGGAGATCGCTTGATGTTAACCGCAGGTCCCAGCACCACCGAAAGGTCATTGGCCTGCGCCTCTTTGCCGATCGCGTCTCCGAGAGTACGCAAAAGCCCCCGGTCAAAAGAGCATGCCGTCAGGCAGCCCGCCGGAAAGCATACCGCCTTGATGCTCTCATTGATGCCAAGATGATCCGCCTGGTCATCCTGCTTGCGCAGTCCGTGAGGGCCGTCGCTGACCATCACGCTCGGAATACCGAGCCGATCCACGCCCTTTAAATGCCAGAAGTCCAGCCCCGAGCACATGCCGGCTTTTTCCTCAAGGGTCATCTGGCTGATCAGAGATTTCAGATCCCGATTCATGATAAAATTCCTCCTGATTCAGATAATTGCTATGTACTTATAAGGTATCATGTTTTGCTCGTTTGTGGAAGAGAGAAAATAAATATTTTTAAGACTTGTGATGACGGGGATTCGGTTAGCCAGGCTTGATAGAAAAAATTTGAATGATAAGTTGCGGGAGGAACAGTCACGGATTTTTCACAGGCTTTTTTTTCCTGTGCAGAGCTGCATGTGGAAAGGTTCCGGCTGATGCCATATGCAGTTTGCGTGGGCGGACAGGAAGAAAATCATCATAAGTATCTAATGGGCGGCATTATCGTGAAATATTGTAACTGTTCAGTACCTTCACAGTTACGAGGGAAAAGCCCATTTAAAATCGCTTCGCGATGGGGCTTTTCCCCACACGCTATATACTTTCATACGTACCTCGCAGCAAGTGCGAGGTACTGTCCTGAACAGTTACGAATTTTTTTGCTTATAGCGTTATCCAGTATAGTCTTGTCAATCCCTATCTGAATAAGACATACATACCTATACATCCAGTCCAACTTTACTGAATAAAAGCCGCATTGCCCGCCGCTTAAATATCCCCTTTTACCGGAATCAACATGAAAGACCTTATTTCTCGTCTTTACAATATGTGTAATCAAGCTTTTTCTCCGACGGTATTCCGTGGAAAAAACAGGCATCCCATACTGGCCAATCACAGAATTCAGACAACACGACAACGTTTTTCTTCCCTTAATACGTTTTGAGTTCAACTGACCACAATGTTGGCACGTTATCTTAGAATACGTATCCGGCTCTGGTATGATTGACAGCAGATTTTCTTTTTCCATTTTTTTAGCGAGCATGTTAAAACTTTCCGCCAACATTGCCAAACGTACATCACTTGTAATCCCGTTTACATTTGAAGCATATAAAATCATCTGATTTATGATTGCTCTTTTTCTTGCAAGCTTAACCCACCGTAAAAAATATTTTTTATACTCCGCATCCGTTAGAACTACAGGAATTTCATGCAGATATTTTGATGATTGAAAATATCCCAACTCTACTTCCTGAATAACCGCCGTAATATCCTCATCATCTACAAGACATTCCCGCATTAGAAAAAAGGCTCCTTCAAACAGATATTCAAACTGGCGGATCTCTCCAAGCAGTAAATACAATTTCTCCAACTCTACCTGCCCAATACAAGTAATCTCTATTCGCTTAGTTGTTCCAATATGATTTACTATAACATCATATTTGCTCCGATTCCTCGTAAGCTGTATACGATTACCTTTAAACAAAGCGTAGTGACTGTTTTCTCCGCACCATACAAGTTTTGAATGCATTTCGCCTTTTATTTCTTCATAGTTCTTTTTTAAATCAGCCATCCATCTATACCAATTTAGTGTTATTCACACATTGAGGACTTCATTATATGAATCATCACCAATCTTCATATCGAAAATTGCCTCCTCGATTACTCGGACACACTCATCCGGCTTCTTCTTTATCTCGTTTCCCCAAAACCTGATTACAGTCCAACCAAGGAACAGAAGCTGCTTGTTCACCTCATCGTCACGTTCACGATTCCGTGATATCTTAGACACCCAGAACTCACCATTATTACCTTTCAGTAGTTTTGGTTTTAATACTTCCCAGTCATATCCGTGAAAGAACTCACCATCACAGAAAACAGCTATTTTATATTTTGTCAATGCAATATCGGGCTTTCCTGGAAGAACCGAGTAATGCTTGCGATACCGATATCCCTTCTTCCATAAAGCCCTGCGCAGAATCAATTCTATCTGGGTATCTTTCCCCTTGATATTCTGCATATTTTTTTTACGCTGCTCAGGTGTCAAAACATCCATGTAATCATTCCCATTCTCCCAAATTACAGATTCATAATCGAAATATCCAGTTTTCTTCCAGTCAGATAATGTTCAAACGCCATCTGTGCAGGAAGAAGCCGCACTTTAATATCCTGTAGTCCAAGCTGCGACAGCATCTTCATTGAAGCCACTCCCTTATCCACCACGCAATTCTCCTCGGTTGGCAACACAAAACAGTTTTTTACTGTTGAAAACTCATGGTCCGTAATAAATTTCTGATATGCCAGCTGATACAAATACTGCTTAGTGACAGACTCAATACCCGGTTGGCCTTTCGGGGGTGTCCCCATCTCAAGTCTTGCGTTATAATACTTCGCATCGAAAATTATAAATTGCAGTTTACCATCAATTTCCGTAATGGAAATCAGATCCGGAATCAGTGTATCTGCAGCGGTCATTCCTGTTATCGTCCACATTGGTTTTTCTATCAAATCAATCAGCTCCATATTCCTGTCATAACCCGCCTTCAATGGAACCGGAAGACGCAGTTTCCCAAGACGTGTATGAAGCTGATTATCCATGATTTCGGCGCATACACTTTCCCAGATAAGGTTAAAACTGTTTGTTCCAAAAAGAGAAAGACAATCAATGTCGTACAGGCTCCCACTCCGAGCAATATATGTGTATATTGTTTTTAGCAGAAGCTGTTTTCGGGTATTATATTGTGTATTCAGTTCTCTTTCAAGCCGGTACAGAATAGTTTCCTTATCGCCAAAATCATCTAACTCCTCGTCAGTCAAATCCACACCGAAAATCTCAAAAAGATTAAGAAGGCCAGCGTCCTCCAGTTCTTTAGAAGCAATAGTCAGCACACATTCATGCAAACGCCTGAAATAATCATAATCATCCTTAACACGCCGTTTTGTCTGCAAATCTATGTAATACGGACGATTATTGGCAATAAGTGTAAAGGTCTCATTAATCGTTCTGTCCCAGAGGATTTCGCCCGAGCCGTTGCTTTCAATGATTTCATCCGTGTTGCTGTATACACCATTCTCAAAATAATCCTGCAACAGGAACAGGAGCACGGCAAGCAGGTTAAAAGAACTGCTCTCGCTGCTGTCATTAAACATACGTATAATCTGCTCGCCTGAATTGTATTTTTCCAGAACCCTGAGTACCTGAATCAGTTCTTTTTCGGGTCTATCCGTAGTCAGCAGATATTTAGGGTAACATTTTAACACTCTGCCGGATACAACTATAACACCGACAAAGGTAAAGACATACAGATATTCATTTTCACCTGCTTCCACATCTGCGACTTCAATGTCTTCATCAACAAGGTCTGTCATGTTGCACTGCGAATCAGACGCCTTTACTGCTTTCAGAACACCATATTCCTTAAGCTTTCTGATGATTAATATTACCCTGTCCTCCGTACAGGAAAGTATCCTGCACAGTTCCTTTTGTGTGTACCTTTTCTGCTCCCTTACAAATTCAGAGATCATAAATACAGACCCCCTCATTCAGTTTTAATAAGACCGTTCTCATCTACATCACGACCGTTAATCCTTAAGTCCTTTTTGATAACCCTGCTTTGTATATCATTACAAAATATTCCAATACCCTGTTCATCAAAAGCCTCGCAAATCTGGGAATAGCGATTTTGTCCTCTTGCACTGCCTTCAAACATCTTAGGACGTTTTTGCTTCGCCGCATCATCAAACAGATACATCAGTACCTTGCTCTTGAACACCTTACAGAAAATGTCGCTGTTAATATTTTCTCCGCCATCATCCGGCACTACTATATTCCTTGAAATGAAATACGGGCCGAGCTGTTTATCCTCATTAATCTTCGAGTCCGCAAGGAAGTCATTAATCGCTTTTCTAAGAGAATTCCATTCTATTCTTTGCTGCGCGATGCTTCCTACAACAACATATTTTCCATGCAAATCCAGGTCATTTTCATCTATACCAAGGTAATCAAAATCCCACCTGCGCTTGAAAGCGGTATCCATAGGAAACACACCCTGATCCGCACTGTTCATTGTCGCCCAGATAAACATATTATCAGGGATACGAATCGTGGAATAATTATCCGGATTTCCTCCCAGTTCATCAGCCAGATACTTTTTGATATCCTCTGATGCCTGAATCGGATACTCACTTATATTATTATCGTCCCTGTCGAGAAGCTGAAACACGTCTCCAAACACAGCCGCAACATCAGCCCGATTTATCTCTTCTATGATAAGCAAAAATGGTTTTGGCGTGTTTGTTCTTGCATTTTTTAATGCCTTTACATACACCCGCATAAACGGTCCAGGAACGTACTTATACGTAATGGCATCTTTTCCCTCGCTGTCTTTACACGGAACCGGCTTATATGTTCCCACAAAATTTGCATATGAATAATCCGGATGAAACGTAACGCGCTCATAATCAATTTCGTTATCATCCCCCAGAAGCTCTCTGCGTTCTTTATTTATAGTGAAGCTCTTTCCGGTTCCAGGCGCGCCAAAAAGAATCCGATTGTTTGAAAAACCGGACGGAGCGAGGTAACCGGTATGATATACCAATGTACTGTATTCCTGCTGCAAAAAATCTATATATTTTTTCACGGCAGATCTTTGTGTATTATTCTTTTTCTCCGCCCTATCCAAGTTAAGGGCACACTTATTTGCAGCTTTTATATCAGAAGTCGAAAACAACGATTTTCCATCCGAGATAAAAGTGTTATCTACATTGCTAACATACTGATCAATCGTGTTTTTGCTATACGGTTGTCCTGCTTCAGAATCTCCTTCTGGTTTCACCTGGTTTTCAAGCCAAATTCTAAATCTTCTTTTCTGCTCTTCCGCATCTACTGCAAAAAAATCTGTTATTGGGAGGTTCTGTTTTGCAGCTGCAGTTAAAACGTCATTATTATACTTATCCAGATAAGGTCTGTTGTCAAACAGATTAATATACGTTTTCAAGGCATTCTTGTGTACGGCAGAAATAGATATGCCCAGTTTGTTCTGAATTCGCTCAAATTCTGCGCTCGGCACAAAATCATTCGGAATGATTATCTGATTACCCGGGCCGTTTCGTTCACCATCCTTTGTTCCCGAAAGGATTTCTACGGCTCTCTCATCACACTCAAGGCTAAAAACATAATCTACGTATTTATCCACCTCGCTGTTTACACCAAAACAAAAATATTTCATCCCATGATTAAGAGCATATTTCCACGCATTCTGTCTCTCTTTTGCGCCGCTATCCCTGGAATCAAAATAGTTTTTCGAACCATCCTGCTTGTGAACAAGTGGATATGTAAATATGACCACTGGTTCACCTGATTCCGTTATTAAAATATATCCTCTGTTTTTCGTTTCATCAATAATCTGTTTTTCATCCTCGCTTATTCCAAGGTAATTATTCAATGTATTGATAGCATCATTAGTTGTATATGCCACAGTTTCATCCCTCCTTTATGTCATATATGCTCAAAAGGTTCTTTACAGCCTCCGCCAGACAACGTGCAAACTTAGGCGGAACAGCATTGCCAATCATTTTATATGTATCTACGTTGCTCCCATCAAAAATATAATCATCATCAAACGTCTGTAGTCTGGCTGCCTCGCGTACAGTAATCGTTCTTAGCTGTCTTGAGTCCGGGTGAATGTGACGCAATCCATCCTTATATAAATGTGCCGGTATTAAATTACTTGGTTCATCCCAACGAATCACATGATATTTGTGAACATTGGAAACTTTACCGGTTTTTTCCGTATACAGTTTTTTTAATGCCTCTGCGGAGACATACTGGTTTCTACCACTCTCTATATCCTCTGTCAGAAGCCTGAAAATACCTATGTCGCGATCACTTTGCCATCGTGCAACATGATTCGGAACAAAAGGGTTCGGAAGAGTATGTGATATTCGTTTACCCTCAAACTTTTCATCGTGACCAATGGGATATAGTTTGGGAAGGTCTCCGATAGCTTCGTATACTGTCATCTTTTTTTCTGATTTATATGACGGCAAAATTTCTTCATAAAATCTTTTCGCCATTTTCTCACATTTAGAAGCCCCAAAATAATCTATACTCAGTCCTATTATGATAATCCTGCTCCGATTCTGAGGAACACCATAATCAGTAAAATCAATTATTGCATTTTTAAGTTCTGGCAACACATAATAGCCAGCAGCCAGAAAGCTCTCACGTATCACATCTATAATCGGTCTGTCCCCTGGCTTAGCACTCAATATTCCCGGAACATTCTCAAATACAAACATCTTAGGATGGTATCTTTTCACCACCTTCAGATAACTTTCAAAGAGATAATTTCTGTAATCATTCTTCATTCCATTTTCGTCCCGCACACGTCCGGCAATAGAATATGCCTGACACGGCGGACCACCTATAATAATATCAAGGCCATCAGCTGCGGAAACTAGTTTGTCCAGACCGTCTGACGAACCATAAATATCATCGTCCTTCCATCCCGTAAACAGCTCCGCTGCTCTCTGTATGTCAAACTGAAGGACTCTCTGCTCTGCGTCCTCATATTTCCATCTGTCCTTTAGCCGAATTCTAAGATTTCTGCATGGGGCCTTCTCCCATTCGACTGCAGCCAGTGTCTCATAATATCCGGTCTGCTCAAAACCGTCCATCAGTCCACCACACCCTGCAAATAAATCTATGGATCTGATTTTCTCAAAGCTCATTGTCTCCCTCCGAAATAATCCTCAAAATTGCTTCTCCTAATGCCTGTCCTAATAAAGGTGGCACGGCGTTTCCCACCTGCCGATTCTGCTGCGTTCTTGTGCCCGTAAACACAAAGTCATCTGGAAATGACTGTAACCTTGCATTCTCCCTGATTGTCGGAACCCTGTTATATTCATAGTGAAAGTGATTCCTATGACCTGTATCTATTGTCTTTGAAGGCTGATTACCATCATATCTTGTCCACGCTTCGTGAAATCTTCGACTTTCACCCCATCCAGGAGGAAGGTCTTTATAATTACCGCCTTCAGGGACCAACGCAATAGTATCCTTCACCATCTGTGTATGGTTTGTAGCCACGTGATTATATAACACGCTACAATCGCCTCTCATTTTTCTTTGGTAATCTGTTCTGGGTTCACAGCAGTATTGGTCTATTTCCTCGCCCAGACTATCCTCTCTGGATGGAAGGTCACTCAATGCCTCCCTGCATGTTATATACTGTTCTGGTGACAGCTTGGGTTCCGGAAAATGCGGAAACCCGATATCGCCGCGGATTCCCATGAAAACGAGACGTTTTCTCATCTGTGGCACACCATAATCAGCTGCACACAAGATTTTACAATCAACATTATATCCCATTGCCCGAAAACGCTTTAAAATCTCATCCTTAATCTGTCCTCCATAAAGCATAGCCATTCCTGGAACATTTTCAATAATAAACCCTTTGGGCTGATACTGACGAACCATTTCAATTACAGCCAAATAAAGCTGATTCCTTTTATCATCAAAATTTCTCGGCCCAGTAACAGAAAATCCCTGACAAGGCGGCCCGGCTATTATTACGTCTATAGTTCTGTTCCCTGCAAGTCTTTTTATCTCATCAAATGTTTCCTGTTTTGACAGGTCCGCATTCAGAGCTACAGCCCCATGATGATTTCTCTCAAATGTGTTCAAAGCAGCCTGATCATTATCAACACCCACTATTATGTCAAAACCCGCATCTATAAAACCCTTGGATAGTCCTCCACAACCGGCAAACAAATCTATTGCATTCATAAGCACTCCTGTTCCTTCACAAATTCACAAACATCAGAGATATCACAGTCCAACTTCTCACATAGTCTCATCATGACCTCCATGCTCACCATCTGGTTCTTGCTCAGCTTGGCAAGAGTATTTGTCCCAATGCCTGTCAACGTCCTCAAGTCGCTTTTATTCATTCCCTTGTCAATCATCAACTTCCACAATTTATTATAACTAACTACCATCTTATTTCCTCCTGGTGTGGTTCCATCGAGCTTGTCGCAGACCATTATACCAGCTTATATTTAATTTTGCAAGTGCTGCAAAATTTATTTCGAATTCTATATCTTTTTCTGTGCAAACATGCTATAATGTTCTGGCAACAGTTTCACCGTGATTATTTTGAACAAGGAGACGGTTATATGCCTGTATCATTTGATAATCTTAAAAACATTGTTCTGGAAAATGCCAAAAGCAGTGATGAAATCATCGTCATAAGCGGATACTTTTCCTTAGATATGCTCGAGACGTTAGCTCGAACCGGCAAAAAAATTTCCTTCTATTATGGAATGTATCTGAGAAGCGGTCTGTCGCAGGCAAATATGGACGGTTTCAAACGTCTCGCCTCGACCTATTCGAATCTTGAAATCAAGATTCCCTTCTCATATCACGTGCATACAAAATGTTATATTTTCAGAAGCTCTGGAATTACACTTAGAGTTCTGGCGGGCTCTGCGAACTGTTCAGGAGCGGCTCTGGATACTACTCCAAATTCAGAACTTTTAACAGACAATTTTATTGACGGAGATATTTTAGCAATGGAACAGTATGCAGCAGATATAGATGCTGTTTCAATTCCTTTTTCTGACCCTGCAATCAAAACAAGCGTTGCCGCCAAAGTCCAAGCTCCTGCCAGAGCAAGAGTAAAACGTCCTAAAAGTTGGCAGACCTTCACAGGGAATCCATTCTCTGCCAATCTTGCTTTATATCATATGAATAACGGCAAACCCGAAGTTCATAACGGTGACGGATTAAACTGGGGGTTGGGTTCCGCGCACCACTCGTCAAACGGTCCCTATGCAGAGGCCTGTATTCCGATTCGTGCATATGATATTGATACATATCCAACACTTATCCCTTGCCAAGGCAGTTGCGGCTCTGGAAGTGGTGGCAAAATCACCCGAAGGCAGAGTTCTATAGAAGTGTTGTGGGATGATGGCACCGTGATGGAAATGCATTTTGAAGGGAACGGACCAGTTCGTCCTATTCAGAAAGAGCGCAAACCTGGGGAACCATTATTCGAGTATCCAAAACAGCTTACATCTTCGAATGGTGGTGCTGTTCTCGGTGAGTATCTGCGAAAACGATTAAATGTTGGTGGCAGAGTTCCCATCACTTATAAGCCTAAAAGTCGTATAACCTGCATTTAAAACCTATTTTGGGGCTCCCAGCAGG
>JAJQBS010000077.1:8358-29248 GCA_021203145.1 Lachnospiraceae bacterium | reverse complement strand
CACCGGCTATCGCATACTATTTAGTGGCGGATGATGGGACGGAAACAGAGCTTACCGGCGCGCCATCTGTAGTCGGCAGCTACAAAGTGGTCGTAACGGTCAGCGACGCGGGCAGCAATTATAACGCAGCGTCTGTAAGCGCATCGTTTACAATCACGGCTGCGACACAATCCATCTCCTACAGCGAGGACAGTGTGGAGAAACACATCAATGACGCAGCCTTCACCAACGAACTGACCCTGACCACAGTTTATGATACAATCAGCTACACCTCCGATAATACAGAGGCTGCAACAGTGGACGAAAACGGTGAAGTGACTATCGCAGGCGCGGGTACCGCAACCATCACAGCAACTGCGGCATCCTCAGAAAATTATTATGAGGCGACCGCCTCCTATACCCTGACGGTGACGGGGCATACCAGGGGCGAAACAGTCATCGAAAATGAAGTTGCAGTAACCTGCACGACTGATGGCTCCTATGACAGCGTGGTTTACTGCACAGTGTGCGGTACGGAAATCAGCCGCGAGACGGTCACGGTTTCCGCGCCCGGCCATACGGAAAGCGAAGCAGTCACCGAAAATGAAGTGGCGGCAACCTGCATCGTGGACGGTTCCTATGACAGCGTGGTGTACTGCGAAGTATGCGGCGAGGAATTAAGTCGCGAGACAGTTACCGTCCCGGCAACGGGCCACAGCTTTGGAGAATGGGAAACCGTCGTATCCCCGACCTGCGAAGACACGGGAAGTGAAAAGCGTTCCTGTACGGTATGCGGATATACCGAGACTCGGGATGTTGAGCCCGCAGGGCATGACTGGGAAGAGGATTATACAGTGGATGTGGAAGCAACGTGCGTAACCGACGGGAGCCGCTCCATCCATTGCAAAAATTGCGAAGCTGTAAAAGACAGCGAGGTAATCCCAGCGACAGGCCATACCTGGGATAAAGGTATTATTACATCAGAAGCAATCTGTACGGAAGATGGGACATTGGTTTATACCTGTACCGTGTGCGGGGAAACGGAAACAACTGTGATCCCGGCAACCGGGCACAGCCTGACGCATGTAGCCGCGAAAGAAGCTACCGGTACGGAAAATGGCAATATCGCATACTGGCAGTGCGAAATCTGCGGGAAATACTTCTCAGACGCAGCGGGGACAACAGAGATCAGCCTGGCGGATACGGTGATGGAAGCTACAGGGGAAAGCGAGACAGAGACAGAAACAGAGACCGAGACGGAAACCGAGACGGAAACAGAAACAGAGACAGAGACAGAAACAGAGACAGAGACAGAAACAGAGACAGAAACTACAGCTGAGACGGAGACGGAAACGGAGACTACGGCTGAAACAGCTGCAGAGACTACAACGGAGACGGAAACAGAAACTACGGATGGATCCGCTGCCGTGCAGACCGGGGATGATTCCACCCTCTGGCTGTGGGCGATAGCAGCTTTGTTCTCCGGGCTCGGTCTGGCGTATACAGCCGCTTACCACAGGAGAAGATTCTGATACGATTTTATCTGGTCTATACAGGCAGCCTCAGGGCTGCCTGTTTTTGTATACGCTGCTCCGGAAATTTCCGAAGTCGCGTTTACTCATAATCTTTTGACCTCGCGCTGATCCCGTCAGCCATCTGCCGGCGGATCTCTGCCATCTGTTCTAACGAAAGTGCCTGCGGTTCTTTCAGGTAATCTGCGTATGCGGTTACAGTTGCCATATCTGTTCCGTCCTTTCTTATAATAATCCTTACAGCTATTTCCCTTACAGGCTGTATTTTAGCGTGAATGTTGCGATATTTCAATATTTGGATCAAAACTTCGGTTCACATGTATCTGACAGGTCTGAATTGTTTGTGATATGGCCAAATCTTTCTTCGGCAATCTCGCCGCGGCTTTTCTTTTTGAGCATCAGAAAACTGCTTTACCAGTTCCTCCATAGACACGTCCAGTGCTTCTGTTATTTTATATACGGTTTCTGCGGAACATTTCGGCAGAGCCGTTTTGTATGTGCAGATATCCCGGATTGTGGAATAAGGGATCCCGCTATTTTTTGCGAGTGCGTATCGGGATTTCAAACCTGTTTGTTTGCGTAAATATTTCAAAATTAAACGAAATGTTCTTTCGCCGTGATTTTGTGCATTGAATGTGAAAACGTAAAATATTGCGTTTAAAACTTGCTTCAGAGCGAGGCTGGTTTTCAGGATTCTGATTCTGACAAAAAAATCCCGGTCAGATGGCCGGCTCATTACTGTTAAGTATACGGCAGAACATTTGTTAAGTATTTGTAAATTATTTGAGTGTTTCTGCTTGACGGTCGCCCTGCGGTATGATATACAGGAACGGGGTTGAAGGTTATGGCAGAAGAAAAACAGAAAGACCCGAAGGGGCGAAACCTGCGGGCAGGCGAATCTATGAAAGGCGGGCGTTACAGGTACAGTTACACAGACACGTCCGGCAAGCGGATTGACTTTTATTCGTGGACGCTTACGGCGAAAGACCCGATCCCGCCGGGAAAGAGCCAAAAACCGGGTGAATCCCTGCGGGAGAAGGAACTAAAGGCAAAGACGGAAAAGGCAAACCAGATAGACGCAACTAGAATATATGGAAACGGATCCGTTTGACATGTAAACTTATTTTAACTTTATATTGATTAAAAACAGGAAATAAGTTATAATACAAATAAAAGTTAAGAAAGGAGGAATGCTGCGTTGGAATTTTTAAATCGCGTACTTGGCATTCGCGTGATATATAAAGAGGATAAAATAGGATCCATGCCGAATTTTATTCATGCCCGGTATCGGATGCAGCTGGTCACGCTTGATGGAAAAGGAGCAATCTTTCTTTACCCAAAGACGGAATTAGATGCCGCAAGCGCAATCAGGAAACAGGTTGACCGAATACAAAGGACAGCAGGGATGCCGGCTGTCCTTGTGCCGGAATCTCTTACTTACCGTCAGAAAGAATATCTGCTGCGTGAACAGATACCGTTTATCGTAGATGGAAAGCAGATTTATCTTCCGTTCATGGCAGTATATCTCCAGGAGCGGTGTAACGGAGAGCGGCCAGATGTGGAAGCGATGCTTCCATCTGCACAGCTTTTGCTGCTTTATTATATTTATCAGGGCTGCGGGGAACTGCTGACGAGTAAAGCGGCTGATAAGCTTAAGTTTACGCCCACCTCTGTTTCACGTGCATCGAGGCAGTTGGAGGAAATGGATTTGCTGCGTACCCAAAAGCGAGGTGTGCAGAAAGTCATATTTTCTGAGAAGGAACCGGAGGAAATGTTTGCTGCGGCAATGGGTTCTTTTCGGAATCCGGTGAAACGAGTAATTTATGTACCAAAAGCAGAAATAAAAGAAGAACTTCTTTTAAGCAGTTATCATGCGCTCTCGGAATATTCTATGCTGAATCCGCCGTCTGTCACTGCTCTGGCCGTGGACAGCATCGCAACATGGGAGGACGTATCTTCAAAGAAACTGCAAAGCTCCGAAGATCAGTATGCGTTGGAGTTATGGAGATATGATCCGAAGAAACTGTCAGACGGCGCGTGCGTGGACAGGCTTTCTCTGGCAATTTCCCTGCGGAACGATCAGGATGAAAGAATCGAAGAAGCTGTAGAAGAAATGATGACGCAGGTGTGGAGGGAAATTGATGGTAAGAGGGATCGAAAGCTTCAGAGAGTGGTTTCAGGGATATGAGAATCAGTATGCAATTATTGGAGGGACAGCCTGCGACCTGCTGATGACGGATGAAGGTATGGACTTTCGGGCCACAAAAGATATTGACCTTGTCCTGATTGTGGAGGCGATAGATGGTTCCTTTGGAAAGCGCTTTTGGGAGTATGTGCAGACCGCAGGATATGAGCATCGGAATAAAAGCACTGGAGAACCGCAGCTTTATCGGTTTGCAAATCCCGTGTCGAAAGAATATCCGGTGATGATTGAATTGTTCACGAGAAAAACGGACGTGATAGCGTTACCGGAAGAAGCGGTTCTTACTCCACTGCCGATTGATGATGATGTCTCCAGCCTTTCAGCCATTCTGCTGGACGATGATTATTATGAATTGCTAAAACAGGGGCAGACTCATGTGGCAGGCGTTACTGTACTGGATGCACCGTATCTGATCTTATTCAAAATAAAAGCATGGCTGGATCTGACAGACAGAAGAGCGGCTGGAGAACAGGTAGACAACAAAAATATCCGTAAGCATAAGAATGATGTCTTCCGTTTGACAGAATTGCTTGATTATGAACAGGAGTCATCCTTGCGTGTTCCAGATGCGGTTTTTGCCGACGTGAGTGAATTTACAGGAAGAATGGAATCGGAAAAAGTAGATTTGAAGCAACTGGGAATAAAAGGGAAAACGAAAAAAGATATTTTAGAGGAATTGAGAACATTATATAGTTACAGATAATGTGTGTACGGGGTTCATGAGGAAAAATGATATGGTAAAAATACTGTTTGTATGTTGGGGGAATATCTGCCGCTCGCCGATGGCTGAGTTTATTATGAAGGATATGGTGGAGAAGCGCGGCATTGCCGATCAGTTTCTGATTGAGTCTGCGGCGCACACCAGCGAGGAAATCGGGAACCCGGTCTATCCTCCGGCTGCGCGGGAGCTGGCCAGACATGGCATCAGCTGTGCGGGCAAACGAGCCAGACAGATTTCCCGGGCAGATTATAGTCGGTATGACTGGGTGATCGGGATGGAGCAGGTCAATATCCGCTATATGCTGCGCTGCTTTGGCCAGGATCCGGAAAAGAAGGTGCGGCGGCTTCTGGATTTTACAGATAACCCCAGAGATATTGCAGATCCGTGGTATACCGGTGAGTTTCGGTTGACGTACAGGGAGATCGTGGAGGGATACGAAAGTCTCCTTTCTTTCCTGCTTCGTGAGACCCCAGATAGTTCTGCCAGACGGATCTGAACGGGAAACGGATAATAAAAAGATGCCAGACGGATTTGAACGGGAAACGGATAATAAAAAGATGCCGGACGGATCTGAACGGGAAATGGATAATAAAAAGATGCCGGACGGTTCCGGATGAGAAAACGGAGTTTGAGAAGATACGGAACGGGAGCGAAAAATGGTTCTGGTCACAGGCGGCGCGTACCAGGGGAAGCTTGACTACGCGAAGAAACGATATGGAGTTACGGACAGATGGATTGATGGGCGAAGCTGTGATTTTTCTCGGATTACGACATGCAGAGGAATCCATCATTTCCATGAATATGTGAGACGGATGGCGGGAGCAGAGGAGCCGGATCCGGCAGAAGGATCAGAGTCCCAAAATGCAGCAGGGCAGGCTGACCGTTTGGAACCGGGGGTTCCGGCGGCTGCTCTGATAATACCCGGAGAGCGTCCCGGAGCCGGCCAGGAGTGTATCTGGGACTTTCGGACGGCAGATCTCACTGCGCTCGAAGAGCAGGCGGAAGCATTTGCTTTCTGGCTTCTGAGGGAGAATCCGGATCTTGTGATTGTTACTGATGAGCTGGGGTGTGGGATTGTTCCGATGGAAAAGCGGGATCGGCTCTGGCGGGAGATGACCGGGCGCATCTGTACCTGCCTTGCCGCGAAGGCGGACGAGGTGACGCGAGTCGTATGCGGGATCGGGACGCGGCTGAAGTAGAGGAATTGGGAGGGAGAGGGATGATTCGGTATCTTGCCGGTTCTCTGGCAGCGGTTCTGATCGGTTTTGTCCTGGATCTGATTTTTGGAGATCCGTCGACGCCCCTGCACCCGATCTGTCTGATTGGGAATCTGATTGCAAATTTGGAAAAACAAATCCGCACGATTCTGGGGAGGAGCGAAGGCCTTCAGGATACGGGAGCGAAATCCGTACCTGAAAACCGCAGAGATTTTCTGGGCGGGATTGTGCTAGCAGTGTTGGTGCTGCTGATCTCTGCCGGCATTCCGGCGATTTTGCTGTTTCTATGCTATCGTGCGTTTTTCTGGCTTGGCGTGGCTGTGGAGGCTTTTTTGTGTTTCTTCCTCTTTGCGGCAAAGTCTCTGAAAGAGGAAAGCATGAATGTGAAACGCGAGCTGGAGACGCACGGGCTTGAGGCCGGGCAAAAGGCGGTCGCACGGATTGTTGGACGCGATACGAAGGTCCTTTCTGAAAAGGGTGTGATAAAGGCGGCTGTCGAGACTGTGGCCGAGAACTTTTCGGATGGGGAATTTGCACCGATGCTTTATATGATGATTGGCGGAGGAGTACTTGGCTTCGCCTACAAAAGCATCAATACCATGGATTCCATGGTCGGCTATAAAAATGAACAGTACCTGTATTTTGGAAGATTTGCGGCAAAGCTGGATGACGCGGCAAATTTTATTCCTTCGCGGCTGGCGGCACTGCTTTTGATTATTTCGGCTCCTTTTGCGCGCCTGGATGCTCCAAATGCGTTCCGGATCTGGAGACGTGACCGCAGGAATCACGCGAGCCCGAATTCCGCACAGACTGAATCAGCCGCGGCGGGTGCCCTGCATGTACAGCTCGCCGGGGACGCGTATTATTTTGGCAGGCTGTATAAAAAACCTTTTATCGGAGATGATGACCGCCCGATAGAGACGGAAGACATTGCGCGCGTGAACCGCCTGATGCTGACGGCATCCGTGCTGTCGCTGATTTTGCTGACGGCGGTAAAGATACTGTTTTTGAGCGCGGCGGCGGGTTTGTTCTGAGGCGCGGCATTTAGGACCTGTCGGAAAATAGCTCATGCATCTTGCACCGCCTAATCCGCGAATCACAGGTTCTAAAAGCCTCGCCGCAGTTATCTGTCATCAGGTGTCTTTTCCGTATATCTTATCACCGCGTCTGACCAGTTCGGAGCCGGATACAGAGAAAGGCAGTTCCTTATGTACTTTCCCTTATTTTTAGACTTATCACAATATGAAATTCTTGTGGTCGGAGCAGGGCAGATCGCCCGGCGCAGGGTTCGTGCAATTCTCGGATTCGCGGGGCATATTACCGTAGTGGCTCCGCGAATCATGGAGGAATTCCTGCCCCCGGACGATGTGCCGGCGAAAGTAACATTTCTGCAGCGATGCTATGAAGACCAGGATCTGGAAAATAAGGATCTGGTAATCGCCGCGACGGACGATGCCAGGTTAAACAGCCATATCAGCGAGTGCTGTCGCCGGAAGGGGATTTTGGTGAATGTATGTACCGGCATAAAGGACTGCGACTTTTTGTTCCCCTCAGTTGTGGAAACGGGTTCGGTGGTTATCGGCGTCAATGCTTCAGGGCAGGATCATTCTCTTGTAAAAACGACGAGAAGACAGATAGAGGATCTTCTGGGCGTTGAGGATTGAGAAGCGAGCCTGGAACAGCTGTTAATCATCTTCCGGAATATCTGCGATCAATTCCGCAAAGTCGATGGTGAAATCATCATAGATGCCCACCGGGATTGTGTCCTGGAAGGAGTAAGCCTGGAAATTGTTCCGCGCAAAGAGATACACCAGCACACTCTCCTCTGCCGGATCAACGATCCAGTACTCACGGACACCAGCATCTGCATACAGATTCAGCTTGCGTACATAATCATGGCCGGGATTTGACGGGGACACTATTTCTATGATCCAGTCAGGCGCACCGATGCAGCCCGTGCCTGTAAGCTTCGAGCGGTCATAGATGACGGAAATATCTGGTTCAACAGTGTTTTCCCGGTCCTTCCGCAGCTTGACCGCAAATGGAGCAGGATAGACACGGCAGGAGCCACGTTTTGAGCGGATCTGATTATAAATTAACGCATACAGACTGCCAATAAGCTCTTGATGGATCCGGTTGGGAGCGGACATATAGTAAATCTGCCCGTCAATCAGTTCCGCACGGATGTTTTCCGGGAGATTCCAATAATCATCTTCTGTGTAAATTTGTTCCCTGGGTAATGGCATGAGAACACCTTCTTTCTGTCAGATTCTGGAAGCCTGGTGGCCTGATTAAAAAGTCACCTTTTCCGACCTACGATGAGACTATACCATAAATTTGATGGTATGTACATAGATAAAATCAGCAAAAAGATATTAAAAAATATAGTTTGTATTTTATGGAGAAATACGTTATAATCGGATTCGGTCTTAAGAATGGGCCTGGGGAAACAAGAGGATTCGGTCTTAAGAATTACGAAGGGATCAATTTTTCTTATGGCACACAGACATGGCGGAGACATTTATACCTACAGGAATGCTGCTGATTTTTCCGCGAATATTAATTTCAGGGGTATGCCCGCTTCTGTACATGAGGCGGCAGTCCGGGCTATAGATGCGTCAGTGCACTATCCGGATCCGGATTGCCGTGCGCTTCGTTATGCACTTGCGGTTCGGGAGGAATCTTTTTATGGCACTGCCGGGGTTTATCCAGAGCATATGATTTGCGGCAATGGAGCTGCGGAGCTGATGTTTGCCCTTGTGGGCGCCTGCCGCCCGCGGAAAGCATTGCTGGCGGTTCCGTCTTTTTTTGAATATGAGCAGGCTCTGTCTGCGGCCGGGTGTGAGATTGTTTATTTCGAGCTGAAGCCGGAGCAGGATTTTACATTAGGGAAGGATTTTCTGGAATCGGTATGCGATTTTTCTGAGAAAAGAGTTTATCCGGATCTGTTGTCCAATCCGGTTTCCGGCCAGGGAATACAGATGAGTGGAAGGCTTTCGGACAGAGACATGGTCATTCTGGGAAACCCGAACAACCCGACGGGACAGCTGATTGAGAAGGAGATACTCGCGAAGCTGATCCGCATATGCCGGGAACGCCATATCCTCCTGGTGTTGGATGAGAGCTTTTTTGATTTTCTGAGTGAGGCAGACCGGGCAGAGACATTTTCCGGCTCGGCGTGTATGGAGGGGAACCCGGATTTGTTCGTGATCCGATCATTTACCAAGATGTATGCCATGCCCGGGCTCCGGTTTGGATATGGGCTGTGCGCGGACAAATCTCTTCTTAATATTATGCGTCAGCAGCTGCAGCCCTGGAATGTATCGCTCGTTGCGCAGGAGGCTGCGACCGCAGCGGCTGCGGAGTATGAGTTCGCCCGTGAGAGCGCGGCTCTTACGGCGCAAAACAGGGAAATTATGGAGGCGGAGCTAAGAAGAGCGGGATTTTCGGTCTGCTCCTCCTGCGCGAATTTTCTGTTGCTCCGTGCCCCGGAAGGTCTGGCTGACATCTGTCTGGAGAGCGGATTCCTGATCCGGGACTGCGGCAATTTTCCGGGACTTTGCAGGAACGGGAACGGATGGGCGTATTTCCGGGTCTGCGTTCGCAGCCGCGAGGAGAATGAAGCGCTGCTTCGCGCGATGCAGAGGGTATATGCGGTGCATGAAAAATGAACGTTTGACGGGACGCCCTGGATCGTGAGGAACGTGGTATACTGCGGTGATGGCGACCATGAGAAATGCGATGTACTGCGGCGGTGGCGGCCATGAGAAATGCGGAGTACTGCGGCGACTATGAGGAACGCGGTTCTTTGCGGCAGCTATGAATAACGTGCCGCCGGGCAGCGGGCATGAATCATCCGTGCGCAATCAGGAAGGGCGCGGGTAAGAGGATAAGAAATGGCAAAGGCGATTATGATTCAGGGGACGATGTCCAACGTCGGGAAAAGCGTGGTGGCGGCGGGACTCTGCAGAATTTTTCATCAGGACGGTTACCGCGTGGCTCCGTTCAAATCGCAGAATATGGCGCTCAATTCCTTTATTACAAAGGAAGGGCTGGAGATGGGGCGCGCGCAGGTGATGCAGGCGGAGGCCGCCGGCGTGGAGCCTCTGGTCGCGATGAACCCGATTTTGCTGAAGCCGACCAATGACGTCGGCTCGCAGGTCATTGTAAACGGTGAGGTGCTGGGCACGATGAATGCCCGCGACTATTTTAAAATGAAGAAAAGCCTGATTCCGGATATTATGAAGGCATATGATGATCTGGACCGGGAATATGATATTATCGTGATTGAAGGCGCCGGCAGCCCGGCGGAGATCAATCTGAAACAGGATGATATTGTAAACATGGGCATGGCAAAGCTGGCAAAGGCGCCCGTGCTGCTGGTTGGTGACATCGACCGGGGAGGCGTGTTTGCGCAGCTTTATGGGACATGCGAGCTCCTGGAGCCGGATGAGAAGGAGCTGATCAAAGGACTGGTGATCAATAAATTCCGCGGCGACAAGTCGATCCTGGATCCGGGCGTGGAGATGCTTGAAAGTCTGACCGGGATTCCCGTGGTGGGGGTGACGCCTTATCTGCATGTCAGCCTGGAGGACGAGGATTCCTTAAGCGAACGGCTGGAAGGGGGCTCTATGACGCCGGAACTGATTGATCTGGCGGTGATTCGCCTTCCGCGCATTTCAAATTTTACCGATTTCAATATTTTTGAGAGCATGGAGGGGGTATCTATCCGCTACGTGTCTTCCGTGCGGCAGCTGGGACATCCGGATCTGATTTTTCTTCCCGGGACAAAAAATACGATGCGCGATCTGCTCTGGATGCGGCAGAATGGTCTGGAGGCGGCGATCCTGAAGGCCGGGCAGGCCGGGACCGTGATTTTTGGCGTCTGCGGCGGATATCAGATGCTTGGGAGGACGATTACGGACGCGGAGGGAGTTGAAGAAGGCGGAACCATCCGGGGAATGGGACTTTTGGATATGGATACCGTTTTTGAGAGTGAAAAGGCGCGGACACGCGTGGAAGGCAGATTTCTCGCTCCGGGCGGCATCCTGAAAGGACTTTCCGGCGTGCCGTTTGCCGGGTACGAGATACATATGGGGAGAACTAGCCCTGCTGATCATTCCACAGTGCAGTCAGGGATGCGCCCCGATGAACCGGAAACTTTTGCGTTTCGGACATTTTCAGATGGGACAAAGCCTTCATCCATCCGGGACGATTCGGCCGAAGAGATTTCATCGCTGACGGCCATCACGGACCTGATTTCCGGAGAACGGAAAACGGACGGTGCCTGGGAAGGAAATGTCTATGGCACTTATGTCCATGGTATTTTTGACCGGGAAGAGGTGGCGGAGGCCATTGTCCGCTGCCTGCTTGCGGAGAAAGGAATTTCTGAAAACATGGGAAAGACCATGGACTTTGCGGCGTTTAAGGAGACACAGTATGATCTTCTTGCCGATGGCCTGCGGGCAAACCTGGATATGAAAGCAATTTACCGGATTCTCGAAGAAGGAATCCGGTGTTGCAGATAATATTGCAAACACACATATGAAGGAGATTATTATGAAAGAACTTGCAAAACTGATGGAATACCGCGAGAGTGTGCGGGTTGTAGATGCGACGCTGCGCGACGGAGGACTTGTCAACGATTTTTATTTCACGGATGATTTTGTGCGCGCGTTGTACCAGACAAATATCAGAGCCGGCGTCGATTACATGGAGTTCGGGTACAAGGCCTCCCGCGAGATGTTTGACCCCAATAAATTCGGAAAATGGAAATTCAGCAATGATGATGACATTCGCGCCATTGTGGGGGACAATCATACCGATCTGAAGATTTCCGTGATGGCGGATGTCGGGCGCTGTGATTATAAGACGGATATTATCAACCGCTCTGACAGTCCGATTGACCTGATCCGGGTGGCCACCTATCTGAATACGATGCCTGGCGCGATCGATATGATCGAGGACGCTCACGCGAAGAGATATGAGACGAGCTGTAATATCATGGCGATTTCCAATGCGCAGGAGGGCGATCTTATCGTGGCGCTGGATCTTCTGGGACGGACACCGGTAGACGTCTGCTACATTGTGGACAGCTACGGAGCTCTTTACCCGGAGCAGATTGCCAGAATCGCGGATATTTATATGAATTTCTCGGCAAAGTACGGGAAAAAGGTCGGCATCCACGCGCACAACAACCAACAGCTCGCGTTCGCGAACACGATTGAGGCGGTCGGGGACGGCGCGGACTGGCTGGACGGCACGTATGCCGGTATGGGACGCGGCGCAGGCAACTGCGCGATGGAGCTTCTCCTCGGATTTTTGCGCAATCCGAAATACAATGTCTATCCGGCAATTCAGTTTGTGGACGACCAGATTGGCAGACTGAAAAAGGAGGGCGTCGTCTGGGGATACGATCTGCAGTACCTGATGACCGGCCTTTTGAATCAGCATCCGCGCACCGCGATTTCGTTTACCAAACAGGGCAGGACGGATTACGCCGAATTTTATCGCGAGGTCGTGGCGCAGGATTGATAATTGCAGCTGCTGCAGGAAAAAGCAATGGGAGGTATTCGGATTTGGAACCTTCGAACAGACAAAGCCGGGGCTTTCCAGACGACGTCAGATATCCGGATTCAGAAATGGAGAGAACGATTACTTTGAATGACATTGAGCGGCTCGGCCCCATGGAGATTGAGCGGCGCAGCTTTGAAATCATTTCAGCGGAAGCTTCCGGCCGCATCCCGGAGGATGAGCGTTCGATGATTATAAAGCGTGTCATTCATACTACGGCGGACTTTGACTACCTGGACAGTCTCTGTTTTTCAGAGGGAGCTGTCGGATATGCGCTGGAGAGCCTGCGAAAGGGCGCGTGGATTGTCACAGATACGAATATGGCGCTTTCCGGCATCAATAAGCCCAGCCTGAAAAAGGCAGGCTGCGAGGCGTTCTGCTTCATGGCAGATGAGGATGTGGCGTGGCAGGCCAGGAAACTCGGTGTGACTCGTGCATCTGTGTGTGTAGATAAGGCGGCGTCCCTGGGACATCCTCTGATCTATGCGGTCGGAAACGCGCCCACCGCGCTGATACGCCTGTATGAGCTGATTCAGGATGAAAAAATCCGTCCGGAGCTCATCATCGGCGTCCCGGTAGGGTTTGTCAATGTTGTACAGTCCAAGGAGCTGATTATGCAGACCGGCGTTCCCTATATCGTTGCAAGGGGGCGCAAAGGGGGAAGCAATGTGGCGGCATGTATCTGTAATGCGCTGCTGTATATGCTCGATGGCAGCCGGGGCTGACAGATGATTCGCGTGAGGGTTCCGGTTTCTGGGAAAGCAACCTGGAAACTGCGGGAAAATAAACCTGTGCAGAAGCGCAGACCGACGAGGTTAGATGAGCAAGGAGGGTTTTTTGTATGTGTGGAATAGTAGGATACACCGGTGGCCGGCTGGCGGCGCCGATACTTCTGGACGGACTTTCCAGGCTGGAATACCGCGGCTATGACTCCGCGGGCCTGGCAGTCAGAGACGGGGAAAAGAGGGCGGAGATCGTAAAGGCGAAGGGCCGTCTGAGAGTACTTTCCGAGAAGACGAATGACGGCGCGGCGGTATCTGGCACCTGCGGCCTGGGGCATACCCGCTGGGCGACGCACGGGGAACCGTCCGAGCTCAACGCGCACCCGCATGTGGCCGGGGATATGGATGTGGTGGCAGTACACAATGGCATCATCGAGAATTACCAGGAGCTGAAGGATAAGCTGACGCGCAATGGATATGCGTTTTACTCAGATACCGATACGGAAGTCGCTGTGAAGCTGATCGATTATTATTATAAAAAGTACAAGGCCGGTCCGATCGACGCGCTCGCAAAATCCATGGTCCGTATCCGCGGCTCCTACGCGCTCGCGGTGATGTTTAAGGACTATCCGGAAGAAATCTACGCGGCGAGAAAAGACAGCCCGATGATCATCGGAGTGGCGGATGACGAGTCCTGCCTGGCGTCGGATGTCCCGGCAATCCTGAAATATACAAGAAAGGTTTACTACATCGGAAATCTGGAGATGGCGCGCCTGACAAAAGGCGCGGCGGAATTTTATGACCTGAACGGGGAAATGATTGAAAAACCCCTCACGGAGGTCGACTGGGACTCTGAGGCTGCGGGAAAAGGCGGTTTTGAGCATTTCATGATGAAGGAGATCCACGAGCAGCCAAAGGCGGTCGAGGATACCCTTCACTCGATCATAAAAGAAGGGACGCTTGATTTTTCATCGGTCGGACTGACGGATGAGATGATCCGCCAGATCCGCCAGATCTATATTGTCGCCTGCGGCTCCGCCTATCATGTAGGGATGGCCGCCCAGTATGTGATCGAGGATCTCGACCGCCTGCCGGTGCGCGTGGAGCTGGCGAGTGAATTCCGCTATCGGAACCAGGTGCTGGATCCGGAAGGGCTGGTGATCATTATCAGCCAGAGCGGGGAGACAGCGGACAGTCTGGCCGCACTGCGCAAGGCAAAAGAAAACCAGCTCCGCACACTTGCAATTGTCAATGTGGTGGGCAGCTCGATTGCCAGGGAGGCGGATCATGTCTTTTACACACTTGCCGGGCCGGAGATCGCGGTCGCCACGACAAAGGCGTACAGTACGCAGCTCGTCGCCTGCGACCTGCTCGCTCTGCAGATCGGCCTCGTCCGTGAGACGATCAGTCAGGAGCAGTGCGCGTCCATGACGGGAGAACTGCTGACGCTTCCGGGCAAAATTGCCCGCGTTCTCGAAGACAAAGAGCGCATCCAGTGGTTTGCGGCGAAATACGCGGGCGCCCGGGACATCTTTTTTATCGGAAGAGGGCTCGATTACGCGATTTCCCTGGAAGGCAGCCTGAAAATGAAGGAGATCAGCTACATTCATTCGGAGGCATATGCCGCCGGCGAGCTGAAACATGGCACAATCTCCCTGATCGAGGACGGTACCCTTGTGATCGGCGTACTGACACAGAGCGGTCTCTACGAGAAAACCGTCAGCAATATGGTAGAGACGCAGAGCAGGGGCGCGTATTTATTCGGGCTGACCACCTACGGAAATTACGCGATCGAGGATCACGTCAATTTTACGGTCTACATTCCACGCACCGACGAACACTTTGCCGCCTCACTCGCGGTCATCCCGCTGCAGCTTCTCGGCTACTATGTTTCCGTGGCAAAGGGACTTGACGTAGACAAACCGAGGAACCTGGCCAAGAGCGTGACGGTGGAATAATGGCGGTGGACAGAGGCCGTCGGCACCGACAGCTGACCACGGAACCCTGTTCCCTGAACGACTCTTTATTAACTTTTGACTTTAGCAATAAAAAAGAGCCTTGATTTCAAGGCTCTTTGAGAGCGGATAACGAGAATCGAACTCGCCTCCCCAGCTTGGGAAACTGGTGTTCTACCGATGAACTATATCCGCAGAACTTGTATCTGGAAAGCATTATATAACAGAATCCCGGAAATGGCAAGCAAAATTTCAAAAATATTAGCGAGGCAAATATTTTTAAATACTTTACATTTTCCAATCATTCCACTATAATGAAAATCAGAAAGAGAGAATGTTTGCGGGGGCGGATTTATGAAAAAGAGAAGAATGGTTTTGCTGCTTGGCGCCGCGCTGGCGCTATTTGGGACAACGGCTTCTGCCGGGGAGACGGAAGCGGCGACTGCGGAGACAGAGACCGAGACCGGGACGGAGGCGGAATCCTGGATGGATTACGCACTCACGATTGATGGAGAGCTCTATGAGTTTCCAATGATGTATGAGGAGTTTACCGCGTATGGATGGAGCTGTGGGGAAACGGAGGATACACTGGCTCCTTACAAATATGGTATTTATCAGTTTACGAAGGAGGATCTGACCTGCTCCGTTTATTTACTGAATCTTGGCATTAATACCGTATCAATCGAGGATTCGGTTGTGGCGGGGATTTCACTGGACCGATTTTACTGGGATGACGTTGAGGCTGAAGTTACACTGCCCTGCGGGCTCACCAGAGGCGTTTCCACACTGGCTGATATCGTCGCCGCATATGGTACGCCGACCGATACGTACGAGGGTGAGCTTTACACACAGTATACCTTCCAGCAGGATTATAATCGCGAAGTCGAGCTTGAGGTTTACAAAGAGAGCGGAGTGCTCGAAGAGATAAAAATCCAGAACTTTGTCGAGCCGGAAGGCTTTGACCCGGGCGAGATCAGCACGGATGTGCCTTCGGATATTCTCGCCTATACGAAGCCGGACACACTCGGCAGTGATCTTTCGGAATATGAGATCGAAGTCGACGGGGAAGTTTACACGTTGCCGGTGCCGGTGAGCGTGCTGCTCGATGACGGATGGGAGTTGGACGAGGACAGTGACACACAGATCACCGCACAGTATTATGGTTGGGTGACCCTTCAAAAGGGGAATCAGTCGTTCCGCACGACGGTCGTGAATGAGGCGGATTATGCTACGACGCCTGAGAACTGCTGGCTGGAATCCCTGACGGTCGGAGGCTATACGCTTGACCTGGACGGCGCGCTTCCGGGCGGGGTAAGCATCGGCACGGAAGAAGAGACGTTCCTGGCGATTCTCGCGGACGCGGGGATGGAATATGAGAGCTCTGAGAGCGGGAATTACCGCTATTACACTTATAATTCGCCTTCCTATGGCAGGGACTGCAAGGTGACCGTTTATATCGGGACGGACTCTATCTATGAAAAGGACACGATCATTGAAATCACCTGCGAAAATTCTTTTTGAGAATAAAGACATGAGCAATAACGTGCGATAAAGTCAGTAAAAACCGATAAAACTGATGAAAATAATATCAGGAAACACTTGCATTTCCCCTAAAAGAGTGCTATGATGGTCGAGAATTAGATAACAGTTAATGAATAAAGAGTGGGCCGCGCGGTTCACTCTTGTTTATGCACAGGGGCGCGAAAGGAAATTTCAGGGGGAATCTGATGAGTAAACGAGAGACGTATGAACAGAAGACCGAGGCTCTTCTGATGCCGCTGATGGAGCAGCATCAGTTTGAGCTGGTGGATGTCGAATATGTAAAAGAGGGCGGGAGTTGGTATTTGCGCGCTTACATTGACAAGCCGGGCGGGATTACCATTGACGACTGCGAGCTGGTCAGCCGGGCGCTGAGCGACCTTCTGGATGAGCAGGATTTTATTGAAGACGCGTATATACTGGAGGTTAGCTCTCCGGGGCTTGGGAGGCCCCTGAAAAAAGAGAAGGACTTTGCGCGCAGCATTGGCGAAAGGGTAGAGATCCGGACCTTTCGCCCGCAGAACCGACAAAAAGAGTTTACCGGGATTTTAAAAGAATATGATAAAAATTCAGTCACGATAGAGACGGAAAATGGTGAGACCGTACAGTTTGAACGAACGGATCTCGCACTGATACGGCTGGCATTTGATTTTTGACAGGGAGGAAGAACTACTATGAATAGCGAGTTGATGGAAGCTCTCACACTTTTGGAGAGGGAGAAGAAAATCAGCAGAGAGACGATTCTGGAGGCGATCAGGCAGTCGCTGATCCAGGCATGCAAGAATAACTGGAAGACGGAGGCAGATAATGTCGTTGTCAATATTGACCCGGAGACCTGTGAATATGAGGTGTACGCGATGAAGACCGTCGTGGAGCAGGTCGAGGATGAGCTTGCCCAGATCAGCCTGGTAAATGCGAAGATGGTAGATTCCCGTTATGAGCTCGGTGACGTTGTCCGTGTCAATATTAAGTCCAGGGAATTCGGCCGTATCGCGACACAGAATGCGAAGAATGTGATTTTGCAGAAGATCCGTGAGGAAGAGCGCAGAGTTCTTTTTGATGAATACCGGATGAAAGAGCATGATGTTGTGACTGGCGTTGTGCAGCGCTATTTTGGAAAAAATGTCAGCATTAATCTTGGCAGGGCGGACGCCACGCTTTCCGGGGAGGAGCAGATGAAGGGCGAGGTCTATCGTCCGAACCAGCGGCTCAAGGTATATGTCCTGGAGGTAAAGGACACTCCGAAGGGACCGAGGATTCAGGTTTCGCGTACGCATCCGGAGCTGGTGAAGCGCCTGTTTGAGGAAGAGGTGACCGAGGTTCACGATGGCATTGTCGAGATCAGGGGAATCGCCAGAGAGGCCGGAAGCCGTACCAAGATTGCTGTCTGGTCGAACAACCCGGATGTGGATCCTGTGGGAGCCTGTGTCGGAGTGAATGGTTCCAGGGTCAACGCGGTGGTTGATGAGCTGCACGGAGAAAAGATTGATATTATTAACTGGGATGAGAACCCGGCTCTTCTGATTGAAAATGCGCTGAGCCCGGCGAAGGTCATCACGGTACTTGCCGATCCGGATGAGAAAACGGCAAAGGTTGTCGTGCCGGATTACCAGCTTTCCCTTGCCATTGGCAAGGAAGGCCAGAACGCGAGACTTGCTGCGCGGCTGACCGGATTTAAGATCGATATTAAAAACGAGACACAGGCCAGGGAGTCCGGCGATCTTCTGGAATATGAAGAAGACTATTATGACGACTATGGAGATGACTATTCGGAGGAAGGCATCTGGCCGGAGGAAGGTGCTTATGCGGATGATGGCATCTGGCCGGAGAAAGCTCCCTATGAGGATGACAGTACCTGGCCGGAAGATGGCGCTTACGAGGGGGATGACGCCTGGCCGGAGGATGGCGCGGAAGACGGTGTCTGGCCCGAACAGGAGCCCTATGAGGGGGACGGCACCTGGCCGGAAGAAAATGAGGAAGACGCTCCTGAACCGTCGGCTGACAGCCAGGATTCTGCCTCAGGGGAAGATGGTGAGGAATAGATATGGCAGTTCAGAAGAAGAAAGTTCCACTGCGTAAATGCACGGGCTGCCAGGAAATGAAAAATAAAAAAGAGATGCTCCGGGTGCTGCATACACCTGATGGGGAGATCCTTCTGGATCAGACAGGGAGAAAGAATGGACGCGGCGCTTACATCTGCCGCAGCCTGGAGTGCCTGGAAAAAGCCCGGAAAAATAAAGGACTGGAGCGGTCACTGAAGATGAAGATTCCGGAAGAAACATATGATAGCCTGAAAAAGGAGATAGAATCGATTGATGAGAGATAGCGTGCTTTCTCTTGTGGGTATCGCAAAGAAAGCAAACAGGGTAGCCTCCGGAGGGTTTCAGACTGAGACGGCGGTAAAATCTGGAAAGGCCAGCCTCGTAATCATTTCCCGGGATGCATCCGAGAATACGAAAAAAAAGTTTCAGAATATGTGCTCCTTTTATCAGGTTCCGGCCTGTTTGTACGGGACACGCGAAGAACTCGGCGCTGCGTCGGGCAGCCAGTATAAGGCCGTGCTTGCCGTGCAGGATTCAGGGTTTGCCAGAGCGATTGAGAAGAAGCTGGCTGAGGGAAAGCCGGAATAGAGGAGGTTATGGGAAATGGGAGATTTGGGTTTAAAAGATTCAGCCGGTGACCTGTATGAAGCGGATACCGCGAAGGACAGCACCGGAAGGAAAGATCAGCAGAAGAAATTGAAGGAGGATGAGCATATGCAGAAAAATCAGGATCCGGAGGAAGCGAAGATGGCGGGGGTCTCTCCCCTGGATAGCCAGGGCGCGGATCGCGGCGCACATTCAGGCTCCGCCGGACGGCAGGCGGACGTTCCGGATGGAAAGGCCGCCAAAAATCCGGAGGGAAGAACCGGTGCGCCGAAAAAGAAGAATATTATACAGGTGTTTCGTCCTCAGAACAGTAAGACAGGAATGGTAAAGCCGGGCAGCAGGCCGAGGCCGCAGGGCTCTGCCGCAGGAGCGCGGCCGCAGGGTGCGGCCGGCCAGACGAGGAGCCAGGGGATGCCCGGTGCGAGAGGGCAGGGAAGCATGTCTGCTTCCGGGACGCCTGCCGCTGTGGCAAGGAGCCAGGGCACAGGAGCAGGTCAGACAAGGAGCCAGGGCACTTCCGGCGTGAGAGGGTCGGGTGCTGCATCTGCTTCCGGGACGCTAAATGCCGCAGCAAGAGGCCAGGGTACGGCAGCGGGTCAGGTAAGAGGGCAGAGTGTGCCTGGAGCACGTCCTCAGGGCGCCGCATCTGCTTCTGGAGTATCAGGCAGCGGCGGCAGAGTCCAGAATGGCGCAGCTGTTGCCGGCGCTCAGGGCACACAGGCGAAGGTTTCGCCACAGGGAGCAGCAGCCGGCACGCAGAATGCCGGAATACGTGTGCAGGGCGGCGTTACAGCAGCTGAAACACAGGCACGGACACAGGGAACCGCATCAGGTGCTCCTTCACAGGGGACCGCCTCCGGAGCAAAGACACCTTCACAGGGAGCCGTATCTGCAGCAGGCGAAAAAGCACAGCCACAGGGAACGGCGTCAGTGGGCAGTGTGCAGAATGCGGCGCCAGGAGCTCAGTCATCGGACGGTGTACAGAATACCGGTGCGAAGGCACATCCGCAGAGCGGCGCACCCACAGCTGACACAAAGACACAGGCGCAGGGAACGGCACCGGCGGGTGGCGTCCAGAGTGCGTCTGCAGGAAATTCGCTGCCAGGAAGCGCGGATCAGGCCAGGCTTCAGGGGAAGGATACTGATATTAGTACGAAAAATACACAGAAATCTGCTTCCAAAGGCCAGGGACAGGCAGATGTGCCGCAGGGCGCAAAAGGCCAGCGCACGGCAGGAACGCCGACCGGCACTCGCCAGGGTTCTCAGATGGGCGACCGGGCATCCGGCAGTTCTTCTGAGAGGGCGCCAGGTGGTGCCAATGCTTCCTCCAGGTCTCAGAATGCGCAGGGGCGCGGCAGCCAGTCCGGCTCCCGGCAGGGAGGGGAACGCCGCAGAGAGGAAGGAGGACGTTCCTCTCAGGGCGGCTATGGCCGGAATCAGGAGAATCGCGGCGGCCAGGGCGGCTATGGCAGGAGCCAGGAGAGCCGAAGCGGTCAGGGCGGCTATGGCAGGAGCCAGGAGAGCCGCGGCGGCCAGGGCGGCGGTTATGGCCGGAATCAGGAGAGCCGAAGTGGCCAGGGCGGCTACGGCCGGAATCAGGAGAGCCGAAGCGGCCAGGGCGGCTATGGCAGAAGCCAGGAAAGCCGAAGCGGCCAGGGCGGCGGCTATGGCCGGAATCAGGAGAACCGCGGCAGCCAGGGCGGTTACGGCCGGAATCAGGAGAGCCGAAGCAGCCAGGGCGGCTATGGCCGGAATCAGGAGAGCCGAAGTGGCCAGGGCGGCTACGGCCGGACACAGGATG
>JAJQBS010000077.1:0-8258 GCA_021203145.1 Lachnospiraceae bacterium | reverse complement strand
GGCCGGAATCAGGAGAGCCGAAGTGGCCAGGGCGGCTACGGCCGGACACAGGATGGACGCGGCCAGGGCGGACGCGGCTTAAACATCCCGAAACCGGAGACGGAATCCAAGCCGCTTGAAAAAGAGAGCAGAAAACGTACGGAGCGCGGAGACAGAAATCGCGCCGATAAGGGTGAAAAGCTTGACCGGATGGAGAAGAATGTACGTCCGGGTCAGAAGAATAATCAGAAGAATAACCAGAAAAATAATCAGAAGAATGCGCCTAAGAGAGGCCAGGCAGCGAAAGCGCCGGCGCCGAAGCCTGTTGAGAAGCCGGCGGATACGATCCGCACGATTACGCTTCCGGAGAAAATGACGATTTCTGAGCTGGCAGAAGCGCTGAAGGTTGCGGCTTCCGTGATTGTAAAGAAGCTGTTTTTGCAGGGCGAGATGGTCACGGTCAATCAGGAGGTGGATTTTGACAAAGCGGAGGAGATTGCGCTTGAATTTAACTGTGTCTGCGAAAAGGAGGAAAAGGTTGACGTCATCGGCGAGCTGCTGAAGGAAGAAGATGAGTCGGAGGACGAGATGGTTGCAAGGCCGCCTGTCGTCTGTGTCATGGGTCACGTAGACCACGGCAAGACCTCTCTGCTTGATACGATTCGTCACACCCACGTCATTGACAAAGAGGCGGGCGGCATCACGCAGCACATTGGGGCGTATGTCGTGTCCATCAACGGACAGAAGATCACGTTCCTGGATACGCCCGGGCATGAAGCGTTCACGGCCATGCGTATGCGCGGCGCGAATTCAACCGATATCGCGATCCTTGTCGTTGCGGCGGACGACGGCGTGATGCCGCAGACCATCGAAGCGATCAACCACGCGAAGGCAGCCGGGATTGAGATCATTGTCGCGATTAACAAAATCGACAAGCCAAGCGCGGATATCAATCGGGTAAAGCAGGAGCTGACCGAATATGAGCTGGTTCCGGAGGACTGGGGCGGAAGCACGGTCGTGGTGCCGGTATCCGCACATACACATGAAGGCATTGACAATCTGCTTGAGATGATCCTTCTGACTGCGGAGGTGCTTGAGCTGAAGGCGAATCCGAACCGCAAGGCGCGCGGCCTTGTGATTGAGGCAGAGCTGGATAAGGGCAAAGGACCGGTCGCGACTGTCCTGGTTCAGAAGGGTACACTTCATGTCGGCGACCCGATCGCGGCAGGCTCCTGTCACGGCAAAATCCGTGCTATGATGGATGATAAGGGACGCCGCGTAAAACAGGCGGGACCGTCCATGCCGGTGGAGGTGCTGGGACTTTCCGATGTGCCAAACGCCGGTGAGATTTTCATCTGTATGGATAATGAGAAGGAAGCCCGCAGCTTCGCAGAGACCTTTATCAGCGAAGGCAGAGAGCGGATGCTTGAAGATATCAAGATGCGGATGTCTCTGGATGATCTGTATTCGCAGATCCAGGCAGGCAAGCTGAAAGAGCTTGACCTGATCATAAAGGCTGATGTGCAGGGTTCTGTGGAGGCCGTCAAGCAGAGCCTCCTGAAGCTGTCGAACGAGGAAGTCATCGTCAAGGTCATCCACAGCGGCGTCGGCGCAATCAATGAGTCCGACGTCATCCTGGCGTCCGCATCCAACGCGATCATCATCGGATTTAATATCCGTCCGGATGCGATGGCAAAGTCGACCGCAGAGCGTGAAAACGTGGATATACGCCTGTACCGTGTCATCTATGACGCGATCGCAGATGTGGAAGCAGCGATGAAGGGCATGCTCGATCCGATTTATGAGGAGAAGATTATCGGCCACGCGGAAATCCGCCAGCTGTTCAAAGCGTCCGGCGTCGGCACCATTGCCGGCTCCTACGTGTTCGACGGCGTATTGCAGAGAAACTGCAAGGTGCGTATTACCCGCGACGGCACCCAGATTTACGAGGGTGCGCTCGCATCTCTGAAGCGTTTCAAGGACGACGTGAAGGAAGTGCGCTCCGGATTTGAGTGCGGCCTGGTGTTTGAGAAGTTTAATGATATTCAGGAAGAAGATAAGGTAGAAGCCTATATCATGGCAGAGGTTCCGAGATGAGAAAAAACAGCATCAAAAACACCCGTATCAACGGGGAAGTATTAAAGGAACTTTCGGCGATCATCCAGATGGGAATCAAGGATCCGCGGATTGCCCCGATGACCTCGGTGGTGTCCGTGGAGGTCGCGCCGGATTTGAAGACCTGCAAGGTCTGGATTTCTGTGCTTGGTGATGAGAAAGCCGCCCGGGAGACCCTTGCAGGCCTGATGAGCGCTTCCGGCTATATCCGCCGGGAGCTCGCACACCGGGTAAATCTGCGCAATACGCCGGAGATTGAATTTATACTGGATCAGTCGATCGAATATGGCGTCAATATGATCAGAAAAATCGACGAGGTCATCGATGCAGACGAGTCTTCCGCGCAGGTGCGCGGGGAGGCTGACATTTAACGATTGCCTGACCGGACGTTCAGTGCCCGGCTTCCATCATATAAAACAGGGAAGGGAGACGTCGCTATGATAAATCTTGCAGAGGAATTACAGGGAGTAAAAACGGCAGCAATGGCAGGACATATCCGTCCGGACGGGGACGCGATCGGCTCCTGCCTTGGCCTGTACCTGTATCTGAAGGAGAATTTTCCGCAGATACAGGCAAAAATTTATTTAGAAGAGGTGCCCATAGCGTTTTCTTCGGTCTGCGGAGTGGATGAAATCTGTACGGACTGCAGCGAGGATGTGGAATACGATGTATTCTTCTGTCTGGACTGCGCGGATGAAAAGCGCCTTGGATCCGCGGCTAAATACCGGCGGAGCGCGAAGCGCACTATCTGCATCGACCACCACATCAGCAACGGCGGGTTTGCCGACGTCAATTATATCGTTCCGGACGCCAGCTCCGCCAGCGAGCTGGTCTACACCGTTCTGGACAAAGAAAAAATCCCGTTCCATGCGGCAGAAGCCCTCTATATGGGAATTGCGCACGATACGGGCGTTTTCAGGTATTTCTGCACCGCGCCGCAGACCATGCAGATTGCTGCGGAGCTGATCGGCAGAGGCATCAATTTCCCGGCTATTCTAAATGCGACATTTTACGATAAAACCTATTATCAGAAGCAGATCCTCGGCCGCGCGCTGCTGGAAAGCTTCCGGCTGATGGACGGAAAAGTGATTTTCAGCGCCGTCAAAGCGAAGGATATGCGTTTTTATAATGTTACGCAGTCCGACATGGACGGGATTGTGGAGAACCTGCTGCAGACATCCGGGATTGAAGCCGCAATTTTCATGTATGAGATCGCGCCGAACGAATACAAGGTGAGCCTGCGCTCCAAAGAGGTGATTGACGTGAGTGTGATCGCCGGCTATTTCGGCGGAGGCGGACATGTGCGCGCCGCAGGATGTAATATGGTTGGGAGCATTTACGATGCGGTCAATAATATTACGCTGCATATGGAGGAGCAGCTCAGGGCGGCCGACCAGGTGTAGCCCGGACGCTGCATTCCGGCATAGTGTGGTGCTGTGCAGAGTATGCGGTATGCTGCAGGTTATACTGCGCATTGAATACATTTGCAGTAATTTAAACAGGGCAGTATTTAAAAACTATAAACATTACAGGAGTGCAGTGTAGTTAGATATTTGCAATTACTGAAAAACAAGGATGGTTTGGACTTGGACGGCATTATAGTGGTATATAAGGAGCGTGGCTTTACGTCGCATGATGTGGTGGCGAAGCTGCGGGGAATTCTGGGCCAGAGGAAGATCGGCCATACGGGGACGCTGGATCCGGAGGCGGAAGGGGTTCTTCCGGTCTGCCTCGGGAAGGCGACGAAGGTCTGTGATATGCTGACGGACTGGGATAAGGAGTATTGTGCGACCCTGCTGTTGGGCCGTACGACGGATACGCAGGACACGACCGGGAGGACTCTTAGGGAGTGCCCGGTTTTCTTATCGGATGCGGATGGTGAAATGTGTCTGACGAAATGTGTCGGCACTACTGCCCCGGAAAAGGATGATAGCCCTGTCAGTCCGGCAAAATGTGATGCCAGGACCGGTTCGGCAAAGAGCGACAGCATGACTGGCACAGCAGAGGGCAGCGGCATGATTGACCCGGCAGAGATCGGTAGTACGGCTGCCTGGTTGCCGGACGACAGCGTAGTTTGTCTGACAGAAGATGCGATTCGCCGCTGTATAGAGGGATTTGTCGGGGAGCAGAGGCAGGTGCCTCCGATGTATTCTGCTTTGAAAGTAGATGGAAAGAAGCTGTATGAGCTGGCGCGGCAGGGCGTCTGGGTGGAGCGGAAGCCAAGGCGGATTACGATTAAGGATATTCAGATTGAGAGCGTGAAGGCGGCAGGTCTTTCGACAGTAGAAGTGGAGATGAAGGTGCGCTGCTCGAAGGGTACTTATATCCGTACTCTCTGCAATGACATCGGGGAGAAGCTGGGCTGCGGAGGGTGCCTGGCTCATTTGCTCCGCATGCAGGTCGGACCTTTTTCTCTTGCAGATTCTTATCAGCTCTCCGAGATTGAAGAGTTTCGGGATAAGGGCGGGCTGGGACAGTGCCTTTACTCCACAGATACCATATTTTCCAATATGACCGCTGTGCGGCTGACCCCGGAGGCGGAGAAGCTTGTGCGAAATGGCAACCCGCTCTCAAGAAGGATTCTGGCCGGATGCGAAAAATACGACTGGCTTGATGAGGAAGAGGTGAGATTCTCTGATAAAAAAGGCTGGGAGTACGGAAACTGGATGATCCTGCAGGGGCGCAGCCAGATGGAGGTGTTTGAATCCGCCCCGGATGGCCCGCAATCACTTTCCGCTGCTCTCCGCAATAAATGGCTGGATCCGGACCGGGTGCGCCTGTATGGGAAAAACTGGGAATTCCTCGCGGTCTATAAATTTAATAAGGAAAAAAATATCTGGCGAGCTGAGAAAATGTTTTTGTGATAATACCGGAAATACGTTATACTGCATATCGAATACATTTGCGGTAATCTAAACAGGGCATTATTACTCATGCATAAGCCTGTCAGTAAAAACTGTAAATTTTACAGGCGTGCAGTATAGTTCTGTCTCTGCAGGTATAACAGAAGACTATCTGCTGACCGGAATTCATTATGTTAAAAATAGCAAGAGTGTGTGATTGAACAGACATGAAATATATACATGACACTACAAATTTTCAATTAGAAGAAATAATCGCTTCGCGACAAGAGACTGCTATGGAAACGTCCCCTCGCCTGTGTCCCACGCCAGAACGCAGTTCCCAAATGAAGACCGATGCGCAATGGGGGACAGCCGTGACGCTGGGGAAGTTTGATGGGCTTCACCGGGGACATCAGAAATTGCTTGGTGAGATATTGCGCCTGCAGTCAGAAGGGTACTATGGGATTGTTTTTGCCATCGCTCCGGAGAATCAGACCGTTTTGTTTACTCCTGAGGAAAAGCGGCATATGCTGGAGACATATGGGATAGACTGCATGATCCGCTGCCCGTTTGTCCCGGAGATCCTGAGTATGGAGCCGGAGAGCTTCATTGCGGACGTTCTTTGCGCACAGCTGCACGCGAAGCAGATTGTGGTCGGCACGGATTTTCGGTTTGGCTATCAGCGGAAGGGCGATGTTGATTTTCTGAGGGCGATGCAGGAGAAATACGAATATACGCTCTGCGTGATGGAGAAGGAACGCTTCAACGGGCGCGAGATCAGCAGTACGTACATTCGGGAGGCTCTGGCCGGGGCGGATATGGAGCTTGTGCGGAATCTGATGGGGGATTTTTACACGGTGGAAGGAACCATTCTGCACGGTCATCAGCTCGGCAGAAAGATCGGGATGCCGACGATCAACCTTCGGCCGGAACCGTATAAGCTGCTTCCCCCGCCGGGCGTTTATTACAGTGACGTGATATTCCCGGGGAAGGAAGCTTCGCGAGAAGGAAAAACTCAGAAAGAAGACGATACCAGACATACAGAGAACATAAAGGCTGCAGACGATAGTCAGCATGCAGGGAATATTCGGGAGAAAGACGATTTCAGGCGTGCGAATAACATTCGGCCAGAGGACATGGGCTTGCAGCCAGACCAGATGCCGGTTGACGGCGAAAACATGTGTATCTTGCACGGTATCACAAATATTGGCTACAAGCCGACCGTAGACGGCTCATTCCTCGGGATCGAGACCTATCTCTATGGGACGAATGAGGATCTGTACGGACAGAATGTGAAGGTACTGCTTCGTTCCTTCCGCCGCCCGGAACAGAAATTTACTTCGGTTGAGGAACTAAAGGCGCAGATGGAGCGGGATATACAATCCGGGAAGGAGTACTTTGGTGCCGGGTAATTTGTGGATGAGGGGAACCGTGCTGGTTATTCTTGGTCTGATTGCGGATGTTGCCGGGCTGATCGTAAAGATTTACAGTGCGTATATAAGACCTTACGAAGGATATTCCGAGGCGGAAGTGGTGGATATTATTTCGATGGAACGGGATCGAAATGCCGAATCCAGATACCGCAACCGTCAGGTGGCCGTGTTTCAATTCTTTGCGGATGGAAAGCTGGTCAAAATCGTCGACAGGGAAGATGCCTACCCCTGTCCTTATGAACTGGGTCAGCGCGTCCGGCTCTGCTATGATCCGGAAAATCCGGAGAAGTATGTTGTGCTTCATGGGGAAAAAATGAGATACCGCGCGATCGCGCTCAACGCGGTTGGGGCCATTCTGATCCTGGCGGGCGTGCTGATGTTTCTGGCTTATGCGATGCGATATACCATATAGTAAAAGGAGAACTGTGTCGGGTCGTACAAATGCCTGCATTTTAGCATTTGCACGACCCGAAGTGTTGTAGCCTACGCCAGCCCATACTGCTTTTTCAACTCCACCAGAAGACTATTTCGGGAATCTTCTTCTGGTGGGAATCAATAAAACGTAGCAAAACACAATAAAACACATTAAAAGGAGAGAACCAATGAATTACACAATTCGAAATGAACATCTGGCTGTGACAGCCAGCGATGCTGGAGCCGAGCTGCAGTCTCTCAGAAGCGCGGACGGTGTGGAATATCTGTGGCAGGCGGATCCCGCCATCTGGCACGACAAGGCGCCGAATATTTTTCCTTATGTCGCGCGGCTGACTCAGGGCACCTATACACTGAATGGGAAAAACTATAATATGAAAATCCATGGCCTGGTCAAGTATCATACGCTTATGCTGGAGACGCCGGTTCCCGGCGGGATTTCCGGGGAGAACGGCGACGGGCAGGGGGCGATTTCCACAGCGGAAGTAATAGAGATGGGAACGGATCATATGACCTTTCGCCTGGAGAGTACGGAACAGATGAAAGAGCAGTATCCGTTTGATTTTATTTACAGAATTACCTATACACTTTGCGGGAAAACGCTGGAGATTACCACCCAGGTAGAAAATACCGGGTCTGGGCGGATGTTTTTTGGCGTGGGAGGCCATCCGGGGTTTCGGGTACCGCTTGAAGAGGGACTCGCCTTCGAGGATTACTATCTGGAATTCGACCGCCCGTCACACCCATACCGGGTGGGATTTACTGATACTTGCTTTCTGACAGGGGGTGATCAGGAATACCCCCTCGAGGATGGCAGGAGAATTCCGCTTCAGCATGAGCTGTTTGATAATGACGCGATCGTACTCAAACATGCGCCCAAAACGGTGCGGATTGCCAGCAATCTGGGAACACGCAGTGTCACTGTGCACTATCCGGATTTTATGTATGTTGGCTTCTGGCACGCAGTGAAAAAGGAAGCGCCTTATGTCTGCATAGAGCCGTGGACCTCGCTGCCATCCCGCGATGGGATCATCGAGGACTTTTCCTGCCAGTCAGACCTGATCGGGCTGGATGCCGGGAAAACATATACGAATACCTGGACGGTTGAGATTGCGTGAGGCTTTTAGAAGGGAGAATATTCACCGGCGCCTTGACAATTTGAGAATCCTCTGCTACAATGCAGCTGATTAGGATAAGCTAATGCCAGTTAGCAGAAGCTTACATCTTCCTGGTCATTCATTTCAAGGGCAGAAAAGGAGAATTTTGCGATGAATTATTCTGAAATTGTTGATGTGGCAGGCAGAGAGATTCTGGATTCAAGGGGAAATCCGACTGTGGAGGCTGAGGTCACGCTTGCGGACGGCACCGTGGGCAGAGGAACCGCTCCAAGCGGCGCGTCCACTGGTGAGTTTGAGGCGCTGGAGCTTCGCGACGGCGACAAGGGCAGATACCTTGG
>JAJQBS010000040.1:4535-29767 GCA_021203145.1 Lachnospiraceae bacterium | reverse complement strand
CGGCCCAGACCGAGACTGAGGCGGCCCAGACGGAAACCACGGCCCAGACCGAGACTGAGGCGGCCCAGACGGAAACCACGGCCCAGACCGAGACCGAGGCGGCCCAGACGGAAACCACGGCCCAGACCGAGACCGAGGCGACCCAGACGGAAAGCAGTTCATCAGCAAGCACAGGCGAGTCTATTGCGTCCTATGCCCTGCAGTTTGTGGGGAATCCTTATGTCTATGGCGGGACAAGCCTGACAAACGGCGCTGACTGCTCTGGTTTTGTGCAGTCTGTATTCGCCCATTTCGGAATCTATCTCTCGCGTACGGCTGCGGCGCAGGCGACAAACGGTACGTCGATCAGTACCAGCGAGCTCCAGGCAGGCGACCTGCTGTTTTACAGCTCGGACGGAAGCACGATTGACCATGTGGCGATCTATATTGGCAGCGGCATGATTGTCCATGCGGCGAATTCGACGCGGGGCATCTGTACCGATTCTGCTTACTATACCACAATTGTCTGCGCGGTAAGATGCTATTGATGATTTTCCAATAACCTGACAACCATCAGACAAAATGAGAGAACCCGGCAGACTGCAATTTGTCTGCCGGGTCTTCTATTATTATCAGAGGTACGTAAGAAAGTTTTCCAGCCTGCGCCCACGTCTCTACTCAATTTCCTCACTTATTTCATTTATATAACGCCAAAGCGCGTCCTGCCAGGCAGGCAGGAGCCGAAATCCATTCGCCGCAAGCTTGCTTTTATCCAGCCTGGAATTAAAAGGCCGCTTTGCCTTCGACTCGCCATACTCCGCCGTCGTCACAGGAATTACATTCAGATGATCCGTATCATAGTCTTCGATTCCCAAAGCGGCTGCCTGCCGGAAAATTTCCACGGCAAACTCATACCAGCTGATGTAACCGCCTTCATTCGTCGCATGATAATATCCATATTTATCCGTCTCAATCATGTCAACCAACAGCCTCGCCAGGTCATACGTATAGGTCGGCGTACCGATCTGGTCATTTACCACACGGATCGTATCATACTTTTTCCCAAGCTTCAGCATCGTCCGGATAAAATTCTTCCCATTCACACCAAACACCCAGGCAATGCGGACAATGAAAAACTTCTCCAGAGTACGAAAGACAGCCAGCTCTCCTTCCAGCTTGGTCTGTCCGTAAACGTTCAGCGGGCTGTAATCCTTGCAGTCCGGATCCCACGGCATCTCTCCCATTCCATCAAACACATAATCTGTGGAGAGGTAAAGCATCTTCGCATCCAGTTTTCTGCAGACATCCGCGATATTTCGCGTACCGCCGGCATTTACCTGGCGCACCTTCTGCACCTTATCGTCATCCTCGGCCAGATCTACCGCAGTCCAGGCGGCACAGTGAACCACCGCATCCGGCTTTACCTCTGAGAGTGTCCGGTCAACCGCTTCCTTGTCCGTAATGTCCATCTGCACATAGGGCATTTGGGTCACCGCAGTCCCATCCGCGATCCCGCTATAAACCGGCGCCACGTCGGAGCCGACACCCTCATGCCCCCGTCCTGCCAGTTCATTCATCACATCATGGCCGAGCTGGCCGCCAACACCTGTTACTAATACCTTCATTCCGATTATCCTCCATACCGTCTGTTACTCTTCTTTTTCCTCTTCCGCAAAGTCAGTCTCTCTGGAAAAGGTCTCTTGTATAGACTTTTTCCCGCACATCATCGAGGCAGGAATCATACCGGTTCGCGATAATCGCCTGGCTGCGCTCCTTGAATGCATCCAGATCATTTACCACGACACTGCCAAAAAAGGTGCTGCTATCCTCCAGAGTCGGCTCGTAGATAATCACGGTCGCGCCCTTCGCCTTGATCCGCTTCATGACACCCTGAATGCTGCTCTGACGGAAATTGTCCGAGTTACTCTTCATCGTCAGCCGGAAAACGCCGACCACACAGGCACGCTCCTCCTTCACGCTGTAATCGCCACGGTTGTAATAATCATAATACCCTGCCAGCTTCAGCACGCGGTCCGCGATAAAATCCTTCCGCGTCCGGTTGCTCTCCACGATCGCCTCGATCAGGTTTTCCGGCACATCCGCATAGTTCGCCAACAGCTGCTTGGTATCCTTCGGAAGGCAATAGCCACCATAGCCAAAGCTTGGATTATTATAATGGGACCCGATCCGCGGATCCAGGCAGACGCCGTTGATAATCGCCTGCGTATTCAGCCCCTTCATCTCCGCATAGGTATCCAGCTCATTAAAATACGCGACGCGGAGTGCCAGATACGTATTCGCGAACAGCTTGACCGCCTCAGCCTCTGTAAATCCCATAAACAGCGTATCAATATCCTCTTTGATCGCGCCCTCCTTCAGCAGGCCGGCAAAGGTCTGCGCCGCATTCACAAGACGCTCGTCCTCCAGATCTGTGCCGACAATGATGCGTGATGGATACAGATTGTCATACAAGGCCTTCGACTCCCGCAGAAATTCCGGGCTGAAAATAATATTTTTACTTCCCATTTTTTCGCGGACCGACTGTGTATAGCCCACGGGAATCGTTGATTTGATCACCATGACCGCGTCCGGATTGTATTCCATCACCAGCCGAATCACCGCCTCGACCGCCGAGGTATCAAACTTCTGCGTGTGGGAATCATAGTTCGTCGGCGCACAGATCACCACAAAATCCGCGTCCCGATAGGCTGCCTCCGCATCCAGGGTCGCCGTCAGGTCCAGCTCCTTTTCGTCCAGATACTTTTCAATATAATCATCCTGAATCGGGGATTTTCTATGATTAATCAGATCCACCTTCTCCGGAACGATGTCCACCGCCGAAACATGATTCTTCTGCGCGAGCAGAACCGCAAGGCTCAAACCTACATATCCCGTGCCCGCTACGGCAATTTTATAATCACTCATTGCATTATTCCTTTCTCAACCTGCATGCCGCCCTGCGGACGGCACAATGTAAAATGGAAGATCCGCGCCAAATACCTGAAACACCAGCTCCAGTCTCCGCCTGTGTATACAAGGCAAAAAACCGGCGGCTGCGCCAGATACAGCCGGAGCCATCTCGGTCGGCGCCCCGGCATCATCAGTGCAAAGCGTCCAGATATTTTCCTTCCAGGACGTCCATCAGGTACTGTCCGTACTGGTTCTTCTTCAGCTCTTCGTAAATCTCCAGAACGTCATCCCTCGAAATCCAGCCATTCAGGTACGCGATCTCCTCCAGGCAGCCGATCTTCCTGTGCTGATGCGTCTCCATCGTCTTTACAAAATCCGTCGCCTCCGCCAGGCTCTCGTGTGTCCCGGTATCCAGCCAGGTAAAGCCCTGGCCCAGAAGCTCCACATTCAGATTCCCGGCCTCCAGATAAATCCGGTTCAGATCTGTAATCTCCAGCTCCCCTCTCGCTGAGGGCTTCAGGTTCCTGGCATAGTCCACCACCTGATTGTCATAAAAATACAGGCCGGTCACACAATAATTACTCTTCGGTTTCTGCGGCTTCTCCTCGATGGAAATCGCCTTGCCCTCATGGTCAAACTCCACAATGCCGAACCGCTCCGGGTCATCCACATAATAACCGAACACCGTCGCGCCTTTCCCGCTCTCTGCGTTCGAAAGAGCCGCGCGCAGCCGTTTTTTCAGGCCGTGTCCGGCAAAAATATTGTCGCCCAGCACCATCGCCACCGTATCGCTGCCGATAAAATCCGCGCCGATAATAAACGCCTGCGCCAGACCGTCCGGGCTTGGCTGCACCGCGTAGGAAAGCCGCACGCCAAACTGCCTGCCATCGCCCAGAAGAGCCTCAAAACGGGGCGTGTCCATCGGGGTGGAAATAATCAGGATATCCCGAATCCCGGCATTCATCAGAACCGACATCGGATAATAAATCATCGGCTTATCGTAAATGGGCAAAAGCTGCTTACTAGTCACCTTTGTCAACGGGTAAAGCCGTGTACCCGAGCCTCCCGCCAGAATAATTCCTTTCATAATTACACAATTCTCCTTTTTAGCCGCAACTGTCGGGATAGCATAAGCTGTCTTCCTTTACATTTTGCGTTATTTTATTCTTAATTCGCTTCGTCAGCCGAAAGGTATTATACCCTATCTGACTGTATATGGCAAATAAAAAATATCGCCCGTCTCTTTATGGCAAAAGCTATATCACTCGATCTCTCCGGTCTACGCTTCGCAGCGAGAGCGAAGTACTGTCTCAAATAATAACCAATCATGTACTTCTTGCGGCTTTATAGACTTCTAAGTAATTAATAAGCACATTTTTCAGCAAATTTCCCCTGAACTTTCATCTTTAGAAGTTTTTCGACAATTCAAGTAGATACAATCTCCAGTGTGCACATAAAAGCAAATGGCAATGAATGAAATGACATTACCTGACTATCCTGAACAACTACGAAAATACAAAGGAAAAAGTGAGAAAGGAACGCAGCATGAAAATCTATAATTACAACGGCACATCCAGAAACAGAATCGGTGATAAGGTCCGGGAGCTTCGCAAAGCCGAGGGTCTCTCCCAGAAGGATCTGGCTGCCCGGCTGCAGACCGAAGGTTATGATTTCACGGATGTGACTATCCTTCGAATTGAAAAAGGACAGCGTTTTGTCCCGGATTACGAGGTGGTCCTGATTGCAAAATGTTTTCATGTATCCACAGACTACCTTCTTGGCGTTTCAGACCGGTAAAATATCAGAGAAATCCTTTGATATGCAGCTAAAGTAAAACGACTAAAGTCGTTTACTATAAATGCCAGAATCAAAACACAGAATTCCGGCAAAGTTTGTTTTCGCTAACATTTATAAATATACGGAGGTTCCCTTACATGAATGCTTCTACAAACACCCTCGGAAAAATGATCAGACAGGCGCGCCAGGAGCAGAATCTGACGCAGTACCAGCTCGCCGAAAGGCTGAACCTGTCCCTTGTCTATCTGAGCAATATCGAAAACGGCACTCATAAGCCCAGTCTGGATATGTTCTGTCAGCTTATCAGAGAGCTGAATCTGTCGGCAGATGCGTACATTTACGCGCCAAAGGATGCCGGCAGCAATACATACCCGGAGCTTTTACAGCTGCTGGCAAAATGTGATGAGCAGCAGCTTGGCGTTCTGCTGAAAACAACAGCTGCCCTGCTGGAGTCCGCCCAAACCGCGTAAGACTCCTGAATTAGGTAGCTGCGGGTTCTTAAAGAATCTGCCGGATCGCCTCCGCCACGCCGTCCTCCTCATTCGAGCCAGTGACGAGATAAGCGGCCAATTTGCAGGCCTCGACTGCGTTACGGACTGCAATCCCGTACTTTACCAGGCGAATCATGTCAAGATCATTGTAAGCATCGCCGAACGCCGCTGCTTCCTTAGGCACAATCCCCAGTGTATCCAGAAGATACGAGAGTGTATTTCCTTTGCCTGAGCGGGCATGGACAATCTCCAGCAAATGAGGCACGGAGGAAGTAGTCTGTATAGATGGGATTGTTTTCTCCATCTCTGTTTTGCAATGCGCCAACAGAGGAAAATCCGCGCTTACCACCGACAGACTGTCCAGCTCGTCCTTATGCTCCCACAAAAAGGACCGGATGTCCTGTACCGGAGTACGTGTGCGCCTGACATAGCCAATGCCAAACCCCGTTGCTCCGTATTTCCCAGGATTTTTCAGATAGCTGACCTCCGAATAAGGGACGCCGTCAATAAACCCTTCTATGGTAAGGGCTGACCGCTCCTCATTCATTGACGCTATCTCATCCATTTCCAGGATTTTTTCCACCGACGCAGCCTCCAGCGGGCAGCTGTAGATTCGTTTTCCCTGTGATACGGAATAGATTGCGGCTCCATTCGAAGTGATCACATACTCAACCCCCGGCAGGGCAAGCACCTCTTCTGGCACAGAAGAGAATGCTCTTCCCGTCGCCGGGACAATCTGAATCCCCTGCGCAGCTGCCAGTGAGATCATCCGCCTCGTCTTTTCTGATATTTTCTTATCGTCCGTCAATAGCGTGCCGTCCAGGTCACTCGCAATCAATTTCACAAGCATATACTTTATCCTTACTTAAGCTCCAATGTGCCGATTTACCTCCAGTGAGTGTCTGAAATCACAGCAACACGCATGCCTGTACCTCCGTTTCATAAGCTCTGCAAAATCAAAAATCACTGCGCGAAATGTGAAGCTATCGTCATTGACCTCTTTGCAACACAAATATGGACATGTTCAACTCATAAGACAATGTAAAAAAGGCTTCCCGCAGAAGTCGGAAAGCCTTGAATTTACCAGATACTTGCGCTGACAGTCCCGATTACTCGATGACAGTCGCCACACGGCCTGACCCTACAGTACGGCCGCCCTCACGGATAGCAAAGGTAAGACCCTGCTCCATAGCGATCGGATGGATGAGCTCGATGGTCATCTCTACGTTGTCGCCAGGCATGCACATCTCAGTGCCTTCCGGAAGGTTGATCACGCCCGTAACATCAGTTGTTCTGAAGTAGAACTGCGGACGATAGTTGTTGAAAAACGGTGTGTGGCGGCCACCCTCGTCCTTGGTCAGTACGTAAACCTGAGCGGTGAACTTGGTATGGCACTTGATGCTGCCCGGCTTGCAGATAACCTGGCCGCGCTCGATATCCGTTCTGCGGATACCACGGAGCAGCGTACCAATGTTGTCGCCTGCCTGTGCATAGTCAAGCAGCTTGCGGAACATCTCGATACCGGTAACGGTGGTCTTCTGGATCTCTTCCTTTACACCTACGATCTCAACTTCCTCGTTCAGCTTCAGTGTACCACGCTCTACACGTCCGGTAGCGACGGTACCACGGCCTGTGATGGTGAATACGTCCTCAACCGGCATCAGGAACGGCTGATCGGTCGCGCGCTGCGGATCCGGAACCCAGCTGTCTACGGCGTCCATGAGCTCCATAATCTTGTCTCCCCACTCTCCGTCCGGATCCTCGAGAGCCATCAGTGCGGAACCCTGGATAATCGGTGTGTCGTCGCCCGGGAACTCATACTCATTCAGCAGGTCACGGATCTCCATGTCTACCAGCTCAAGCAGCTCCTCGTCGTCTACCATATCTACCTTGTTCATAAATACTACGATATAAGGAACGCCTACCTGACGGGACAGGAGGATATGCTCCTTGGTCTGAGCCATAACACCATCCGTAGCAGCTACTACGAGGATCGCGCCGTCCATCTGCGCAGCACCGGTGATCATGTTCTTTACATAGTCCGCGTGCCCTGGGCAGTCAACGTGTGCATAGTGTCTGTTCTCAGTCTCATACTCAACGTGAGCGGTGGAGATTGTGATTCCACGTGCCTTCTCCTCCGGAGCCTTGTCGATGTTGTCAAAGCTTGTCTCTACGTTTCCTGCAACTCTGTGGGAAAGAACCTTGGTGATTGCAGCGGTCAGGGTTGTTTTGCCATGGTCTACGTGACCGATGGTACCGATGTTACAATGCGGTTTTGTTCTTTCAAATTTAGCCTTTGCCATTTTGAATGTCCTCCTTAATTCAATCGCTTTAATGATTCTTCAATCGAACAGGGGTGGCTTTCCCTGTCCGCCGCGTCAGGCGTACCCGGCGTGTGCCGGGAACCTTCACCTGTCCGCATAAATACAGGCTGTTCTGATTATATTTCAAAACGTGCCAGTTTTCAAGCTTTTTTTAGATATTACTTTGATTATTTTGATTTCTCGTTCAGCACCTTCTCCTGCACGGACTTCGGTACCTGCTCGTAACGTTCAAAGAACATCGAGTAGTTTCCGCGGCCCTGCGTCTTAGAGCGGAGATCCGTCGAGTAACCGAACATCTCTGCCAACGGGACAAACCCTCTGACAATCTTGCCGCCGCCGAGGTCATCCATGCCCTCTATGCGGCCGCGGCGCGAGTTGATATCGCCGATGACGTCGCCCATGTATTCTTCCGGCATCGTCACCTCCACACGCATGATCGGCTCAAGCAGTACCGGATCGCCCTGTCTCATGGCATCCTTGAATGCCAGGGAGCCCGCGATGTGGAATGCCATCTCGCTGGAATCTACCTCGTGATAGGAGCCGTCAAAAACATTCGCATGCACGCCGAGTACCGGGTAGCCTCCGAGGATCCCGGCCTTCGCCGCCTCCTCGATTCCTTCGCCGACTGCCGGGATGTATTCCTTTGGAATCGCACCTCCGACAACGGTTGACTCAAACTGGAAGGTCTCCTCGCCGTTCGGATCCATCGGTGTGAAAATAACCTTGCAGTGTCCGTACTGGCCGCGGCCGCCGGACTGCTTTGCGTACTTGCTGTCCACAGTGACTTCTTTCGTAAAGGTCTCCTTATAGGCCACCTGCGGGGCGCCTACATTTGCCTCCACCTTGAACTCACGAAGCAGACGATCCACGATGATTTCCAGATGGAGCTCGCCCATACCGGCAATAATCGTCTGGCCGGTCTCCGCGTTCGTATGAGCACGGAACGTCGGATCCTCCTCGGCAAGCTTCGCAAGCGCCTCGCCCATCTTGCCCTGGCCAGCTTTGGTCTTCGGCTCAATCGCCAGCTCGATAACCGGCTCCGGGAATTCCATGGACTCCAGGATGACCGGGTGCTGTTCGTCGCAGATGGTATCACCGGTGGTCGTCAGCTTAAAACCAACAGCTGCAGCGATGTCTCCCGAATAGACCTTCGTCAGCTCCGCGCGCTTGTTCGCGTGCATCTGCAGGATACGCCCGACGCGCTCCTTTTTGCCCTTTGTCGCATTCAGCACATAAGAGCCGGCATTCATCGTACCGGAATAAACCCGGAAGAATGCGAGCTTGCCCACGAACGGGTCTGCCATGATCTTAAACGCGAGCGCGGCAAATGGCTCGTCATCTGAAGAATGGCGCTCTACTTCATTTCCATCCAGATCAGTGCCCTTAATGGACGGAATATCGGTCGGTGCAGGCATATACTCAATGACCGCGTCCAACATTTTCTGAACGCCCTTATTGCGGTAGGCGCTGCCACAGCACACCGGCACGGCAGTACACTCACAGGTCGCCCTCCGAAGTACAGCCTTCATCTGCTCCGTAGTCGGCTCTTCTCCCTCAAGATACATCATCGTGAGGTCGTCGTCCAGCTCGCAGACCTTCTCAATCAGCTCAGAGCGATAAATCTCCGCGTCCTCTGTCATATCCTCCGGGACATCCGTGACTGAGATATCCTCGCCCTTTTCGTCATTGTAGATATACGCCTTCATTTCAAACAGGTCGATAATGCCCCGGAATGCATCCTCCTTGCCGATTGGCAGCTGGACAATTATCGCGTTTTTCCCAAGTCTGGTGCGGATCTGCTCTACGGCGCCGTAAAAGTCCGCACCCATGATATCCATCTTATTAATAAATGCCATACGAGGAACATGATAGGTATCGGCCTGACGCCAGACATTCTCTGACTGAGGCTCTACCCCGCCCTTCGCGCAGAACACGCCAACCGCACCGTCCAGCACACGGAGGGAACGCTCAACCTCCACCGTAAAATCCACATGGCCCGGAGTGTCAATGATATTGATACGGTGCTCCAGGGCGCCCTCCTTCGGCCTGCAGTTCTCCTGCAGCGTCCAGTGGCATGTGGTAGCGGCGGAAGTGATCGTAATACCCCTTTCCTGCTCCTGCTCCATCCAGTCCATCGTAGCGGTACCTTCATGCGTATCACCGATCTTATAGTTCACACCGGTGTAATACAGAATGCGCTCTGTCAGCGTGGTCTTACCCGCGTCGATATGAGCCATGATACCGATATTTCTGGTTCTCTCTAATGGATATTCTCTACCAGCCAAAATTTTTTCCTCCTCGTCAGACAGGCAGACTGTTTATCAGTGCTCTCTGTCTTAGAATCTGTAGTGGGCAAAAGCCTTGTTCGCTTCCGCCATCTTATGCATATCCTCTTTTCTCTTAACAGACGCACCGGTATTATTCGCTGCATCCATCAATTCATTTGCCAGACGATCCTGCATGGTCTTCTCGCCTCTCTTGCGGGAAAACATGGTAATCCAGCGAAGTGCCAGAGCCTGGCGGCGATCCGGTCTTACCTCGATCGGCACCTGATAGGTGGCGCCGCCGACACGTCTCGCCTTCACCTCCAGAACCGGCATGACATTATTCATGGCCGCTTCAAAGGTCTCAATCGCCGGTTTTCCGGTCTTTTCTTCGATCTTTTCAAATGCTCCGTACACGATTTTCTGAGCAACACCCTTTTTGCCGTCCAGCATGATGTTGTTAATCAGCTTCGTAACGACCTTACTGTTGTAAATCGGATCCGCTAATACGTCCCTCTTCTGAACATGTCCTTTCCGTGGCACGCTACTTCCCTCCTTAATTAAAAATTAAATCACAGGTACTCACGATTGTTTCTCTCCGTGTTCATGCTTGGACTTCTATATTAACCTGCAACCACCTGGTAATACGAACTCCGCATAAGGTGAAACAAAATTCTGTTTTCATGTGATACTAAGGTATAAATGGCCTGGACGCCAAAATTACTTCTTTGCTTCTTTCGGTCTCTTGGTGCCGTATTTGGAACGTGCCTGACGTCTCTTGGCAACACCCGCGGTATCGAGCGTACCTCTTACGATATGGTACCTGGTACCCGGAAGGTCCTTCACCCTGCCTCCGCGGATCAGCACAACGCTGTGCTCCTGAAGGTTGTGTCCCTCGCCCGGGATGTAGCTCGTCACCTCGATGCCGTTGGAAAGACGCACCCTGGCGATCTTACGCAGCGCTGAGTTCGGCTTCTTCGGCGTAGCGGTCTTCACAGCCGTGCAGACGCCTCTCTTCTGCGGAGAAGAAGTATTTGTCTGTCTCTTCTGAAGAGAATTGTATCCTTTCTGGAGCGCCGGCGCAGTCGATTTCCTGACAGATGTCTCTCTGCCTTTTCTTACTAACTGGTTGAATGTTGGCATTCCTCTTTCACCTCCTGATAGAATTTGTGTAGCTGTCCCGTATCTTCGAAATTTCAAATTGTGCAGGACACATACAGTGTGGTTGCCTGAAAATATGCGCAAAAAAACAACATGCATTCACGCACCTGACCATTATACGAAAGGGGGAATTCCTTGTCAAGATATTTTTTTTATTTCTGAATCAATTGACATTGAGACAAATGCCGCTATAATGACATGGAACAGATGCCAAAAGTGTTTTATCAGCATTGAGGAGGAACAGTTTTATGTCTGCAGAAGGAATTAACAAAAGTGAAACAACGCCAGAATATCTTGAACAATTAGTAAGAGAGGCTTCCCGGGCGGCAAAAGAATTACTGGATGCCGCCAGCCTGAAGGAGGAGCAGATCCTGATCATAGGCTGCTCCACCAGCGAGGTTGCGGGAGAACGCATCGGCTCGTATTCCAGCCCGCAGATGGCGGAGGCCGTGTTCGCGGGAATTTATAAGGTTGCCAGGGAGCATGGGATCTTTCTTGCAGCCCAGTGCTGTGAACACCTGAACCGGGCTCTGATCATGGAAAAGCGGGCGGCCAGGAAATACGGCTATGAACCGGTAAATGTGATCCCACAGCCAAAAGCGGGCGGTTCTTTTGCAACTGCCGCCTGGCGCCATTTTGCTGAGCCTGTGGCCGTGGAGCATATCCGCGCACATGCGGGGATCGACATCGGCGACACTCTGATCGGGATGCATCTGCGCGAGGTGGCAGTTCCGGTGAGAATTCAGCAGAAAACCATCGGAGCCGCGCATGTAGTGTGTGCGCGTACAAGATATAAATTTGTCGGGGGCGCAAGAGCCGTCTATGATGAAACCCTGCTGTGAAATAAAATCCTGCAGGACAGGATTCCCGCGTATGCCGCAGCAGGTTGGTATGTTTATTTTTTTCAAAACTGGCACTTTTATAAGTGCCAGTTTTGCATTACTATGGGTTCTGGCTTTTACAATTGAGATGCTGTACGAAACGCGGCATAAGCTTTACCATCGCAAATTGCAAGCAAGGAGGATCCATTATGAAAAAGCTGACTACAAAGAACCTTGTCATCGCGGCACTTTTCGCCGCACTCACCTGTGTGATGACCATGTCCGTCCGCATCCCGATCCCAGGAACGCAGGGCTATATTCATCCCGGCGATGCCGTTGTCATATTGTGCGGTATTTTCCTGGATCCGGTCGTTGCCTTCTTCGCAGCGGGCATCGGCTCCGCGCTGGCGGATCTGCTGGGCGGATATTTTATCTATGTACCGATCACTTTTGTAATAAAAGGTCTGGTTGCGCTTAGCGGCGGACTGTTTTTCCACAGCAGGGCGGCAGAATCCATGAATCAGTATGCGGCTGTCATCCTCTGTGGGATCTTTGACATCCTGATTGTGGCGTTCGGATACTGCTTCTGCGAGATTTTCCTGTACGGATGGGCGGCCGCCGTCTCAAGCGTTCCCGCAAACTGCGTCCAGGGCGTAAGCGGGCTGATCATCGCCGCCGTTCTGTATCCGGTACTGAAGGCGGCGCTCCGGCAGGTGGTAAGTGCAGCATAATTATTATCCGCCGTGCGCAGGGCGCGTGTGGCGTAAGCCACAAAATACCTTACGCGCCCCTGCGATCGGATAGGGGAACGCCCTTCTCCCCTATCCGCCTGCGCGGCGCTGAATGTCCGGTGGACGTTCGCTTAGCCCTCGCCGGGTGGCATCCCGCATTTTATGCGGGATATTCGCCGACCGGAGCGAAGCGGAGACCCGGGTGTGGCTTTAGCCGCAAAATTTTCCTGCCCGGCTCTGTGCATCAAAAAAGAGCCTCCGAAAAGGCTCTTTTTCAAATTGCATTCAATGATAAGCGGACTCTTCTGCCCCGGCTGATAACATAAATCGAATGTTCAGCATCCGAGAAGCCAGTTGTACATCTCCTCATACTTTCTCGCAGAGCTGTTCCACGAAAAGTCTACGGCCATGCCCCGGTCAATTATCTTATTCCACTCACGTTTTTTATTATAATAAATGCTCATCGCGTATTTCAGCGTGTTGTACATTTCATGAGCGTTATAATTCGCAAAGCTGAAGCCCGTGCCGGTACTCTCATATTCATTATAAGGCTGTACCGTATCCTTAAGACCGCCGGTCTCGCGCACAACAGGCACGGTGCCATAGCGCAGACTGATGATCTGGGAAAGTCCGCACGGCTCGAACAGCGACGGCATCAGGAAAGCGTCGCATGCCGCGTAAACCTTATGTGAAAGCGCCTCGGAATAAAAAATATTCGCGGAGACCTTGCCCTGATACTTCCACGCGAAATGGCGGAACATATCCTCGTACTTCTCCTCGCCCGTCCCCAGAACTACGATCTGCAGATCATTCTGGCACATCTCATCCATCATATATGCGATCAGGTCAAATCCCTTCTGATCCGTCAGGCGGGAGACGATGCCAACCATAAAGCTGGAATCATTCTGCTCCAGGCCAAGCTCTCTCTGGAGCGCCCTCTTGTTTTTAATCTTTTCCTTGCGGAAATTTTTCGCGGTATAATGATGCTCAATCAGCGGGTCGGTCTCCGGATTCCAGACCTCATAGTCAATACCGTTCACAATGCCGCGAAGGTCATTGGAACGCGCACGCATCAGTCCATCCAGACGCTCCCCGTAAAATGGCATCTTGATCTCTTCCGCGTAAGTATCGCTCACCGTCGTAATCGCGTCCGCATAGACAATCCCGCCCTTCAGATAATTGGCGTCGCCGTATGCCTCCAGCTTATCCGGGGTAAAGTAATAGGCGGGGAGCCCCGTAATATCGCGAACCGTCTTCACATCCCAGACGCCCTGGAACTTCAGGTTATGGATCGTAATCACCGACTTGATACCGCGGTAAAATTCCCCTTCCTGAAATTTGTCCTTGAGCATGACAGGAATCAGCCCTGTCTCCCAGTCATGGCAATGCACAATATCCGGACGGAAGCCGATCGATGGCAGAGCGGAAAGCGCCGCTTTTGAGAAAAAAGCAAACTTTTCAATATCCTGATAGATATTCCCATAAGGTTTTGGTCCGGAAAAATAATATTCATTGTCAATAAAATAGAAATGAACGCCATCATACTCCAGCTCCAGTATGCCGACATACTGTGATCTCCAGGAAAGATTCATGTAGAAATGCGTCACATACTTTAACTGGTTCTTCCACTCTTCACTCATACACTGATATTTCGGAAGAATCACTCTGCAGTCAAATTCTTCTTTATTAAAGCATTTCGGAAGAGAACCGGCCACATCGGCAAGCCCGCCCGTCTTGATAAAAGGAGCCGCCTCCGATGTGACAAATAAAATATTTTTCATAGTTGATCCCCCAATAGTACGAACATCCGGGATACTTGTCAGATAATCCGCTTCAAATAAACGGTTTCTTATCCCGTATCACTCCTTGTTTTCAACCATCTGCTTCAGCTCGCTGAGCGAAATATTTTTCGATTTCATGATGGTAATGACTTCTTTCATCTGAGCCTCTTCCTCTGCCTTTTTCTGCGCGGCATCGAGTTCTTCTAATTCAGCCTGAAGTCCTTCCTTCTCCTCGGTCAGCGCCGCGATTTTATTTGCATAACCGGTGATCTTCTCATCGAGTGCTTCAATCTTAGCGGTGATAATTTCTTTTTTTGATCTTCTTTCACGTGCCATTTTCATGACCTCCTATAAAATTTTTATACAAAGAAAATTATAGGGCAAATCATGGAAATTGTAAAGATGCAAATTTAATCAGATCCTGATTTTTGACTCAGTCTGCCGCAAATGTCATATTCAGCGCTTCTGAAATCGTATAGCTCAGATATTTTACCGTCTCATCAATGTCCTTCGGGGTCACAAACATCGTGTTTAAATGAGGAGAAATCAGGTTGTGGATCATTTCGTGTTTTTCAGCCTGATCCAGCGTACCAAGAGTTCCACCGAGCATCCTCATCGAATCTGAACGGTCCATCTCGGCGACCAGCTCCTCCATCGTATCATTTACAATTGTCGCCGCGTCTACCACTGTCGGCACGCCGACCGCGATTACCGGTACGCCGAGAGTTTCCTTATTGATCGCGTCGCGATGATTTCCGACGCCGGAGCCCGGATTAATTCCGGTGTCTGTGACCTGGATTGTCCGGTTCAGGCGCTTTGTACTGCGCGCGGCCAATGCGTCAACAACGACCACGATCCCGGGCTTTGTCTCCTCCACCACTCCCCGGATAATTTCCAGCGTCTCCATTCCCGTCTGTGCCATAACGCCCGGCACAATTGCGCTGATCTCACCGGCCGCCTCTATTCCGGAAGGCAGCCTGCCGTACTCTTTTATCATATGCCGCGTAATCCGCAGATTATTTACAACGTCCGGACCGAGCGCGTCCGGCGTCACCTCCCGGTTGCCCAGACCTACCACCAGAACGGAGTCCTTGCGTCCATCCGTCAGATGATTCAGATGCTTCGCCAGCTCCCGCGATATTTCCCGATGGTAATCCTCATCCGGCTCCGACATGTTCGGCGCCTCGATCGTAATATAAGTGCCAACCGGTTTTCCCATCGCCTTCGCCCCATTTTCGGTCTCGATCGTCACTGTCGTCGTGTAGATTTCCCGCTCTTCATCCGCTTCCTCCTCTACCTTTACCCCGCGGAGCTGTGCGGCCTTATTATGCTTTCCGGCCGCATTTTTCTCCTGCGTGGGCTTACCGCGCTTCCCGGACGCATTTTTCTCCTGCACGGACTTATCGGGTTCCCCGGACGCGTTTTTCTCCCACGCAGACTTATCTCGCTTCCAGGCTGCGTTTTTCTCCTGCACGGACTCATCACGCCCCCAGGCTGTGTTTTCCTCCCGCGCGGACTCATCACGCCCCCAGGCTGTGTTTTTCTCCCGCACGGCATCCTCCGCAGCCAGCTGCGGCCGCGAAGCCGCCGCCATCTCCTCGCAGATCTCCTTTGCTTCCAGTGCGAGATCTGTCCGTATCTGAAATTTCCCCAGCATAATCTGTCTCTCCTTTGTAAATGATCTGTCGCAAAGCAAAACGACTTACGTCGTTCATTATATTTTGCCGCGTTTCAAAGGAAATATGTGCATTATGAAGGCAGCCTGCGCAGAATCAAAATTCCGCGCAGGCCGCCTTCTGCTCTTTTAGAAATCTCCGGATTTTCTGCCGGGTACCTGTCCCTTCTACAGGTTTGTATATCCCATCAGATACGTATCCACTTCCTTTGCCGCCTCACGTCCTTCCCGGATCGCCCAGACGACCAGGGACTGGCCGCGGTGCATGTCGCCCGCGGTGAAGACCTTCGGCACGCTGGATGCGTACCTGCCGGGCGCGGTCGCCACATTTGTGCGCGGATTCAGGTCTACTTTAAACGCGTCGGTCACGTACTTCTGCGCACCAAGGAATCCTGCCGCGATCAGCACAAGATCCGCCTTCACGGTTTTCTCGCTGCCCTCGACCGGCACCATCATCATGCGGCCGGTCTTTTCGTCTTTTTTGCTCTCCAGGCTGACCAGAACCGCTTTCGTGAGCTCGCCCTTTTTGTTCATAACGAACTCTTTCACTGTCGTCGTATAAATGCGCGGATCGTGTCCGAAGACGGCGATCGCCTCCTGCTGGCCATAATCGGTCTTGCAGACGCGCGGCCAGACCGGCCAGGGATTGTTCGCCGCACGGGTATCCGGCATTTTGGGCATCATCTCCAGCTGCGTCACAGAAGCCGCGCCCAGCCGGATGGAGGTGCCAACACAATCGTTTCCGGTGTCGCCGCCGCCGATAACAATGACATGCTTCCCCCTCGCCGAGATGTATTTTTTATCCGCGAACTGCGAGTCCAGAAGGCTTTTTGTCGTCGCCTTCAGGAAATCTACCGCAAAATAGATTCCCTTCGCCTCGCGTCCCGGCGCGATGATGTCGCGCGGATTGGACGCACCGCAGCAGAGAACGACCGCATCATACTCCTTCTGCAGATCTTCAGCGCTGACGTTCTCTCCGACATTCGCGTTAGTCACAAAGGTGATGCCCTCCGCCTCCATCAGAGCGATACGTCGGTCGATCACGGATTTGTCCAGCTTCATATTAGGAATGCCGTAACGCAGCAGGCCGCCGACCCGGTCATTGCGCTCATAGACCGTCACGAGATGGCCGCGCTTATTCAGCTGCATTGCCGCCGCGAGTCCGGACGGGCCGCTGCCGATGACAGCAACCTTTTTCCCGGTGCGCACTTCGGGCGGATTCGGCTGTACCAGTCCGGCCGCGAACGCATTTTCAATAATCGCGCGCTCGTTTGCCTTTGACGCTACGGGCTCCGTGTCCAGATTGCATGTACAGGCCGCCTCGCAGAGTGCCGGACATACCCGGGAGGTAAATTCCGGGAAACAGTTTGTCTTTGTCAGGCGGCGGTATGCCTCCTCCCAGTTACCGTGATAGACCAGATCGTTCCACTCCGGGACAAGATTGTTCAGCGGACAGCCGGACGCCATCCCGCCGATCATCATGCCGGCCTGGCAGAACGGGACGCCGCAGGCCATACATCTGGCGCCCTGCTGTCTCTGCTTCTCCAGCGGCAGCGGCGTATGGAACTCGTTGAAATTCAGGATGCGCTCGGTCGGTGCCGTCTCGGTGTCATTTTCCCTTTTATACTCTAAAAATCCTGTTGGTTTTCCCACGATTTGCACCTCCTACTCATCCTGTCCGTCCGTGATAGTATAGAAAGCCTCGATCTGCGCCTGCTCGCTGCTTAAGCCTTTCTCCTCCATCTGAACGATTGCCATCTGCATCTGCTTGAACTCGTGCGGGATAATCTTTTTGAATTTCGGCAGATAGGCGCCAAAATCATCCAGTATCTGTTTGCCCTTCTTCGAGTTCGTATATTTTACGTGTTCGTTGATGATCTCCTTGAGCTCCTGGACATCGTACTTGGATGTGATCAGCTCAATCGATACCATGTTCTTATTGACCTTGGTATACAGGTCGCTGTTCTCATCCAGCACGTAAGCGATCCCGCCGCTCATGCCGGCCGCGAAGTTTTTGCCGACACTGCCCAGGATGACCGCGCGCCCGCCAGTCATATACTCGCAGCCATGGTCTCCCACGCCCTCGACAACCGTAATCGCGCCGGAATTCCGTACGCAGAAGCGCTCTCCCGCGACGCCGTTGATGTAGGCGCTGCCGCTCGTCGCTCCGTAGAGAGCCACATTCCCGATGATGATGTTTTCATCCTCTTTAAAGATCACTCCCGCCGGTGGATACACAATCAGCTTGCCGCCGGAAAGCCCCTTGCCGAAATAGTCATTGCTGTCGCCGACCAGCTCAAGAGTCAGTCCCTTCGGGATAAACGCGCCAAAGCTCTGCCCGCCCGCACCATGGCATTTGATCGTATACGTGTCTTCTTCAAGACCCTCCGGATACCTCCGCGTAATCTCGGAGCCGAACATCGTGCCGAACGCGCGATCCACATTGGAAACATCCAGCTCCACGCTGCGGCGCTGTCCCTGCTCCAGTGCACTCCCAAGCTTCGCCATCAGCACTGTCTGATCCTTGGTCTGGTTCAGCTTGAAGTCAAACACCTGCTCTGGTTCGAAGGTTACCTTCTGGCCGCCGCCCGCATAAGGATTGTTCAGAATATTGCCCAGATCAATCCGCTCTGCGCGCGGGTTTGTGCAGTGATCCATCTTTTTCAGCAGGTCGCTGCGGCCTACCATCTCGTCGATCGTTCGGAAGCCGAGCTTTGCCATGTATTCCCGCAGATCCTGCGCAATGAAGCGCATAAAGTTCACCACATACTCCGGTTTTCCGCGGAAACGCTTCCGCAGCTGCGGGTTCTGTGTCGCCACGCCGACAGGGCAGGTGTCCAGGTTGCAAACACGCATCATCACACAGCCCATGGAAATCAACGGTCCGGTCGCAAACCCGAATTCTTCTGCGCCTAAAAGGATCGCCATCGCCACGTCGCGGCCGCTCATCAGCTTGCCATCCGTCTCAATGCGAACCTTATTCCGCAGGCCGTTCATCAGAAGGGTCTGGTGGGTCTCAGCGAGCCCAAGCTCCCACGGAAGTCCCGCGTGATGGATGGAGCTGCGCGGCGCGGCGCCTGTGCCGCCGTCATAGCCGGAGATCAGGATTACCTGCGCACCGGCCTTCGCCACACCGGCTGCGACCATGCCGACTCCTGCCTCAGAGACGAGTTTTACCGAAATATCCGCCTGATTGTTCGCATTTTTCAGGTCGTAAATCAGCTGCGCCAGATCCTCGATAGAATAAATGTCATGGTGCGGCGGCGGCGAAATCAGGCTGACGCCCGGCGTCGAGTGCCTGGTCTTCGCGATCCAGGGATACACCTTTTTACCCGGAAGATGGCCGCCCTCTCCCGGCTTCGCGCCCTGTGCCATCTTGATCTGGATTTCCTTTGCGCTCACCAGATAGCGGCTTGTCACACCAAAGCGCCCGGATGCCACCTGCTTAATCGCCGAGCAGCGGTTCTTGCCGTCCGGCCCGATCACGAGACGGTCCAGACTCTCGCCGCCCTCGCCGGTATTGGACTTGCCGTGGAGCATATTCATCGCGATCGCCAGGGTCTCATGCGCCTCCTGCGAAATGGAGCCGTAGGACATCGCGCCGGTCTTGAACCGCGTCACAATGGAATCCACGCTTTCGACCTCGCCAAGAGGCACGCCCTGTTCCGGATAAATGAAGTCCATCGTATTGCGGATGCAGCCGGATTCCTCCTGATTGACCAGATCTGTAAACTCCTTGAACATCTGGTAATTACCCGTACGCGTAGATTCCTGCAGCAGATGGATCGTACACGGATTATAACGGTGATGCTCTCCGCCGCTCCTGGATTTATGCCAGCCCATACTGTCGAGTGTCAGGTCTTCCTTCAGCCCCAGGGGGTCAAACGCTTTTGAGTGGCGATAATCAATGTCATCCTCGATATCCTTGAGCGTGATTCCGCCGATGCGGCTCACGGTATTGGTAAAGTATTTTTCAATCACTTCCTGACTGATACCGATCGCCTCGAAGATCTGAGAACCCTGGTAGGACTGGATCGTGGAAATCCCCATCTTGGAAGCGATCTTTACGATACCGTTAATAATCGCGTTTGTGTAGTCCTCCACCGCCGCGTAATAATCCTTCTCCAGCATATCGGTATCAATCAGCTCCCGAATCGTGTCCAGAGCAAGGTATGGATTGATCGCGCTGGCGCCATAGCCGAGCAGAGTCGCAAACTGATGCACCTCCCTGGGCTCGCCGGTCTCCAGAATCACTGCGATGGACGTCTTCCGCTTCGTGTTGACAAGATACTGGTTCACCGCCGAGGTCGCCAGAAGCGACGGAATCGGCACACGGAACTCGTCCACGCCCTTATCGCTGAGGATCAGAATATTTGCTCCGTCGCGGAATGCCCGGTCAACCTCAAGAAAGAGATGGTCGATCGCTTTCTCCAGCCCGGTGTTTTTATAGTATGTGATAGAGACCTCCGCTACTTTGAAGCCGGGCACTTTCATATTTTTAATTTTCATCATGTCTGTATTCGACAGGATCGGATTCTGAATCTGCAGCACCTGGCAATTTTCCGGGTGTTCCTCCAGAAGATTTCCCTCCACGCCGACATAGACCGTTTTGGACGTCACGACCTTCTCCCGGATCGCGTCAATGGGCGGGTTCGTCACCTGTGCGAACAACTGTTTAAAATAATTGAACAGCGGCTGATGTTTGTTCGAGAGGACGGCCAACGGCGTGTCGATTCCCATCGCGCTGATGTCCTCGCCGCCGGTTTCCGCCATATTCTTGATCGAGGTGCGATACTCCTCATAGCTGTAGCCGAATGTCTTCATCAGGCGCATCCGCATCTCATCCGTGTAGGTCTCGACTTTTTTATTCGGGATCTTCAGATCCTTAAGTGCAACCAGATAGCGATCCAGCCATTCACCGTAGGGCTGCCGGTCCGCATATCTGCTCTTGAGCTCTTCATCGTCAACCACGCGCCCGGCTACCGTGTCTACAAGAAGCATTTTGCCCGGATGCAGACGCTCTTTCTGAACAATTTTTTCCGGCGGAATGTCCAGCACACCGACTTCGGAAGACAGGATTACATAGCCGTCCGACGTCACATAATAGCGGGACGGCCGCAGACCGTTGCGGTCAAGCACGGCACCCATGATATCGCCGTCCGAAAACAGGATCGACGCCGGGCCGTCCCAAGGCTCCATCATGGTCGCATAATAATTATAAAAATCCTTTTTCTTCTGAGACATCACCGTATTGTTGGCCCACGGCTCCGGGATCGTGATCATGACTGCCAGAGGAAGATCCATCCCATTCATGGTAAGAAATTCCAGCGTATTGTCCAGCATTGCGGAATCTGAGCCCTTCGCGTTAATCACCGGCAGCACCTTGTGCATGTCGGCCTCCATATATTTCGAAGACATCGTCTCCTCGCGCGCCAGCATTTTATCAGCGTTGCCGCGGATCGTGTTGATCTCTCCGTTATGAACCATAAAACGGTAGGGATGTGCCCTCTCCCAGCTTGGATTGGTATTCGTGCTGAAACGGGAATGTACGATCGCGATCGCAGACTCATAGTCCTCGCTCTGCAGATCCGTAAAGAACGTGCGCAGCTGCCCCACCAGGAACATGCCCTTATAAATAATCGTCCTGCTGGAAAAGGACACCACATAGGTCGTCTCACTGGACTGTTCAAAAATCCTGCGGACAATATACAGCCGTCGGTCAAAATCCAGCCCCTTATTGACATCCTTCGGCCGCTCCACGAAGCCCTGCTCAATATAGGGCATTTTTTCCAGCGCCTTATGCCCAAGCACCTCCGGCACAGTCGGCACCCTCCTCCAGCCGAGGAACCTTAAGCCTTCCTTTTTTACAATGCTCTCGAACATCTTTTTCGCCTGGTTGCGCCGCAGATCATCCTGCGGAAAGAAAAACATACCGACACCGTAGTCTCTCTCCCCTCCTAAAAAAATGCCAAGGTCCGAACAGGTTCTGGAGAAGAATTTATGCGAAACCTGAAGCATAATCCCTACACCGTCCCCGGTTTTTCCCTCGGCATCTTTGCCAGCTCTGTGTTCAAGATTTTCTACAATACTGAGTGCGTCCGCTACTGTCTGATGGGTCTTGATCCCTTTGATATTCACAATCGCGCCGATCCCGCAGTTGTCATGCTCAAACTCGGGCCGGTACAATCCGGGCTCCCTGCAGACAGATTCTGAGTGTCTCATAGAATCCATCTCAACTCCTCCTCATTAAGTATCTCATCCTGTATTCATGGCAGGTGCGCATCCCACCCTGAATGCTTTTTATATCATACACCTATTTCACGTATCTGTAAAGAACAAATTTTTATTAAATTGTCAGATAATTTGAAATATGATTTTGGAATTGGATATTATCTGACTTTTTTATTGTCATATAACATTCTTTTTGTTTTTAACAAACAATTTCCATTTTCATATCCATAGTGCTCTGGGAAGGCCTCCTACCAGCAAAACCGTTGTCAAATTTGCACCCATATGGAACAGGATCAGATAGACCAGACTGCCGCTGCGCTCGTAGAGCAAAGCAAGAACCACAGCCATCGGAAAAGCATAGATCATTTGAATCGGGTTTCCATGGCAGAGAGCAAAGAGCAGCGCAGAAAGGAAAATCGACAGCCGCGTATCCATTCGTGTCCTCATTCTGGAATAGGTCAGGCCTCTATAGATGATCTCCTCTGTGACCGGGACGAGCAGGCATGGTCCGATCAGCAATGCCGTAAATTGGCTCGCAAGGAGCTCCTCCTGTGTCTCATTAGAAAAAAAAGATGAAATTCGAAGCATATTCAGGAAACCGCTCCAGAAGATATTCAGAACGCCTCCGCCAACAATGCATAAGAATGCGCCCAGAATCCTCTTCTGAATTTTCTTCTCCTCCCTTACCTTCGCATGGAATGGTTGTCCATGTCTGTGACGTGCCTCATCCTGCCGAAGCATCCAGACACCCACAGGAAGCGTCAGAGCAGCAGACAGCGCGGTGCAAGCCGCGCTGTCCAGGATGCCGCCTGCTAATACTGCAATTCCTTCGGATACTGCCAAATATACGATCATCGGAAGGAAAACATAGAAAATCCAGCTCATCTCAAGCATCCTCTGCTGTTTTATCCACGGGAATGGCAAAACCAAATCTTGTCTGTTCTCCGTCTGCGCTTGTTGGAAGCGGTCTTTCCGTTTTTGTCAGTCAATCATTCAGACTCCGGAATTACAGGCAGAGCAACGGAATCAATATGCCATTCCTCATCATAATAAGACATCACAAATGAAGCCTGTGCCTCTCCAGCGTGCGAAACGGTGCGCACCTCCCAGGCATTTTCACCGTCTGCCCAGATTTCCCCCGTCTCTACCCGCTCATCATTCTGCACATTATAGTGGTAAGAAAATGACATGTCCGCGGTAATCGCACCATTTTCGCCATTCGCAAATACCGGATCGGCAAATACAGCCTCATAGTCATAAATCCCTACGCTCACAAAATCGGCATGTGTCACCGTGTCCTCCCGATAGAATTCTTCTGACTGGCTTTCAACAATTTCTATGACCTCATCCATACATGACTCAAACACGGTCTCCAGATCCTCGGTATTTTCCGTCACGGATGCCACATAAATCTGTTTCAACGCAGTCACCGCCAGCTCTTTGCATGCGGACATCGCACTTTCTTTCAAAGCCATCTGATCACAATAATCAACATCACCGTCTGCCGTCGCAAGCGTCGTCTCCAGAGATTCCAGAATCGGATTGCGTACCACCACGCTTACCGTACCTGTCAGCAGACTCGGAATCACATAGCAGTCCCTGGAAGTATTCTCATTTTCCGTCGAAAGCCAGGATACCCCTGCCTCCTCCTGATCCAGATACAGAGTCGAACCTGCAGGAACCGTGATCTGGAGATTCGCTACCATACAATGGCTGGATAAAATTTTCCACTGTGTCATCACGCCCAGGATTTCGTCAGACTGCCTCTTCACGGTAAAATCCGTTTCCGTCTGGCTTGTCCCCGCAGAATTTAAAAATACGACATGGTAGTCCACATAGGACTCCCCATTTGTTCCCTGTCTCCTGGCCGTTTCCTCAATCTCCCACGAATCATAGAGAACATATTTGCCCGTCTGTATTGCAGTTTCATACTCGGACTGTGTCATTCTTGTGTTTTCTGACTGATCCAGCCTCTCATATGCCTTCTCAAGATTATTATCAGTCAAAAACTGCAGATACTGCTCAAGAGCCGATAGGGGCACACTTTGCGGATAATAATGTATCAGGCATGCCGCGCCTGCTGACGCAGCAACGACAAGCACAAAAATAATGAATTTTATCAATAGTCTACGAAGAACCTTCATGCCAATCCTCCATCGAATCCCTTTCCCATCTCACATACAAAAACATGTACGGCGCACACGCTCCTCAGCCGCCAAGGGACTCCTCATAAGCAAGAATCAGATTCAAATTTGCTTTTTCATATTCATTCAAATGAGAAAATAAATCGGCATCAAATTCCTCCGGTGTATAAATTGGTACATACCAGGTCTTTTTGCTGAAATACTCCTGCAGATCCTCCGATACAAACATCCTGCCGTTCAGCGCAAAAATCTCATTACGGATCAGTCGCAGCTGGCTCAGGTCATAGCCATACAGCTCACTTTCACTGATATATCTGCTGCTGATTCCCTCGATAATCGTACTGGAATCAGTAGCGGCAGTACTGGAAGAACCTGCGCTTGTGCCGGAGCTGCCGGAACTTGTGCTGCCTGACGAACTACTCGTACCACTCGAAGAACTTCCGGAGCTCGTGCTGCCTGACGAACTACTCGTACCATTCGAAGAACTTCCAGAACTCGTGCTGCCTGACGAACCACTCGTGCCATTCGAAGAGCTGCCGGAGCTCGTGCTGCCCGACGAACCTCCTGTGCTGCCCGAACCGGTATATGTCCAGATGGTAATATTGTCATCCGTGTCGACAGCAATCCACCCATCATCAGCGGTATCTGAGCTGCTGCTGCTCCCCGACGTATCTGTCGTATCCGAACTCGTACTGCCCGAATTGTCCGTCGTGTCTGTGCCTGTACTACCGGAACTGCCTGTCGTGTTCGAGCTAGTTCCCGTGCTGCCTGCAGTGCTACCGGTTGTACCTGTACTGCCCGTGCTGCTGCCGGTTGTGCCTGTACTGCCCGTGATAAAACTGTGTCTGAGACGACTAACTAAACTGTAAACAAATCGGGGAAAGCAGAAACATTTAAAAAAACTAGAACGCGGGCGCCGAGGG
>JAJQBS010000040.1:0-4525 GCA_021203145.1 Lachnospiraceae bacterium | reverse complement strand
CTCGATGCCGTGCTCCTCCTGGTCCAAGTACTCCCCGAGTTGGTGCCTGTTGTCCCTGTACTGCCCGTGCTGCTCCCGGTTGTTCCTGTGCTGCCTGTGCTGCCACCGGTTGTGCCTGTGCTGCCTGTGCTGCTGCCGGTTGTGCCTGTGCTGCCCGTGCTGCTACCGGTTGAGCCTGTGCTTCCTGTCGTGTTACGACCGGTTGTACCTGTACTGCCCGTCGTGTTACGACCGGTCGTCAGGTTAACGCTGCTTTCAGAACCCGAATTACTCTCTTCTGCATCCGTTTCCTTTGATTTCGTCTGTGTTTCTTCAGCTTCCGTTCCAACGCCGGAGGCATTAGAGGAATCTGTATCTTCGGCCGAGCTGCCTGCATCTGTTTCAGCAGCTTTCTCAGTGTTGCTTTCAGACTTTGCCACTGTGTCACTTTCAGTTTCTGCTTTCGATTCCGTTTCGGTCTCACTCTCCGTTTCGGCCTCTTCCTCCGTCTGACTCTCCGTTTCAGTCTCCGACTCTTCCTCCGTCTCACTCTCCGTTTCAGTTTCAGTCTCCGACTCTTCCTCTGTCTCGCTTTCCGTCTCTTCTTCCGATTCAACCTCTTCTGCCCCATTTAATAAAATCCCCAGGGCAGTTACCGTGAATGCATCGGTCTCGTACTCTCTGGTCTCTTCCGTCTCTTCCGGTAAAGAAGCCTGTATTTCCGTCTCCTCCTCTGTATCTTCTTCAGAGGAATCTCTTTCCTTAAAAAGCTTCGCAGAAACCACATCTGAAAGTACCAGATCCGTCACCAGAAAAGAAGCTCCGGCTGCCAAAACGCATCCGACGACAAATCCACTGTTGCGTTTTAGAATATTCCTTTTCCTTCGCATAATTATTTACATCTCACCCCTTCATGGGGCATCATAACACACCTGCGTGAAAAAGTCTATTTGAATCTTTTTCTGTATGCAGGATACAGTGAAAGTCAGTTGACCAGTGTATCATATACCAGTTCTGACATCTGAATAATACGGGAAACTGCGCTGCTGTTATCCTGCAATTCATTACTCAGAACACATAACACATACGCCGTTTTTTCTGATACAACAATCGCAATATCGTTCTCTACGTAATCCCCATACTCACCCGCCAACTCTCCCGTCTTATTCGCAGTAGTAACATTCTCGCCGGCCAAAGCTGATGGGATTTTATCTGTCAGAGTCTGTTCTTTCAGATACTGAACCATCTGCTCTGACGCCGCCTCTCCAACGCAGGCTCCCTCATAGATCCTTTTCAGTAATCTCATGCAGTCATTAGACGTGGTATAGTTATCTCCTGATGGATTCTCCTCCAAAAACAGGCGACCCATAGATGTTCCGGTATATCCATTTTCTTCCAGATATTCATTCACCACATCCATACCTGCCTGGGCATCTCCTCCGCCAAGCATTGTCACGAGAGTATTGGAAGCACTGTTATCACTGACCGTAATCATGAGAGAAATCAGGTCATCCAGCTCTCCCTCATAGGACTCTTCGACAGTAATCCTTGTCTCTTCGGAAGATGGACAGATCACCCGGTCATAAAGCGCAGCCATGATAAAGACCTTCAGAACGCTGGCAGACTTCAGTGAAACATCTCCGTTGATATCACACGATGTGCCATCATCCAGGTTCAGGACACTGACAGCCCAGGTCTCTCCCATGTCGGAGGCCGGATAAATATATCCTTCGCCAAGTATCTTAATCAATGAATTCATAAGTGACTCCTCTGCGTTGGATGAATCCTTGTTTTTCATCCCTTTCTGTTCAAAATAATCGTCAATCCCATCCGCAATTCCCTGAACCATCAGCGTCTGAATGGACGAGTCCGTCATTCGGAGATCGTCTGACTCATTTGTCATAAATCCCATTTCAAGGATCATAACCGGAATTTTGCTCCAGTTAATCCCTGTCATATTATCATAGTACTGTATCCCCAGAGAGTCAAATCCCGCCGTCTCACAGTACGACGCTAAAATGCATTCCGCGAGAAGATACGAGTCCTCAGCCAGATCTCCAACATAGGGATTCGATGCAGAAGGAACCATTGCCAGAGCCCCGCTCACACTGGAGTTTTCCGAGCCGTTTGCATGAATGCGGACGTAAATATCCCCTCCAAGCTCATAGGCTAGCGTAGCCCGCTCCGCATTACTGATCGCTGTATCATTGTCCTCCCGTGTTAAAATCACTTCATAACCACGGTCTTGCAATTCCGTCCGAAGCAATAGTGAAATCTCAAGATTCAGCTCGTACTCCGGTACGCCGCTGTAAGTCCCCTGTGTACCGGTAGAGGATTTTGCCTTCATTTCCGCAGAACCGGGGCCCAGAGGCTCAGTATCGCTCATATCCACCCAACTGCCCTGATGTCCGGGATCAATCGCCACTACAAGTTTGTCAGCCGTCTCTTCCGTGTCGGTCTCCGTTTCAGACTCGTTCTCTGTCTGAAGCTCGTTTTCTGATGAAAGCTCTTCTCCCAGATCTGCTTCCGATAAGATCTCAGCCTCCCTGTCTGTCGCCGCTTCAGTTTCTAATTCGTCTCCAGGCGAAACATACGAATCTTCCGTACCAATGACATACACAAGCTCACTCTCCACATTGTTCAGTTCCGTCTCTCCAAGTGTACCGTCCGCTGCCTGTAGCTCGCTTTCCGTTTCAGCGACAGATTCTTTCCCGGCTCTCTCAGCGTCACTAATCACCCTTCTGTATCCAGTAACAAGAAGTGCAAGGACAATGATAAGAATCGCAATAACTCCTGCAAGAATTCCTGTTACAGGAGGCTCATTCCTTCTCTTTTTGCCGTTCATTCAATCCCCCTTCCAAATAAGACTGATGCAAAAAGCAGTTCTTTGTCAAAGCAATCATGTGCAAGGTAGATGTCTGCTCAGGCTAAATCCCGCTGCAGAAATATCAGGTCAAAGTATTCATGTATTCATTAATCGAGGCCTCGCAGGAGCGCATGGCAAGGATCGTCTTCTCCATAAGCATCTCCAGCGGCCACCCCAGACGTTCTGCGCCTTCGCGTATCACATCTCTTGAACAGCCTGCAGCAAACCTTTTATCTTTAAATTTTTTCTTCAGGCTGGAGACTTCCATATCCATTACACTTTTAGAAGGCCGCATTCTGGCAGCAGCCCCTATCAGTCCAGTAAGTTCATCCGCTGCAAAAAGAACTTTCTCCATCTCATGCTTCGGCTCCAGATCGCAGCAGATCCCATAGCCATGGCTGCATATGGAATAGATCATATCCTCTCCTACACCGCCCTCCCGCAGAAGATCCGGAGCTTTCTGACAGTGCTGTTCCGGATATAACTCAAAATCAATATCATGCAGCAGGCCCACCTGCCCCCAATACTCCCTCTCATCTGCGTATCCAAGCTCACATGCATACCATAGCATGGTGCCTTCAACTGTCAGGGCATGCTGAATATGAAAAGGCTCTTTGTTGTATTTTTGAAGAAGAGCGAATGCTTCCTCCCGTGTAATTTTGCTATTCATAGTTAGTCCTCTCTTTTTACGTTCCGCGAGAAGCCGGAACAAATGCTTATCCAGGCACAAAACATATAACGCTGAATAATATACTGACTGCAAAAACATATATACGGGGCGATCCTGACTCAGGCAGCCGAACCGGAAGATGTCCTTGTATTGTCAAAATCCCGCATCAGTATAATAGCATCATCGACCTCATCCGTCAATGATTCATATCGAACAGACTGACATACAGAAGCAAACTCCCAGTCCTTAAAATAAGCCCGTCTAAGATCAGCAAATGCGGCAAATACAATCAATACACCAGATACAAGTATACCAGACAAAAGCCACAGAAATAACAATACGACTGGCGAGACAAATTTTGCCTTTATACCGGTAAGCATCAAAATAAGAATCTCTGCAGCCAAACCCACTAAAGCACACAATATAACTCCGTCAAGGGTTAACTCTCTATAAGCAACCAAATCTTTCCATCGAATCCTTTTCATATCCTTTCTGCCTCCATTATTAAACCTCGCTAATGAGAACATATGTTCTGATTGCCATTATAATACAGCGCGATAAATAATGCAAGAGTTTTTTCGAACTTATGTTCTTCTCGATGTGACTATTCGATATGGCTAGATCTAATTTATGTACTTTTGTGTGCTTATTTTTGAGATTTTATGCAAGATGAAAAAGAAAAAAGCCTGTAAACACAGGCTCTATCGCATGCCGGCTACCGGACTTGAACCGGTACGAAGTTGCCTTCGAGGGATTTTAAGTCCCTTGCGTCTGCCAATTCCGCCAAGCCGGCATAAGAAACTGTAATGATAAATAAATAGGAATGGGAGCAATCACACCCCTGCAGCCGCACAAGACGTATCTGGCTTGAGCCGGAATACTTTCTTTCGCGCACCTGTGCGTCATAACGCATCATAAATGATGAGCACAGAGATGACTCTCCATGCTCAAACGGCCCAGATGAGACTCGAACTCACGACCTCCGCCGTGACAGGGCGGCGCTCTAACCA
>JAJQBS010000078.1 GCA_021203145.1 Lachnospiraceae bacterium | reverse complement strand
TGCTGATCCTCGACGAGGCGACAAGCTCCATTGATACCCGTACCGAGCGCATCGTGCAGGAGGGCATGGATCACCTGATGGCAGGCCGCACGACCTTCGTCATCGCGCACCGCCTCTCCACTGTCAAGAATTCCGACTGCATCATGGTGCTCGAGCAGGGCCGTATCATCGAGCGCGGCACGCACGACCAGCTGATCGAGCAGAAGGGGCGGTACTATCAGCTCTATACCGGCAACGTGATCGGAGCGTAAATCAAATTGATTACGAATCAGATTGCCGCCTTTCTCTCCTTCTTTTTGGCTCGCGGGGCAGCATTTCTCCCGGAGACCAGCAGATTTCCGGAAAGCAGTGAGAAAAAGGCGGCGGAGGTTTTTTTAATGATAACGAATCTCTCTATTTCCATATACAGATTTCTGCACCCGGACAGAGGACGCTTTTCCCGGCCAGGCTTCCGGCTGTGTTTCTGCCTGTCTGCGCTGTTGGCTGCGGCCTCCGGTGCGGCAGCAAAAGCAGCATCCGTCTCATCCGGGCTGTATGAAATCGCAAGCGTCACCAGCGATGAACTCGTGCTGGACGCGACAACCTGCACCGAGACGGATACGGAATATCATTCCCTGCAGCTGTATGACCGGCTGGAGGTCAACCAGCAGAAATTTTATTTGGAAGAGCTGCCCGGATCCTCCTGGCGGCTGAGCGTCCTCTCCTCCGGGGAGGCATTGACCTTTTCCTTTGAGGACGGCTCTTCTTCGGATACTTCTTCCGATAGTGCATCTTCTGCAAATGCGCTCGTCTCTGCCACCGGCAGTGTCTCGCTCTCTGAGCTGATCCAGGACGCGAGCGCCTCGGCAAGAGCATCCCAGTCCTTTACGCTGACGGACGCCGGCGACGGAAGCTACTACATCCAGGCATCCGACGGAAGCTATCTGACGCTGGACGCTTCCTTTGCACACCGGGGGTCTTCTGTCGTGCTCAGTGAATTCACCGGGAGAGCCAGTCAGCGATGGACGCTGACCCCGACCTGGGCAACTGAAACAGACAATGTGGATACCGATCTTTCCAATCCGTTTGAGGAGGGCGGCATTTATGAGGATTTCCTCCTCACAATCAAAACGGACGCGGCGAGGGATTACCTGACCGCCGAAACCGTTGCCTCGTGGATCTCTGTTTCCGAAGAGGAGCATACCTTGATTTATGATGAAGAAGCTCTGGCAGCCTGGGTGCAGACGGTTTCCGATGTGCGCAGTACGCTGGATAACGGGCGAGAGTTCACTACCAGCCTCGGGGCGACCGTCACCATCACGGACGGCACTTATGGCTGGAGCATGGACGTGGCGTCCACAGCCTCACGGCTGATGGAAAAAATCCTGGCCGGCGAAAGCGGCAGCATGGAAGCCGTCTGGAACACCAGGGGCGAGGTCTGGAACACGCAGAATGACATCGGCGACAGCTATGTGGAAGTCGATCTCACCAACCAGAGGGTATGGCTTTACAGCGAGGGGGAGCTTCTGATTGAGAGCGACTGCGTCAGCGGTACCTACGACGACCCGGACCGCCATACTCCGGAGGGTGTTTATACCATTTATTATATGAAATCGCCCGCTGTACTGCACGGCGCTGACTATACTTCAGATGTGGATTACTGGATGGCTTACTATGGAAACTATGGATTGCATGATGCAAACTGGCGTTCCGAATTCGGCGGCGATATTTATCTGACCGACGGCTCACACGGCTGCGTGAACCTGCCTGACGAGACCGCCGAGCTCATTTATAAGACCGTCTCGATCGGTTTTCTGGTCGTGACCTATTATTAAACGACTTTAGTCGTTTTACTCTGCGCCAGACGCGAGGCTGCGCAAGCAGCCATTCCTTGCGCGTCTGTATTCATCCTTTATAGTGAATGACAAAAGAATTTTGTCGTTCACTATAACACGGATTACAGCGCATCGGTTTTTATGGTGCGGAATTCCTTCCGCGCACTGCATACGATACTTCTGTGGACGGCAATTGTCATTCGCCATTTGTCGTCCGCTCTCATTTTCAGGAGCAGATAATAAAATGATCAAAAACTGGTTTTACTCACTCTCCGACTATGCCGGAGCCGCCGTCCCGGCACTGGTCGCCTTCCTGCTGAAAGTCATCCTGTGCATCGTGGTCTATCTGATCGGCCGGAAAGTGATCGCGTGGCTGACGAACACCATCCGCAGCATGCTGGAACGCACAAAAATGCAGGAAGGTGCTGTCACCTTTTCCTGCTCCATGATCAAAATCCTGCTGTACTGCATCCTGGTGCTCGGCATCGCCATGCAGTTTGGCGTGACAGAAACCTCGGTCGCAGCCCTGGTAGCATCCGCCGGCGTCGCGATCGGTCTGGCGTTTCAGGGCGGTCTCTCAAACCTGGCCGGAGGGTTCCTCCTCCTGGTATTCCAGCCCTTCCACGTCGGAGACTATATCATCACACAGGGAGTCGAAGGTACCGTCCAGAAAATAGAAATTATGTACACGACTTTGCTGACCTATGATACGCGCAAGGTCATCGTCCCGAACGGAACGCTCGCGGATAATGTGATGGTAAATGTAACAGCCGCCGACCGGCGCAAGCTGGAGGTCAAGGTGAGCATTTCCTATCGGGATGACCTGCAGAAAGCTAAAGGAGTACTGGAACGGCTCATCCTTGAAAATCCGGACGTAATAAAGGAAGAGGAGCACATTGTCTTCGTTTCTGAGCTCGGCGAGAACGGTATCGTACTCGGTATGCGCTGCTTTGTTCCGACTGCCAGATATTATCCGGTGCTCTGGCAGATGAATGAGCGCATCAAGACAGAGTTCGACCGCGAGGGTCTGCACATCCCCTACCCGCAGATGGACGTCCATGTCGTCAGGGCAAACGATGAGTGACAGAAGTCCTTTGCGAAGACAGATTCATTCTTTGATCGGACAGAGGAATGCCCGTACCCCTTGTCATAAGGATTGCGATGAAGTCGGAGGATTCGTTATGACATGGGCTTTAGCCGGACGGATTCCTTACGCGGCCATATGCATACAAAAATAATGACATAAGGGAAAAAGAAAGAAGGATTTTTTACAAATGAACTGGATTCATCATCAGATCCATGGCAGTTCGCACACCGGAAATACGGCGGTGGTGCTGACAGAGGGATCCATCGTCACGGGTATCGTCTCATTCGCGATACCCGTATTTCTTGGGCAGCTTCTTCAGCAGCTTTACAACATGGCAGACGCATGGGTGATCGGAAACTTCGCAAGCACGGAGGCTTTCGCGGCGGTCAGCTCCGGCGGCAGCCTCACCTTTCTGATCATCGGCTTTTTTAATGGAATCGCAGTCGGAGGCGGCGTGATCATCTCCCGCTATTATGGGGCGAAGGAGGAGGAAAATGTCCAGAAAGCCGTCCACAACAACGTACTGTTCGGAATTCTATCCTCCATTCTGGCCACGGTGATCGGCCTGACGCTGGTGCCACACATCCTGGTGCTGATGAACACGCCCGAAAATGTGCTGCCCTATTCGATCACTTATTTCCGGATCTACTGTGCGGGAGTCTCCACCGTCATTATGTACAACATCTTCATGTCCGTCATGCGCGCGCTCGGGGACAGTGTCCACCCACTGTATTACCTGATTTTTTCTTCACTGGTAAACGTGGTGCTTGACCTCGTCCTGGTGGCCGGTTTTGGCTTCGGCGTCGCCGGCGCGGCAGCCGCCACCGTCACCGCGCAGGGCTTAAGCGTCATCCTCTGCCTGATCCGCATGTGCCGCCTTACTGACTATACACGGTTAGATATCCACAAGCTTCGCTTTGACAAAAGGATCCTATCACAGATCATCACTCAGGGTCTTCCCACCGGCGTGCAGAATTCCGTCATCAGTCTCGGCAACCTGGTCGTACAGACCAATATCAATTCCTTCGGTGCCTATGCCATGTCCGGTCAGGGTGCTTACGCCAAGATTGAAGGCTTCGTCTTCCTGCCGATCATGAGCATGTCCATGTCGCTTCCCACCTTCGTCAGTCAGAACCTCGGGGCAAAGCAATATGACCGCGCCAAAAAAGGTGCGATCATCGGAATTATATTCGGAATGACCCTCGCCGAGCTGCTCGGGGTGCTCTTTTACTGGGGCTGTCCATACGCGCTGCACTTTTTTGTCGATTCTGCGGAGGCAGTCAGTTATGGGACCATCCACACCAGGGTCGTGGCGCCCTTCTTCATGCTCCTGGCCTTTTCCCACTGCTCGGCCGGCGTCATGAGAGGCTGCGGCAGATCCTTCGTGCCGATGCTGACCATGCTGACATTCTGGTGCGGCGTACGCATCCTCTATGTGACAATCGCGCTGCAATATTTTCCCGTTTACCAGACCATCGCGTGGGCCTATCCGCTCACATGGAGCCTGAGCAGCATCGTATTCCTCGTGTATCTGCTCAAGTCCGACTGGCTGCATGCGTATGAAAAGAAGGTGTGAGTTACATGCTGTGGAAATTTTCAGCTCTCAATCCCGCCCCTTGCGCGGATCCCCCTGTCAAATGGGTGCCGGACTTTTCTGATCTCTGATACGTAGTCTGCCATCTCAAGCAGCTCCCGGCCCGGCTCCTGCCCGGTCAGGATGACCTCGAGTCTGGCGGGCTTTTCCCGCAAAAAATCAAGCAATAGAGACTCTTCCAACAGCCCGGCGCGGATCGTGTAGATCACCTCGTCCAGGAACAGCACGTCATAGCCTTCCTCCTGCGCTATCCGCGTCACCGCGCGCAGCTGGTTTTCATAGTAGGCCTTCCGCTCTGCCTTCTCCGCCGCCGTCATCTGGAAGCTGAACTTCTCCTGCGGCAGTCCGTCGACGAGCGTGATATTTTCCGAGAGGGCAAGTACCTTCCGCTCGCTCGTAGAATTGTCCTTCATAAACTGGTAAATCAGGACGCGCAGTCCATATCCGGCCGCCCGGGCGCAAAGTCCCATGCCGGTCGTAGTCTTTCCCTTGCCGTCCCCACAGTAAATGTGGATCAGACCAGTGTTCTGGTGTGCGTCACTTGTATTATTCACAATATTTGTATTATTCGTGTTATTTGTATCATTCACATCTCTCATATCGTTTGCACTATCCGCATTCATCCCTCTTCCTCCCATAATTGATCGCACCTCTTTCGCTACATTTTTATAGTTTCCAGCCAGATTTTCAGCCACCACGTTGGACAGTTCTATAAGTGTCCGCCTGTAAAATTCGCTAAGTTCGCCTCTGGTAACCAACTGTGTCAGATGATCTCGGATCCTGCAGTCATCGTTCTTATATCGGCGCCAGCCCGCCGGCCAGAAAACACCTTCCATTTTGCTGATACCGATATGTTATCACAGATGTCCGTTCCTGTCATCCAAATTATTACGGGAAGCATACCGCCATTATATCGTTAGTAATAAATTATTTTAATTAATATATTCTAAAGAAAAATTAACTTTTTATGAACTCTCTCCTGTGATTTTAGCAAACATACAAACCCCCACCCGGTCGATGCGTCCTGATGGGGGTTTGCAGCTTCTATCTCAGCCTGAGTCCGTGATATTGTTTAATGGTAGAAATTACCGCATTCTCAGTCGGTATTCTTTCTATGGTAGAGGCGCCGATAAACCCATGGATACTGGTTCTGGTAAGCACCTCCCCGACATTCCTGACGTTGCCCAAAGGACCTCCATGCGTGAGGATGATCAAATCCGGGTTTAACGCGTACGCTTTCTCGTAAAACCGCTGTGTCTGCTCACAGACCTCGTCCACACTTTTTCCCTGCCCGGTCGTTCCGCCCGCCGTACCGCCCATATGCGCACAGATACAGTCAACACCCGCATCAACGAATAGCTTCAGGGATTCATCCTCATGAGCGTACTGCACGGTAAATATATTTCTGTCTCTGCATTTCCTGATAAGCCTGGCCTCCGCCGCATCTCCAAGTCCGAATTTTCTGACGGTACTGGCGAATATACAGGTAGGGTCATCCAGCCCTGTTCCTTTCGGGAATGCCGTAATTCCGTCGAATCCTTTTTCCATCATCGTATCAATCAGCTCATCCTGTGAGCGATAGGGATCACCGGCACCAATCCCCACGATAACCGGCGTATGATGCACGACAGGAATCAGGCTTTTCCCCATATCAATATCCTCTTCATTTGCATCGCAGATCGCACGAAATCCGGATACCGAATGCAGCCCGTTCATCCTGTGAATACCGGTATTGTATGCCATGATCAGATCCGCACCCCCATCGTCCTCCGCCATGCCCATCAGCCCGTATCCGGCACCCGCTACCACGATCGGTTCTTTTCGCTCGATCTTCTCTCTCAGATCCTTAATAATCTCTTCTCTGGTAACCTTACTCATCCTTCCGCCTCCTGTCTCATGCTTGCATAGATTTCACGGGATTTTTTATATTCCTTTACCGAGCTTACAATTGCCTCATACATTGGCTGGCTATCAAAAGCAGAAGTGCCGATAAACCCGTCAACATCCGTCTCATCAAAGCATTTCTGAACCTTGTCCGGAGAGTTGAATGGGCCGCCGTGGCAAAGCACATAAACTCCGCGGTTCGCCGCCTTAGCCGCCTCTGTAAGCTCTCCTGTAAACGCGATCGCATCCTCCAGCGTTCTGGCATCCTCCGGATCCGGTCCGAGCTTCCACACCGTCAGGCCCGCATGGGGGCAGACAATATCAGCGCCCGCTTCGGCCATGGCAGCTGCCTGTTCCTTCGTAAATACATAGGCAATGGTAAACAGCCCTCTGTCATTGGCTCTTTTTATCATGTCAACATCTGCTGCAAACGTCATATGATACCCTGTTTTTCTGCAGATGATTTCCATTTCCTCCCCATGGCTGTAATTCGCGGGCGCATTAATAATGCCGGAATATCCGAGCCGCTCTACCTCATCCAGAAGGCGTTCCTGGTTCCAATATGGATCACAGGCGGTGATGCCCGCAATCAGCGGTGTCTTTTTTACGCGGTCATTCACTCTTTTTGAAATAATATTTAACGTAATATTATTTGCAGATCCAAACATATAATAGGCAATCGCGGACGGTCTGCCATCCATGCGGTAATGGTCTGAGGCGCAGGTCATAATCATATCGACATCCGCCATCTCCTCTACCACTCCGATCAGTCCCAGTCCGGCGCCGCCCACCAGGATCGGTTCTTTTTTCTTTACACGTGCTTCCAGTCTTGTACGAATTTCGCTTTTTGAAAATCTCATCCCATAACTCCTTTCTATATTTCATAATCAATCTTGCATCCCCGGTCACTTACGCTGCTCATAAATTGCCGGATTTCCTCATGGTACGGCTCTTTCCCAAACCGGATAAAGTCCTCCATCGTCTCAAATTCACATATTTCCGCCAAATCAAACGAGTTTCCTGCATGCTTAAAGTCGCATCCGACCTCCATATGCTCATCGTCATAGCAAGCGCCAGAATCACAGCTAATCGTTTTTTCATTGTAAAATTTCCTCCTTATCTTTCCTTGTCTCATCATACCTTTTGTCAGCAAACAATGCTTTTAAAGTCCTTCACCGCGCCAATTACCGCCCTTTCAACCGGAATTCTCTCTACGGCTGATCCGGACACAAAACCGTCGCAGCCCGTGAGCCGATACATCTCGCCGGTAGCCTCCGGGTTCCAGAACGGTCCGCCGTGTCCCATAATAAGAACGTCCGGATTTACCTCTCTGGCCGCTTCAAAGATCGTGCAGAGGCGTTTTCCGGCTTCCTCATATCCGAGCGTCAGATCATGCCCGACCAGACCGCCAGCGGTTCCTCCGCAATGTCCGACTATGATATCGGCTCCCGCATTTACATACCGGCGTGCCTGATCGGCGGTAAATGTATACGCGACTGTAAATATCCCCCTTTCATGGCATTTTTTTAATAGTTCTTCCTCTCTCTCGGAGCCAAGTCCCTCCGCCTTGAATCTTCTTGCCTTCTCAAAAAGCTTCATTTCACCGTCATGCTGTGCTTTTTGAGAGGCGCTGATCGCGGGGCTGTTCTCCGCCAACCGGACAAACTCACTGTTCTCGATCATCCCACTTGTCTGAAAATTCGTAATTCCGGAAAGACCCATGTCCATCACTTCATCCACAATCGCATTCAGATCGGCGTCCGCAGGATAATCGGAAACAGAAATCCCCCCTATCAGCGGGATATTCTCCGTCACTTCAAACTGGTCAGCGAGCATCTCCTTTAGCAGCTCCTTTTCCGGGCGTATCTGCTCGGCAATGCTTGGGCGTCCCTGCATTCTTGTATATCCCGTTCCGAAAACAAGAATCAGGTCGGCCCCGCCTTTTTCAATGAGCTTGGCCATGAGGCCATTCCCTGCCGTAGCGGCCAGCAGCGGTACCTTTTTCTCCCTCTGGCTGTGAAGCCTGTCCAGTATTTCACTCCTGCTAAATCTCTTCCCCATTAAGCCCTCCTTTTATTTAATTTATTCATTGAATGAACTAACTTCATCATATAACAGAATACTGAATTCGTCAATCTGACAAAATAGCTAATTATTTGTGAAGATTTTTGTGTAATATCACCAAAATAAATGCTTGGGGAATTTTCTCATTGTTTGAAATTCAATTTCATGATATATTTTACTCACCTTTTTAAGTATCCCTGCCCTCCCAATTATAAGCAGCCGCAGTACACATAATATTCTTCACTCCAGCTCCGCTCTTCCGGCCATTCTTTTGATGAAAAAAAGTCATTTTTATGAGATAATCAATCCTGTGCATTGTAGATTTATAACCAGAAGAGAAGGAGTCTTTCATGAAAAAAACTTCCGGCAGCTTACCTTATCAAAAATATACACAGTTGCAAAATCAGAAAAAGATTATGAAGGAGCTGTGGTTTGCCCACAGGCTTTCCCGCTCACAGCTTGCTTCTATGTGTGGCCTTACGAAATCCGCCGTTACCTATCTCGTCTCTGACATGATTGAAAAGGGGATGGTGGTTCCCGTACCCGAATCCTACAAAAAAGGAATTGGTCACCCGCAGGAGCTTCTGGAACTGAACAGTATGTATGGCTACATTATTGGAGCTCGCGTTTCTTCCACGAATTTCCGTCTGGCAATCAGTGATTTCTGTACTCATATATTATGGCAGGAATGTATCTCCATTACCGATTGCAAATCCACAGAAGATATTTTAGACCTCATCTGTGACGAGACACAGCTGGCCATAAAACAGCTCGGAATTTCATCGGAAAGCATCCTTGGGTTTGGCTTCAGCAATGCTTCATTGATTGCCGAACACAGTAACCTTCCGATTTCCCCCTCCATGGCCATCAGCGAATTCCCGGTAGAAAAGTACCTGACTGACCGTCTGCATGTAAAAGTTCTGGTCAACCAGGGTACTGCCAATGCGGCGCGTATTCTCAAATGGAATGATCGGGCAAACATTCATAAAAACATGATTAATATCGAAATCAACCGTTTTATCGGTATCGGTTCTTTAATCAATGGCTCTGTCTACACGAACCAGATGGAAAATTCCGGGCTTATGCTGTCTCATATCGTTCTTGAGCCTAATGGTACACCGTGCATCTGTGGAAAAAAAGGGTGCTGGATTGCCATGGGATCCCTGTCTGTCCTTGGAGGTGACATGACGATTGAAGAAGCGGTCGAGCGAGCCGAGAGAGGAGAAAAAGAATATCTGGATAAGCTCACCCAGATTGGAGTATATTCAGGGAAAGGGATTTCTCTCATCATTCGTGTCATGAGTCCTGACAGCATTATGCTTTCCGGGCCGGTTATCCACGCGGAAAAGTTTATTGCTGAACCGATGTTCCGCACGATCGAGGAAGACGTTCCTCCTTATATATTCAGCAGAGATTCCATTTTTTTCGCAAAGGATGACATCAGTGCGCCTCTTATGGGTGCTCTTCTGTCGATTGTTGAACTGATTATTGATTAAGTGAATCCGTGAAGCTTAAGCCCTTAAAAATCCGAACTCCTGAGTTTTATGCTAAACATCAATAAATTTACAGGAGCTTTTTTAAAAACAATGAAATTTACAGTTAAATCTTTCTTGACAGAAAAGCTATGCCAAAGTATAATTAGCGTACAAAAAAATGTACAAAATATTGGACAAAAGGAGTTCTCTATATGTTGGCAATTAATTATTCTACTATGCGCAACAATCTGAAAAATTATTGCGATACCGTCTGCGAACAAAATGAAACGGTAATTGTTACACGCAAGGAAGAAAAAAATGTTGTTCTTATCAGCCTGGAACAATATAATCAGATGATTAAAATGATAAAAAATGCGGAATATCTTTATACCATTGACAGAGGGATTGAGCAGTTGAAAGCAGGCAGGGGACAGCAGCACGAATTAATCGAGGTGGAAGATGATTAAATTATGGTCTGACCGGGCGTGGGAAGATTATTTATATTGGCAGACGCAAGATAAAAAAACACTTCGAAAAATCAATGACCTTGCAAAAGACATAGAGCGAAATGGTTTATCAAAGGGAATTGGTAAGCCTGAACCGTTACGATACAAAAAAGCCTGGAGCAGGAGAATTGATCTGGAGAACCGACTTGTTTACGATATTGACGACCAGGGATTTCTTTGGATAATCAGCTGTAAGGGTCACTACGAAGATTAGGGGTTTTACAATCGTGAGGCGAACAAAAGGTTGAACGAAAAAACGATAAGAACGATTTTTCGTTTGACAGAACCCCATCCAGGTACTATAATGACGAAAGTTACACACATTCTCAAACACACTGATGGAGACAATGCACAGGAGTCCGGGTACCGAGATTCGCGGCAAGGCATGGGATGGCGGTCTGTATTACTGTCTGTTTTTGCTATTCGCAGCGTGATTTCCCCAGAGAGAAGGCTCGCCGGCTGAAAGGCCTTCCGAACGGATCTGTGCAAATTCACTCCGGAGTGGTTCGCGTGAAAGGGGTTCCCGATGTTTCCGGGGGTTCCGGGTTTTCGGTTGGCTGGCTTTGATCGAAAGCAGACGGTCGATGCCCGATCGTCCATGGGTTTGCCCAGGTAGTGCGAAACGGCTCGCCCCGTTACAGGCAGGATAAGTGTCGCCGCAGATCGCGGCGGAAGTCTGGGTGGTACCGCGGAGATAAGCAGCTTCGTCCCTTTTTGTGGACGGAGCTTTTTCATTATTATATTACGAGGTGTTGGTATGGAAATCAAAATCAAAGCGCTCAGGGAGCAGATGGAGGCCGGGTTAAACGCGGTCAGCTCGAAGAAGGATCTGGATGAGTTCTGGCAGGCTTTTCTGGGCAAAAAAGGAGTCGTCTCCGGTCTGATGAAGGATCTGGGGCAGGTGCCGAAGGAGGAGCGCCCTTCGACTGGCAAGGTAATCAACGAGTTCAAGAGCTATGTAGAATCGCGCTACCAGGAAGCGCGTGAGAAGATCGAGGAGCTGGAGCTTTCCGCGAGGGATAAGACCGAGCAGGTGGATATCACGCTCCCCGCGTCAAAAAACCGGGTTGGTTCTCTGCACCCGATCACGATTACGAAAAATGAGATGGTCAATGTTTTTGCCGGAATGGGGTTCGAAATTTACGAGGGGCCGGAGATCGAGGATGACGATCACAATTTTACCCGCCTGAATGTGGCGAAAAATCATCCGGCCAGGGATATGCAGGACACATTCTATGTCGCAGAGGACATTTTACTGCGCACTCATACCAGCCCGGGACAGATCCGCGTAATGGACGCGAAGAAACCGCCGATCAAGGTGCTGGTACCCGGGCGCGTGTTCCGCTCGGATTCTGACGCGACGCACTCTCCGATGTTCCACCAGATGGAGGGGCTGGTCGTGGACAAGACCATCACACTCTGCGACCTGCAGGGGATGTTGGATGAGTTCGTAAAGCAGATTTTCGGAAGCGATACGCGCACCCGGCTGCGCCCGAGCTATTTTCCATTCACCGAGCCAAGTGTGGAAGTGGACGTCAGCTGCTTTGAATGCGGCGGCTGCGGCTGCTCGCTTTGCAAGGGTACCGGTTGGATTGAAGTTCTGGGCGGCGGCATCGTACACCCGCGGGTGCTGGAGAACTGCGGCATTGATTCGAAGGAATACTCCGGCCTGGCGTTCGGCATCGGCATTGAGCGCATTGCCATGCTGAAATACGGCATCAATAACATCAGTCTGCTCTACGAGAATGACCTGCGTTTTCTGAAGCAGTTCCGGGACTGACGGTGAGCGGATGAATAGCTGTAAACGACTTACTTCGTTTACTTTAAATAATCAAAAGACCAACCCTGGATCTCCTGTTCCAGTGAGTGTCATTTGAGGAAAGGTGGAAAATGATTTTATGAAAGTACCATTTGGTTGGCTGAAAAAATATGTAGATATTGATGTGACCGCCGAAGAGCTGGAGCGCAGACTGTTTAACTGCGGCTTCGAGGTGGAGGAGCTGATCGACATCGGGAAGGATATTTCCGGCGTGGTGGTCGGCCTGGTAAAGGAGTGCGAGCCAATCCCGGAAACGCATCTGTCTGTCTGCAAAGTCGACGACGGCTCCGGCGAGCTGCTGCAGATCTGCTGCGGCGCGGATAATGTACACGCGGGCGGCAGGTTTCCTGTCGCGAGGGTCGGGGCGAGCGTGATTGAGACCGCAAAAGACCACAAGACCGTGATCGGGGTCGCAAAGATCAAGAAGGGAAAAATGCGCGGGTATGAGAGCTGCGGCATGCTCTGCAGCGGAACCGAGCTGGGGCTGAACGACGATCTCTATCCGGGCGCGGATTACAACGGGCTGTTGGTGCTGCCGGACGACGCACCCGTCGGTGCGGATATCAAGCCTCTGGTCGGCCTGGACGAATACATTTTTGATATCTCCGTCACCGCGAACCGCCCGGACTGCCAGTCCATCCTCGGCATCGCCCGCGAGGTGGCCGCGATGCTGGATAAACCGTTAAAAATGCCGGCGACGGACTTTGTAAAAAGTGACTATATCTATGAGGGGCTCGATATCACGGTGGAGGCGCCGGATCTGTGCCCGCGCTATCTCGGACACGGTGTGCATAACATTACCTTCGGAGAATCGCCGCAGTGGATGAAGCGCGATCTGACCCTGTGCGGACTGCGCAGCATCAGCAACGTGGTCGATATCACGAACTATGTCATGCTGGAAATCGGCCAGCCGATGCACGCATTTGACATGTCCACGCTGGAAAGCACAAAAATCGTGGTGCGCCGCGCACGTGACGGGGAGAGTATCGAGACGCTGGACGGCAAGGAATTCTCACTGAACCCGTCCAATCTGGTGATCTGCGACGGCAACAAGCCTGTCGCGCTGGCAGGCATCATGGGCGGCAAAAACAGTGAGATTACAGAAAACACCACCCAGCTCTTGTTTGAGTCCGCAAAATTCACACGCGACAACGTCCGCAGGACTTCACGCTCTCTCGGACAGAGTACGGACGCTTCCAGCCACTATGAAAAGGGCATTTCCGAGTACACCTGCGAGCTCGGCATGGCGCGCGCGCTGCACCTGATCCAGGAGCTCGGCTGCGGCGAAATCACTTCGAGCGCCTTTGACGTCAGCGCCGGGGCGCCCCGTGAAGGGAAACGTTTCACCGCAACCATCAGCGGCATTAATAAAATCCTGGGCATTGAAGTTCCGGCGGATGTTATTCTTGACATCCTGAAACGTCTCAGTTTCGAAGTTGTCCGTGATGGCGACGTGCTGGATGTGACCGCGCCGCGCTACCGCGAGGATATCGAGGTCGGCGAGCCGGATCTGGCCGAGGAGGTCATCCGGGAATACGGTTATGAGCACATCGTCCCGACGTTCCTGAAGGAAGCGGCCGTCACAAACGGAGGTCTGAACGCGGATCAGCGCCGCCGCGCAAAGCTCAAACGCGCGATGTGCGGCCAGGGCTGCCAGGAGATCTCCACACTGGCTTTCTATGCGGACGCGGATCTTGACGCACTGCATATCGCGGCGGACGCACCCGAGCGCCGGGTGATCCGTCTGCTGAACCCGATCTCCGCCAACCTGACCATCATGCGTCCTCTGCTTGCGCCGTCCATGCTGAATACAGTCGTATCCAACATCAAGCGCGGCAACAGCGAGGGCAGAATCTTCGAACTGTCCGGCATCTACGTGCCTAAGCAGCTTCCTGTCACGGAGCTTCCGGACGAAATCCCGCATTTAGGGTTCGCGGCTTTCGGAAATAAGGAAACCTTCTTTACCGCAAAAGGCATTGTAGAGGGACTCGCGGAATCCTTCGGCCTGGAATTCACCTATGTGCGCGTCCAGGACATCCCCTGGCTGCACCCGGGCATCTCCGCCGCCATCCTCTGTAATGGCGAGCGCGTGGGCGTGTTCGGCAAGCTGGCCAACCGCGTGGCCAATGAACTGGATCTGCCGAAGGACAGCAAAGCCAACTATAAAATTTTCCTCGGCGAGCTGGACTGGGCCGCTCTGTCCGATCTCATTACGGACAGCGTCCGTTATCAGCCCATCTCCGAATTCCCGGCGGTGACCCGCGACCTCGCGCTGGTCGCGGAGGAATCCATGGAATGCGGCGTACTCGTTGACACGATTAAGAAAGCCTGCAAATATGTCGAAAGCGTCGAGCTTTTCGACGTCTACCGCAGCGAGCAGATCGGCGCCGGGAAAAAGAGCATGGCGTTTGAGATTACCTTTGTCTCACATGAAAATGCTCTCACCCCGAAGAATATTGAAAGCTTCATGAAAAAAATACAGGGGAACTTAAAGCACAAGCTGAATGTAGACATGCGCTGAAATCTGACATGCGCTGAAATCTGACATGCGCCGAATGCTGGCTTGCACCGAATGCTGGCTTGCACCGAATGCTGGCTTGCGCCGAATGTTGGCTTGCGCCGAATGTTGGCTTGCGCCGAATGTTGGCTTGCGCCGAATGTTGGCTTGCCGGCAAGCAACTAAATTTTTTCTTAATTTTTGCAAATATAGACTTCCTATGTGGACAACAGACGCCACAAAATGCTATAATCAGGCCTGTCTGGGGACTCGTTTTTTACGCCTGTTTACAGGGCGGGCGACGGTTTCCTGGCAGGCTTGTCATAGAAGCACACATTTTTTACAACATACATGATTCATTCTGCCTGCTCCCGGCGGCAAAGAGCAGCAACAGCTGCAGGCTGCAGCAACACTTACGCAAAAGGAAGGGATTTCAGAAAATGAAAAGAAAACTGGTTTTTGGATTTTTAGCTTTAAGCGCGGCATCCATGCTCTGCGGCTTTGACAGCACCGAAACAGCCGAAAGCGTTCTGGAGAAAATGTCAGAAAGCACCGCCTCCATAGAAAGCATGTCTTCCGAGCTTGATATGAATTTTGACATTTTCGTAGCTATCGGCGACGGCTCGACTACCACCACAATCCAGGTACTCATGACAACGGATCTGGATATCGCCGCCACGCTGGATCCGCTTGCCACAAAGATTGAGGGCACGGTCGGCCTGTCCGCGCTGGGTACAGAGGAAACCATCTCAATGAAGGTTTACACTCTGACAGAGGGCGATGATCTGAATACCTATATTTATACCGAGGACTCTTCTTACGACGAAGAGGGCGAAGGCACCTGGCAGTACGGTTCGGCCTCCGATCTTGACCTCGATATTGATATAGAGTCCCTGCTCGACACGTCTTCCTCCATCAATTACAGTGATATGGAAGAATGGGGAGTTGTCTTTGAGCTTTCACCCGAAGCCGCAGATTATGACGGCGCGGAGTGTTATCTTCTCTCTGCTGTCGTTGATTCTTCAAGTCTGCTTACCATGATTGATAAAGCAGAGGAACTCGCCGGAGCAGAGTTTTCCGATGAAATGGAGCTTGACGACGAGACGATGGATCTCATATATGAAATGATGGACGGCCTGAATATCCGGATTGAGTATTATGTTGATTCGACTACCTTTCTGCCGGTCGGCGTGCACATAGACCTGAATGACACAGATCTGAGCGCCATCAACGATTACGCATCAGAGCTTCTCGCATCTTATTTCGACGATGAAGATTCCGACACTACTACCACGATTGAGATTATTCTCAACGACACATCCATAGACTATTCCATCTCTTATGAGGATGTCGGCGAAATCACCGTTCCGCAGGAAGCTCTCGACGCGATCGCGTCCGGTGAGGCACAGAGTCTCGATGATTACTATGATGATTATGGCGATGACTATTATGATGATTTCGATGACAGCTATGAATCAGAAGAGATTAATGAAATATAAATCAGAAAATCAGAAAATCGGACAGGGGACGATAACGCCCTCTGTCCGATTACGATCTCAGAATCTAAGAATATCCGGCGATTCCATCACCCATAAATCGCTTTCATGATAACCGGATAAGAATCGTCTACAATCTTTGTCATGCGGAGCATAAGCTCAAAGCACTCATCGCCGCAGGTAGCCGCATCAATGATCGCGTCATCCTCAGCAGTCACATCGCCGTCGCCGTCCACATAAAACTTCACCCATTTATACTTTCTGTTCAGCTCATTGCAGGCAATCAATGCCTGTCCGAGGCGATCCTTCGGCGCCTTCGCAAAATTGAAACAGCGCAGTGAGGCATATTTACCGTCCTGCGGGAAAACCACCAGAATATCAATGGATGTGTTCGAAAGGCTCCAACCGCATCGTACCACGGTCTGTCCGTCGTTGGTGTCGTAAACATCTTTTGTTTTGATGTTGTGAACACTTAAAGTATCAATGTAACTCTGTGCAGCACTATTCATAGCTCAAACCTCCTATATATTTTTATCTGCTGAAAACCCTGGCCCGATGGCTGTCTGTCCGCCGGTCTGACCAGGCCTGTCTGAATCTGATTGTACTTTATAACAACCGAATTGTCAAACAGTTTTTCCGCAGTCCTCTTATGACAACAGTTTTTCCGCAGTCCCGCAGTCTCCAAGGTCCCGCTTACTGGATTACAAATGTAAGCTCCGCATCGGTGCAGACCTTATCATCGACATAAGCGGTCGCTTTGCCGACGCCGACCGGCCCCTTGACCTTGATCACTTCCATCTCCAGCCGCAGGACGTCCCCCGGCACGACCTTCCGGCGGAAACGTGCCTTATTAATACCGCCGAAGAGGACAAGTCTGCCCTTGTACTCTTCCTGGGAAAGGATTGCGACCGCTCCAACCTGGGCAAGTGCCTCGCAGATCAGCACCCCCGGCATCACCGGCTCCTGCGGAAAATGCCCCGCAAAAAAGGGCTCATTATAGGTCACAGCCTTACGCCCGACGGCACGTACGCCCGGCTCCAGCTCATCTATCCGGTCCACCAGCAAAAATGGGGACCGGTGCGGCAAAATTTCCATGATCTGTTTTGTATCCAATACCATTGTTTCTACCTCCCGGTCTTTTCTGCTCCGAAGTATCCGGAACGATCATTCCACGTATTTTTTAAACAGCAGCGTCGCGTTGTGCCCGCCGAATCCGAGCGAGTTGCTTAAGCAGGCAGTTACCTCGCGCGCAATTCCTTCCGCCGTGTAGTTCAGATCCATCTCTTCCTCGGCTTCCTGAAATCCTGCCGTCGCGTGGATGTAGCCCTCCTCGATCGTTTTCACGCAGGCTACCGCCTCCAGGCCGCCGGCCGCGCCCAGACAATGCCCGATCATGGATTTGGTCGAATTGATATTTAACTGATACGCCGCCTCGCCAAACGCGGTCTTGATCGCGCGGGTCTCGCAAAGATCGTTCAGATGTGTCGCTGTGCCGTGCGCATTGATATACTGGATTTCCTCCGGCGCAAGGAGCGCCTCGTCCATGGCAAGCTTCATCGCCCGCGCCGCGCCCTCGCCGGTCTCCACCGGGGAGGTGATGTGGTAAGCATCGCTCGTCGCGCCGTATCCGGCCACCTCTGCAAAAATCTTCGCGCCGCGTTTCTGCGCATGGGAAAGCTCCTCCAGTACCAGAACTCCCGCGCCCTCGCCCATGACAAAGCCGCTCCGGTCTTTATCAAACGGAAGGGACGCCCGCAGCGGGTCGGTCTCCTTGCTCAGTGCAGTCAGCGCGGTAAATCCGGCGACTCCCATCGGACAGATCGCCGCCTCTGTGCCGCCGGCCACCATCACGTCCGCATCGCCGACCTGGATGGAGCGGTACGCCTCGCCGATGGAGTGTGTGCCGGTCGCGCACGCGGTCACGACATTGATATTCTTTCCTTTCAGGCCAAAATGAATCCCGACATTTCCCGCCGCCATATTGGAAATCATTAACGGTACAAAAAGAGTCGGCATCCGCCCCGGCCCTTTTTCCAACAGCTTAGTGTGTGCCTGCTCGAAAATCTGCAGACTGCCAATGCCGCTGCCGATGGAAACACCCGTCCGATAGCTTTCCTCCTCCGACAGATCGGCGATCCCGGCCTGGGAGAGCGCCTCCGCTGCCGCCGCCACCGCATACTGACTGAACAGCTCCATGCGCCTTGCTTCTTTTGCGTCCATCACAGAAAGCGGGTCGAAGTCCTTCACTTCCGCCGCCAGCGTCGCTTTGTATCCTTCTGTATCAAAATGAGTGATCGGCGCGATCCCCACCTTTTTGGTTTTCAGGCTCTCCCAATAAGCTTCTGTCGAATTTCCGACCGGGGAAATCACGCCCATGCCTGTCACTACGACTCTTCTCATTCTATGTTCGTGTCCTTTCTCTCTTCTGTCAGTGCCATGCAAGCCATGGCGGCTATTTTCTGTCTATGATCCGCTTCGATCGTGTCCCTTTATTTATGATAATACTGCGAGGACCTGCGTCCTCGATTTTCCTCGAAAATCGGGACAATCGGATAGGGGAACGCTTTTTCCCTATCCGTCCGCGCGAGCCGGGTGCAGCCTTAGCTGCAAAACTCCTTACCCGGCTTTGTGCATAAAACGGACGTCCACTGGGTCTCCGCTTCGCTTCGATCTGTCCTGAATGCGTGCCACTGGCACGCAGGACCGTCCAGCGCCCTTGTATATCAGATCCCCATGCCGCCGTCTACGGAGATGACCTGGCCGGTGATGTAGGATGCACGGTCGGACGCCAGGAAGGCGACTGCCTCGGCGATATCCTGTGGACTGCCGATTTTTCCGAGTGGAATCTGGGTGAGGATGGCTTCCTTCTGCGCGTCATTGAGGACGGCAGTCATGTCCGTATCCACATAGCCCGGGGCGACCGCGTTGACGGTAATCCCGCGGTTGGCCAGCTCTTTGGCCAGGCTTTTCGTCATACCGATCACGCCCGCCTTGGCCGCGCTGTAATTGATCTGTCCGGCATTTCCATGCAGACCAACGATGGAGGAAATGCTGATGATTCTGCCGGAGCGTCTGCGCAGCATCTGCTTTGCCGCCAGCTTCATGCAGAAAAAGGTTCCCTTCAGGTTCGTGTCAATGACACGGTCAAAATCCTCCGCGCTCATGCGCAGTGCCAGGTTGTCCCTCGTGATGCCGGCATTGTTGACCAGAATATCCGGCGCGCCGAGCTGGTCTGTCACTTCTTTGAACATTCTTTCACAGTTCTCCGGCACGGACACATCCGCTTTGACGATGATGGCCCGCCGGCCAAGTGCCTGAATCTCCCCGGCGGTCTCCTGCGCCTTTGCCTCGGAGCCACAGTAATTCACTGCCACATCCGCGCCGTATCCGGCCAGCGTCAGGGCGATGGCCCGTCCGATGCCTCTGCCCGCGCCTGTCACGAGCGCGATTTTATTTTCTAACATAATATTTCCTTTCTGCCCGGTGTTTCACCGCTGCCCAGGCTGCGTCCGGCGTATATCCCATCCGAAGGATGAGGATGCCACGCGGCGAGCGTATATCCCGTCCGAAGGATGAGGATGCCATGCGGGGCGCAGGCAGCATCGCCGCCAAAATTCATCTCACGCCTCTGCGCATCGGATAGGGGAATGACCTTTTTCCCCTATCTGCCCGGCGCGGGGCGCGGGCAGCATCGCTGCCGAAATTCATCTCGCGCCCCTGCGCATCGCAGCAAAACACACACGGATATGCCACGCCGTTTACAATGCCGCGAGCAGGCTCTCCAGATCCGCCGGTTTCTCTACATGCATTGCCGTCACGCTGCGGTCGATTTTTTTCGCGAATTTCGTAAGCGTCGTCCCCGGTCCCATTTCGATAAAGGTATCTGCGCCCGCCGCGATCATGCACTCCACGCTCTGCTGCCAGCGCACGGGCGAGCAGACCTGCCGCCCGAGCAGGGTGCGGATCTCCTCCGGATCGCTGACAAATCCACCGGTCACATTCGACGCAAATGAAAGTTTGGGTTCCTTTATTTCCTGGTCGGCAAGCAGCGCGGCGAGCTTTTCTCCCGCGCCGGAGAGCATCGGCGAGTGGAATGGTCCGCTCACCACGAGGGGAACCGCCCGCATTGCGCCGGCCTCTAAAAGCTTCGCGGCCGCAGCGTCTACCGCGCCTTTTTCTCCGGTGATCACCTGCTGCCCCGGGCAGTTATAATTTGCTACGCTCACCCTGCCATCAATCCCGGCACAGATTTCCTCGATCGCAAGCGGCTTGCGGCTTAAGATCGCGGTCATCGCGCCGCCGGTCGGCACGGCTTCTTCCATATAAATACCGCGTTGGCAGACGATCCTCACCGCGTCTGGAATCGTAAACGATCCAGCCGCGGTCAGCGCACAGTATTCGCCAAGGCTTAAGCCCGCCGCCATGTCCGCGCTCACACCTGCCTTCTGTACTGCCGCAAGGATCGCCAGAGACGCACACAGAAGCGCAGGCTGCGTATACCTCGTCTGATTGATTTTATCGTTTTCTGTAAAGCAGATTTCTTCGAGCGAATAGCCTGCAGCCTCTGAAGCCATTTCAAAGACCGCCCGGCTTTCCTCGCAGGAATCATAAAACTCCCGTGCCATGCCCACGACCTGTGCGCCCTGGCCGGGGAACACAAATGCAATTTTTCCCATGTATCTCTCCTCGAATTTCCGTTCAAACCGTGTAAATTTCTGGCGCGGCAGCCGTTTCTGCGGCCGCCTGTCATGCCAGAATCAGCGGGCGCCGCCCGACGTTCCCTTCTCACAGCCTTACTTCCCGCCAAGCAGAGTCTCTGCCTGGCTCATGATCTCCTCGATCATCTCGCGGCAGGTCTGCTCCCTGTTTACCATGCCGGCGATCTGGCCGCACATCATGGAGCCGCCGGTCACATCGCCCTCCTGCACGGCCTTGCGCAGGGAGCCGACCGTCAGGGTCTCCAGCTCCTCGAAGCTGCAACCCTCCTTTTCCATCGCCAGATATTTACGCGTCATCTGATTGCGGATCTGGCGGCACGGATGGCCCACAGTACGTGCGGTCACGACGGTATCAATATCCTTCGCCTTAAGCACCTGATTTTTATAATTCTGATGGATCACGCACTCCTTTGAGACCAGGAACCGGGTCCCCATCTGCACACCCTGGGCGCCAAGCATCATCGCAGCGGCAAAGCCTCTGCCGTCGCCGATGCCTCCGGCCGCGATCACCGGAACCGTGACGCCGTCCACGACCTGCGGCACCAGCGTCATCGTCGTGCTCTCACCGATATGTCCGCCCGACTCACAGCCCTCCGCGATCATCGCATCCGCGCCGCCGCGCTGCATCATCTTCGCAAGCGCCACACTCGCCACCACCGGAATTACCTTAATCCCGGCGCCCTTCCACTGCTCCATATAGGCGCCCGGATTGCCCGCGCCTGTCGTAACCACGGCGACCTTCTCCTCCGTGACCACCTGCGCCACCTCAGCGGCAAACGGACTCAGCAGCATGACGTTGACGCCAAAAGGCTTGTCTGTTTTTTCCTTAGTCAGCCGGATCTGCTCACGCACGTAATCCGCCGGCGCGTTGCCGGCCGCGATGATTCCCAGTCCGCCCGCGTTCGAGACTGCGGACGTAAGGGAGTTTTCCGCCACCCATGCCATCCCGCCCTGAAGGATCGGATACTGGATCCCCAGTAGTTCTGTGATTTCTGTCTTCATTACTCCTCAATTCCTTTCGCGCTCAGATAATTCACGACTGACTGTACCGTTGTCAGCTGCTCCAGATCTTCGGTCGGGATCTCAATACCATATTCTTCTTCAAGTGCCATCACCAGCTCAAACAGATCCAGAGAATCTGCTCCCAGATCCGCCTTGAAATCGGTCTCCGCGCTGACATCCTCCTCAGATACATGAAGCTGCTCCGCTACGATTGCAATCAATTTCTCCAACATGATAAATCTCCTTTTTTATTAGTTGTTTTTTATTTATAGTAAACGACGTATGTCGTTGTACTTTTACTATTAATTATAGGACGCGGAACGCTTCATACACACGAACACGACAATCCCTGTCACAGCGGCTGAACAGGCCGCCGCAAGTCCGGAGGCTGCCACTACCAGCTTCCAGTTCGAATGGGGGCGCCGCTCCCTGCGCACAAATCGCGTGGATTCTGTGACCGGTTCAGCATGCTCTGCGGATGGCTCTGATGGCATCCCTGAACGATCTTCCACAACCTGGGTTCCTTCATAGAGTTCTCTGTACTCGCCGGTCAATCCCTCCGTGAAAGCGGCTGCCAGATCGCATTCCGGGATTTCAGCCTCCGATTCCAGCAGTGAAGGGCTGATTTCACCAAGCATATGGATCAGCCATCCGGAAATGCTCTCCATACTCTTCCCTTTTCCTTCCGGAGCACTTATCTTACTGCCCTTTTTTCTTGAACCGTCAAGTCGTCTGCTGCCAGTTTCTCCAGGAATGTCCGAGAGTCTGCCGCCTTTTTCTCCCAGAATGTCCAGGCGTCTGCTGCCAGTTTCTCCTGATGCATTCAATTTGTCACATTTTTCCTCTGAGGCACTCATTTTGCCACCTCTTTCTCATACCGTTTCCGGATTTTCCTTTTCAGACGCGATATCTTGCTGTCCACAGCATTTTCCGACATATCCATTGCCTCCGCGATCTGCCGGGTGCTCTGAAGATAATAAAAGCGCCGCAGGATCAGCTCGCGTTCCTTCTTTTTCAGCTCGCCAAGGACATGCTCCAACGCCAGTATTTCCTCTTTGCGGATCATGCCCAGCTCCGGATTTGCGGTATAATCTAAGTATTCCGCCTGCAGGGAATCCTCTTCCTGGGTGTCTTCCATTCCCTGCACGTTTTCCATTTCCCGACGCCTGCATATCTTCCGCAGATAATTCAGCGCCGTATTGCGCGTGATCGCTTTCATCCAGGTGCGGAAGGAAGCCTTTTCCCAGTCAAACTCTGCCCCGTGCGTCCAGATTTTCAGGTAGACATCGTTGATGCACTCCTCAACCTCCGTCTCCGAGTTGCCCAGAATCGTCACCGCTATATACCGGATCAGCTTTTCATATCGTTCTGCAATCAGCTCTATGCTTTTTTGATTTCGCTCGCGCAGCAGCGCAACAATATCGTCATCCATATACTTATACACCTGATTTTGAAAAACCTTGCAAAAAATTTTTACCGTGGCACTTGTATGAGCGCGAAGCTCGAAACAATCAGCTTTTTCTATGCTGCTCAAAGTATAACCGAAGTTGCCCTTTAAGGCAATCCTTTAAATTTTCATGCTTTTATCCTTCATTTTTGTAACTTTGTTGTACTCTGCTTTCCTGGATGGCCATGAGTCTGCAATAAAAATCTAACCTTCCTGATCGACCGTCTGTTTTTGTTTTGACAACCCATCATATAAAATTGCAATACCTCCTAATGCATTTTAAGCCGGGACTCCTTTATATGCTGCTCATATCCGCGCGCTTTTCTATATTACGAAAGCTGCGATTCTGTAACTGCGATAAAGAATGAAATGTCCCTTTCCAAATTACTCTTTCTGCGTTAAAATAACCGCATAACATGATTCGATTACGAGGTATTCTATGAACGAAAAAGCATTAAAGGTACTTGAGTACCACAAAATTATTCAGCGTCTGGCAGAGTTCGCCGGATCGCAGCCCGGGAAGGAGCGCTGTCTGGCTCTCGTTCCGTCCGACAACCTGGAGGAAATCCGGCGGATGCAGCGGGAGACGACGGACGCCGTCAGCCGCACGCTGCGCAGAGGACGCGTTTATTTTTCCGGCCTTACCGATATCCGGGGTTCTCTGCGCCGTCTGGAGATCGAAAGCTCCTTAAATATAGAAGAATTGCTGCGCGTCTGCGATGTGATGGAGACTGCGGAGCGTGTAAAAAACTGGGCAAAATCAGACCGTCCGCGCGGCGGTGACCCCGGGATCAAATTCCAGAATGCCGGACAACGAGCCCAGAGAAATGGAGCGGCCAGGCAACAGCCCCAGAGAAACGGAGCGGCCAGACAGCAGCCACAGCCCCAGAAAGCCGAAATGGCCAGACAGCAGCCCCAGAAGACCGAAACGGATCCGCAGGCGCATTTCCAGATGGATGCGCCGGAGGATTCTCTCGCGCAGATGTTCTCAGATTTGCAGCCATTGACGCAAACCTCCCGGGAAATCCGGCGATGCATCATCTCCGAGGAGGAGATCAGCGACGACGCCAGCTCCGGGCTCCGGCAGGTGCGCCGGCAGATGAAATCGGTAAATGAGCGGATCCGAGCCTCGCTTGCTTCTTATTTAAATGGTCCGTCCCGGACGTATCTGCAGGACGCCGTAATCACGCAGCGGAGCGGCCGCTTCTGCATTCCGGTGAAGGCGGAGCACCGAGGCCAGGTACCAGGGATGATCCACGACCAATCCTCGAGTGGTTCCACCCTTTTTGTGGAACCGATGGCGGTGGTGAAGCTGAACAATGACCTGCGCGAGCTGGAGATCCGCGAACAGAAGGAGATCGAGATCGTCCTGGCGAATTTGAGCGGCGAGGTCGCGGAGCACTCCGAAGCGCTGAATTATGATGTTCTGCTGCTGACTGAGTTGGATTTTATTTTTGCGCGGGCACAACTTTCACTTTCCTATAAGGGTTCGGAGCCGGTGTTTAATACAGAGGGGCGCATTCTGATTAAAAAAGGCCGCCACCCGCTGCTTGACCCTAAAAAAGTGGTGCCTGTGGATATCCGCCTTGGCGATGAGTTTACGCTGCTGGTCATCTCCGGTCCGAATACCGGCGGCAAGACAGTCTCCCTGAAAACGGTGGGACTGTTTACGCTGCTTGGCCAGGCCGGGCTGCACATACCGGCGCTGGATCACTCGGAGCTCTCTGTTTTCAGTGAAGTCTATGCGGACATCGGCGATGAGCAGAGCATTGAGCAAAGCCTGAGTACGTTTTCCTCGCATATGACCAATATTGTTTCTTTTCTGAAGGCGATGGACGGGCAGGATACCCTTATGTGGAATCCGCCATCTGGCACGTCTGATTCGCCTGGCCAAATATCCGCAAACAGCTCCGCCACGGCACACGATGCGACTGGCCGTTCTCACACAAATAATATGGGCACGGTACACGATGCATCTGATTCGCCTGACAGTTCTGGGGCAGTCGTGCGGGATGCGCCACACGGACGGACCATTTCCTGGAATACCAGGGATAGTCGGACTGCGGGAGAACGCTCTCTGGTGCTCTTTGACGAGCTCGGCGCGGGCACGGACCCGACCGAGGGTGCAGCTCTGGCGATCGCGATCCTGTCGACCCTGCACAGCCGCGGCGTCCGCACGATCGCGACGACGCACTACAGTGAACTGAAGATCTACGCGCTCTCGACTCCCGGAGTGGAAAATGGCTGCTGCGAATTTAACGTGGAGACATTGCGCCCGACCTATCGGCTGCTGATCGGCGTCCCCGGAAAAAGCAATGCGTTCGCGATCTCCGAGAAGCTCGGCCTGCCAGACTATATTATTGAAGAGGCAAAGACGCATCTCACCAGCCAGGATGAGGCCTTTGAGGATGTGATTGCAAGCCTGGAGCAGAGCCGCGTGACGGTCGAACAGGAGCACGCCGAAGTTACCCGCTATAAGCAGGAGGTCGAAGAGCTAAAGGCACGCCTGTCGCAAAAAGAAGGCCGTCTGGATGAGAGCCGCGGCGAAATACTCCGGAAAGCGAGGGAGGAAGCCAGGGACATCCTGCGCGAAGCCAAGGATTACGCGGATGAGACGATCCGGACTTTCAACCGTCTCGGCAGTGAATCTGACGCCTCCCGCAAAATGGAACAGGAGCGGTCGAAGCTCCGTGGGAAAATATCTGATAACAATGAAAAGCTCGGGATCCAGGCGGATTTAAAACCGAAGAAGGAACTGTCCGCCAGGGATCTTCGCGTGGGGGACCGGGTGCGTGTCCTGAGCCTGAATCTTTCCGGGACAGTCAGCACCCTTCCGGATGCGAAAGGGAATCTGTTTGTACAGATGGGCATTCTCCGCTCCCAGGTCAATATAAAAGACCTGGAAAAGCTTCCCGACGAGCCGCTGACCACCTTTTCCGGCAGGGCCGGATCGAAAGGCTCCGGGCGTTCCGGGAGTGCGGGCGCAGCAGGAGGCTATGGGCGTTCCGGGAATTTGGGCGCCACAGATGGATATGGGCATTCTGGAAATTCGGGTGCTGCGGATGGATATGGGCATTCTGGAAATTCGGGTGCTGCAGATGGATACAGGCGTTCCGGAAATTCTGGTGCCGCAAAGGGTTCCGGCAGGTCGGGCAGCCGCGGAAGCGGTTCTTCCTTTGATATGTCCGGTTCCAAGAGCTACAGCATCCGCTCCGAGCTCAACCTGATCGGCAAGACGACTGACGAAGCGCTCATCGAGCTGGACAAATACCTGGACGACGCCATCCTGGCTCACCTTTCCCCGGTGCGGATCGTACACGGCAAGGGCAGCGGAATCCTGCGGAAAGCGGTGCATCAGTATCTGCGAAAGCAGAGCTGCGTGGCCTCCTTCCGACTCGGCGAGTTCGGCGAGGGCGATACCGGAGTCACGATTGTAGAACTCAAATAAACCACCCCGATGCAGACATCGGAGTATCCGATTCTGCTTCTTTTTTCGGAACGATGCAGGTATCGGGGTATCAGACTCCGCGCAGGAATAAAAAACCGCTGGCATATCAGCGCAAATATCAGCACCTGCTTATGCATCGTGTATCCGACCCGCACAGAAATAAAAACCACTGGCACAGCAGACCAGTACGAAATTTTTATTCGCAAAAGCACCCGGCAATTATAAAAGATCGTATCCGTGAAAACAACAAACAGTTATGAGAGATTTGTCATGGCGTATGAAAAGAGGAATTTAAATGACTGATACGCAACAGAAAGTTTTGATTGCCGACAGCGACGAGGCCGCCGCACAGCTGACGGATTTTTATCTAACACAGGCCCTGTATGAAACCCGGGTCGTGAAGGCTGCGGACAAGGTTGTCACAGAATGTGCCGCCTTCTCGCCGGATCTGGTCCTTCTCGAGGCGATTTTTCCGGGTCGGGAGAAGCTGCAGGTCTGCTCGGAGCTCTGCCGACAGTCCCATGTGCCTGTTATCATACTCTCCTCCGAGAGTGAGGTGTCTGACCGGGTGCAGGGCCTGGATCTTGGCGCGGACGACTATCTGGCCAAGCCTTTCGACGCGCGGGAGCTCCTTGCCCGCATCCGCGCGATCCTGCGTCGCTACCATCCTTCTGAGGACGAACTGCCCATGAATGACCTGACCGGCGAGTTTGTCAAATATCCGGACCTGACCGTCAGCCTCACCAATTACTCCGCTCTCTATCAGGGCGAGACGGTAAACCTTCCTCCCAAGGAGCTGGAGCTGCTTTATTTCATGGCATCTTCGCCAAACCAGGTTTTTTCCAGGGAACAGCTGCTTGACCGGCTCTGGGGCTTTGACTATATGGGCGACACCCGCACCGTGGACGTACATATCAAACGTCTCCGGGAAAAATTCAGGTCAAGCCAGTACTGGGAAATTAAAACCGTGTGGGGAGTCGGCTATAAGTTTGAGGTGAAGATTCCCATTACAAAAGATAACGGAAAGAAATAAGAATACCTTCATTTTTTCCGGAAATTCCTATGGTAAGATAAGGCTATATACGTATCAGAAAGGAAGGGGTTTTATGAAAAAGAATTATTTTTTGCGTACGATCATTTTTTCGCTCGCACTGTGCATGACGACTTTATTTTCCATGACAGCCATGGCCGCGAGCGCGCGGTGGGAAAGCTCCACCTCGCGGGATGAGTACAACAACATCTGCATCGACTTCGCGGAGGTACAGGTCGTGCTCCCCTCAGATTGGGGCGGCAAGGTTCAGATGAACATCTCAACCGACAGTGTCAGCTTTTACCACATCGCCTCGCGCGACGCGCTGACAGACCTGTACGGCTATGCAAATGGCGGACATCTGTTTACCATCTGCTACACCGAGGAGGACGACTATTCCGATCTTCCCAGCTACATGGTGATCGGAAGTACCACGGAAGGCACCTATTACGCATGGTTTCCGACCGATGTCCAGGCGTATACGGACGATCTTTCGATCTCCAATGAGTACACCTCTCTTTACAATGACATGGACTGGGTCAAAGCCAACATGACGCTGACGATCGACGTGATTCTGACAGAATATCCAGAGTATATTTTCCCGGAAAGCTCGACCAGCTATCTGTCCGAGAGTGATCTGGCCGGCATGACTGCGGACGAGGTCCAGATGGCGATCAACGAGATCTACGCCAGACATCACCGCAAGTTCCTCAAGGACGATGTGCAGGCCTATTTTGACGCAAAGTCCTGGTATTCCGGCACCATTGAGGCCGATGACTTCGATATCAGCGTTATGAATATCTACGAGTCGGCCAACATCAATCTGATGGTCAATTATCTCGATACGCATGATTTCAACGCGGACGGGGACGACGACGAATATATCCTCCCGCAGAGCTCGACCACGTATCTCACCGCAAGCGACCTGGCCGGCATGACCGCGGACGAGCTTCAGATGGCAATCAACGAGATCTACGCGCGGCACCACCGCCGGTTCAACACAGCAAGCATCCAGGCGTATTTTGATTCCAGGTCCTGGTATTCCGGCACCATTGAGGCCGATGACTTCGACGTCAGCGTGCTCAGCCAGATCGAAAACGCAAATATCACGCTGATGCTGGAAGTGAAGGCTACCAGGTCGTAATCATCAAGTCCTTTCGCATTTTGAATTATCGCAAATAATGCGAATCGGATGTTGTAACGACTGATCCAGGACGGACATACCGGAGCCAGAATTTTGCCAGTTCGCACAGGGAAGCGTTCTTAAGCTTCCAGCGAGCTGTCACGAAACAGCCTGGTCACCTTAAGCTGACCCAAACCGTGTACCGCCTGCGATAAAAGCCCTGCCACTCTCAAGCAAGAAAAGATGACCGCTTAATCACAGAAAGTCTCTGAATTAAGCGGCCATTCATTAAATCCTCAGCATTACCGGTCAGAATAGACTCCTTACCAATTCTGCCAAATCCGTTAAGGATTACTTCCACAAGAGATTCTGAACGGAATAAGTCGCGACAATTTTCCATGTCCGGAAGTTGTGCCCGAATGTCGGCTCCTCGCAGGAATAGAACTTGATGCCGGCATCTGTCATCGTGTAAACATGCTTATAGAAGGATTCTTCTGTCTCCGCCCGATCGGTTCCTTCCGACAGATAGCAATCCGCTTTTACAAAGTCATACATACCGCATCCGATGAAAATGGTTTTATTTTCATAGTCATCAGCATTGAGGACGGGGGTCCCATGCACTTCGGTATCCCAGGGGCAGCTATACCCGAAATAGTAATCGCACAGCTCCGGATGATAATACGCAATATACATCGTGCGGGCACCACCCTGAGACAGAGCCGCCAGAGCGCGATGTTCTGCATCTTCTGCGCCATTGTAGCAGAAATATACGGGAAAAGCGTATTCGCCAGGAAGTCATAGCACATTTCAAACGCTTCAGTTGTCTTTGCAGAATTCAGCATTCCCCAATTGGGCGTAACAACAATGGTTTCCTCAAGGTTATAATCCGCAATCAGATTATCCATGATATTGTCAAAGCCAACAGTGAACCAGTTGTTTTCACTTCCGCCGCCTCCGTGCAGCATCACAAAAACAGGATAAGCTTCGGCTCTGTCAGCGTCATAGTCTGCCGGCAAATACACGCAATAGGGAATCGTTGTGCCATTATAATCAATAGTTTCCACAGTTACGCTGCCCACCTTGAACAGCGGTCGGCAAATATTTGTAAGTCCCTTTTTGACGCTCGATTATTCCGTGC
>JAJQBS010000104.1 GCA_021203145.1 Lachnospiraceae bacterium | reverse complement strand
CTACGGAGTAAATTTTCCGTAGTTAGTCCCAAAAAACACGGAGTTATCGTATATATAGAAGAAAGAATCCGTGCGCGCGGGTATCAGACCCGGATGGTAAGCGGCGTTCCCTCCTTCTGTGCGGCTGCGGCCAGGGCCGGAATTCCTCTTGCCACATGGAACGAGCCGATCCATGTGATTCCCGCCGTTCACCGGACGGATCAGGGGATGGAGCAGCCGGGCACGTATGTGCTGATGAAGTCCGGGAAAAAAATGGGACAGGTAAAGGAGCTGCTGCAAAAGAGCGGCCGGGATGTCATGATGGTGGAGAACTGCGGGATGCCCCAGGAAAAGGTTTTCCGCAGTGCGGAAGAAATCCCGGATGACGCGGGATACTATTCTCTGATTATAGCCAGGGAGAGACAGGGCCAATAAAGCTCCATGCACGATAATATCAGGAGCGGAGGAACAGTGATATGGTACATTTTGTGGGCGCCGGGAGCGGCGCGGCAGACCTGATCACAGTGCGTGGCAGCCGCCTGCTGGCGGAAGCGGATGTGATCATTTATGCGGGTTCTCTGGTGAACCCCGGGCTGCTGGAGTATAAAAAAGAATCCTGTGTGGTCTATGACAGCGCGAAAATGACGCTGGAGGAAGTCTTTTCAGTAATGAAGGATGCAGAGGAACAGGGGCTGACCACGGTGCGGCTTCACACCGGAGATCCCTGTGTGTACGGCGCGATCCGGGAGCAGATGGATCTTCTGGAGAAGGCCGGGATAGACTATGACTATTGCCCGGGCGTGAGTGCGTTCTGCGGAGCGGCGTCCGCCCTAAATATGGAATATACGCTTCCGGGAATTTCACAGACAGTGATCATTACAAGGATGGCGGGGCGCACGCCGGTGCCGGAAAAGGAGGAGATTGCATCCCTCGCCGCCCACGGTGCGACGATGGTGATCTTTTTGAGCACAGGCATGCTGGAACGCTTAAGCGAGCGTTTGATGGCAGGAGGCTATTTGGCGGATACACCGGCGGCGATTGTTTACAAGGCGACCTGGCCGGACGAGCGCAGCTATATCTGTACGGTATCCACGCTTGCACAGTGCGCACAGGAGAACCAGGTTACCAGGACGGCTCTGATCATTGTCGGAGAGACTGTTGCCCAGGCCGGGTATGATCGGTCAAGGTTATATCATCCGGCTTTTACGACCGAGTTTCGCATTGCGGTGGAAGGGCAGGTGTCAGAATAAGAAGACAGGTAGCTGTGTGAAGATACTGAGCAGCTAAGAATAAAGCTTTACAGCAGGCAGGAGGCCTGCTGAGAATCGCAGTATAAAGTCATCCAGATGATTTGAGAGAAAAAGGTATGATATAAACAATCGACGACAGGGGGAAGCACATAGAATATGGCAGATCAGGATAAAAAGAAAAAAAGAAATGGACACCGGGGGATACTCATTGGAACATTGGTGGTTTTGGCAGTACTGCTGATTCTGGCGGGCGCAGCGGCGTTTGCGGTGAATCATCTGATGAGCCGTATCGGCGAGATTGAAGAGGTGGAGCTGTTGGATCCAGAGACAGAGGAGTTTGAGACAGATGAAGACGCCGGGGAAGACAGTATGGATCCGGATGAGGTTGAATGGCCGGAAGACGTCGAGGAGACGGAGGCAAGTACCGGTGTGACCAATATTCTGCTCATTGGGCAGGATACCCGTACAGAGGGTGCGAGGGAACGGTCAGACTCGATGATTATCATTTCAATCAATGATGATACAGACGAAGTGAATATGATCTCAATCATGCGCGACCTTTACGTGCAGATTCCCGGATACTCAGACAACCGGATCAATGCTTCCTATCAGTTTGGCGGCGCGGCACTGTTGGATGAGGTCATTGAAAAGAACTTTGGAGTTACCATCGACTACAATGTGGAGATTGATTTTTCAGGATTTGAGCGTATTATAGATTTGCTGGGAGGCGTCGATATTACGCTGACGTCGACGGAGGCAAGCTATTTCCAGGCGCAGGGCTACAGTGTTTCGGAGGGGACAAACCACGTGTATGGGGAATTTGCGCTACTCTACGCGCGCACTCGTTACGTCTCCACGGCGACGGAGGCCAATGACTTTGGCAGGACCCAGAGGCAGCGCGCGGTGATCACGAGTCTTTTCAACGCGTACAGGGATGTCAGCCTTGCAACGCAGATATCCCTTCTGGATGATATTCTTGAGCTTGTGCCGACGGATATGTCGAGCGCGGAGATTCTGTCCATGCTGTATCTGGCGCAGTCCATGGATCTTTCGGAGCTCGGTTCTTACCGGATCCCGGTCGACGGCTCCTACACGAATCAGACCATTCGCGGTATGAGCGTCCTGGTGCCGGACCTGACGGTGAACCGCGCGGCAATCCAGGAGATGATCGCCGGGACGTATGAAGATTAGAAATGAAAAAGTTGACAAACAAAGAAAGGAGATATTTATGAAAGAAAAATGCAAGGTGTTAAAGATCGTCTTTTTGTCAGACTGGACGCCGGTGGAAAAGGTGCTCCTGCTTATGGATGTCCTGCTTTTTGGCATTCTGCTGGGCTGACTGACGTCCCCTTTGAAGAATGGGATCAGTTTTTTCAGCAATAATACGGTAGACAATTCGTACGATGATACCAGTGCGAACACTTATTATGGGAGCGAAGAAGAGGAAGAATAGAATGGAATTGCAGGAGGATTTGAAAAAATGATTATCACACTAAAAGATGGCTCAACCAGAGAATACGCACAGCCGATGGCGGTCATTGATATCGCGAAGGATATCAGCGAGGGGCTCGCCCGCGTGGCGACGCTGGCAGAGATCAATGGCGAGGAGGCGGATCTGCGCACGGTCGTTGACGCGGATTGTGAGCTGAATATTTTGACTTTTGACAGTCCGGCCGGGGCAGCAGCCTTCCGGCATACGACCTCTCACATCATGGCGCAGGCGATCAAGCGCCTGTATCCAGATGTAAAGCTGGCGATCGGACCGTCCATTGCGGATGGATTTTACTATGATATTGACAGCGAGACCCCGATCACCCCGGAGGATCTGGAAAAGATCGAGGCGGAGATGAAGAAGATTGTGAAGGAGGGGCTGCCGCTTGTCCGTTTCACAAAGCCCAGAGCAGAGGCGATCGCTTATTTCAAAGAAAAAGAGGAACCGTACAAGGTGGAGCTGATCGAGGATCTGCCCGAGGATGCCGAGATCAGTTTTTATCAGCAGGGGGAGTTTGTCGATCTCTGCGCGGGGCCGCATCTGATGAATACAAAGCCGGTGAAGGCATTTAAGCTGACCAGCATTGCGGGCGCTTACTGGAGAGGCTCGGAGAAAAATAAGATGCTGACCCGTATTTACGGCACCTCGTTTACCAAAAAGGCGGATCTGGACGCGTACCTGACCCGCATGGAGGAGGCAAAGAAGCGAGATCACAGAAAGCTTGGCAAACAGCTCGGCCTGTTTATGATGGCGGACGAGGGACCCGGGTTCCCGTTCTTTTTGCCGAACGGCATGATCCTGAAAAATACGCTGCTGGATTACTGGAGGGAGATTCATACAAAAGCAGGATACGTGGAGATTTCTACCCCGATCATCCTGAATCGCCAGCTCTGGGAGACCTCCGGCCACTGGGATCACTATAAAGAAAACATGTATACCACTGTCATTGATGACGAGGACTACGCGATTAAGCCGATGAACTGCCCGGGCGGCGTCCTGGTCTATAAATCAGAGCCGCGCTCCTACCGCGACCTGCCGCTCCGTATGGGCGAGCTGGGCATCGTGCACCGCCACGAGAAGTCCGGCCAGCTGCACGGCCTGATGCGTGTGCGCTGCTTCACCCAGGACGATGCGCACATTTTCATGACTCCGGAGCAGATTCGCGGCGAAATCAAGGGCGTCGTGAACCTGATTGATGAGGTTTATCAGCTCTTTGGCTTTAAATATCATGTCGAGCTGTCCACCCGCCCGGAGAATTCCATGGGGAGCGACGAGGACTGGGAGATGGCGACGGACGGTCTGCGCGGCGCGCTCGACGAGCTTGGACTTGATTATGTGGTTAATGAGGGAGACGGCGCTTTCTATGGCCCGAAGATTGATTTCCATCTGGAGGATTCCATCGGCAGAACCTGGCAGTGCGGCACCATCCAGCTTGATTTCCAGCTGCCGCAGCGTTTTGAATGCGAATATATCGGCGCGGACGGCGAAAAGCACCGCCCGATCATGATTCACCGCGTGGCGTTCGGCTCCATCGAGCGCTTCATCGGCATCCTGATCGAGCATTTCGCGGGCGCGTTCCCGACCTGGCTCTCCCCGGAGCAGGTGCGGATCCTGCCGATTTCGGACAAATATATTGATTATGCAAATCAGGTAAAGGATGCTCTGCGTGCAGAAAAGATTCGTGCAAATGTCGATACCCGTGCGGAGAAGATCGGCTACAAGATCCGCGAGGCGCAGATCGCGAAAACTCCGTATATGCTTGTGGTCGGCGCGAAGGAAGAGGAAGAAGGACTGGTGTCTGTCAGAAGCCGCTCGGAAGGCGACAGGGGACAGAGCAGCCTGAAGGACTTTACGGCCGCAATCAAGGAAGAAATCGCGATCAGGGCGAGATAATCTTACGCAGTAATAACTGAATATACAGTGCCCGGCGGCAGCTATGTTCCCTCATGATATACACGGTGCATGTGGGAAGAGACACGAACACGACTGCCGCCATATATTCAACTGGCTTTAGCATTGTAGTATACGCTGTATGTGGGGCTGGAAGGGCAGTAAAGACGTCGGGGAGATGGGAAATTTATGATAGCGATTCTGGATTACGATGCGGGGAACCTGCGGAGTGTGGAAAAAGCGCTGGCCTCTCTGGGGCAGGAAACGGTGATCACACGAGATCGGGAAGAGATCCTCGGTGCGGATAAGGTGATATTGCCGGGCGTCGGAGCGTTTGGCGACGCGATGGGCAAGCTGCACCAGTATGGCCTGGCGGATGTGATCCGCGAGGTTACAGACCGCGGCACTCCGTTTCTGGGGATCTGTCTGGGGCTGCAGCTTTTGTTTGAGTCGAGCGAGGAATCGCCCGGGGTAGAAGGACTTGGCATCTGTAAAGGACAGATTCTGAAGATTCCGGAGGGAAAAACGGACCGTGGAGAAAATTTAAAGATCCCGCATATGGGCTGGAATTCCCTGACCTTTGATCATCCGGGGCGCCTGTTTGCGGGCATCCCGGAGGAGTCCTATGTATATTTTGTACACTCCTATTACCTGAAAGCGGCGGATCCGCAGATTGTAAAAGCCTCCACCTATTACTCAGTGCCGATTCACGCTTCCATCGAGCAGGGAAATGTCTTTGCCTGCCAGTTCCACCCGGAGAAAAGCAGTCAGGTGGGACTGACGATTCTGAAGAATTTTATATTGTTGTAATTTGTAATGATTGGGAGTGCTTTTTAATAATCGCTGTTTTGCCACAATAGTGGGAGTGGTTCGGGCACAGACCTCATCTGTGCGACGGCAGACAGCCAAGGTAAAACGACTTACAACGTTTATTATTATTGCTATAGTGATCGGTAGAGGAGCACTCTTGCTGGTGGAGAAGGCGCAAGAGATGTATATCAGCAGATCTGCGATAAGGAGAAACTATTTAGATGTTTACAAAACGTATCATCCCCTGCCTGGATGTGAATAATGGCCGCGTGGTCAAGGGCGTGAATTTTGTCAATCTGCGGGATGCGGGCGACCCGGTCGAGATCGCGGCGGCCTATGACGCGGCCGGCGCGGACGAGCTGGTGTTTCTGGACATTACGGCATCCTCCGACGCACGCAATACGGTCGTGGATATGGTTCGCGAGGTTGCGAAAAAGGTCTTTATCCCATTTACCGTCGGCGGCGGCATCCGCACGGTCGAGGATTTCCGGCTGCTTCTGCGCGAGGGCGCGGACAAGATTTCGATCAACTCCGCGGCGATCATGAACCCGCAGCTCATCGCGGACGCGGCGGAAAAATTCGGGCGGCAGTGCGTGGTCGTGGCGATCGACGCGCGGCGCAGGCCGGACGGCTCGGGTTGGAATATTTTTAAAAATGGCGGCCGTATCGATATGGGCATTGACGCGGTCGAATGGGCGATGCAGGCGGATCGGCTGGGGGCCGGAGAAATTTTGCTGACCAGCATGGACTGTGACGGCACGAAGGCCGGCTATGACATCGAGCTGACACGCACGATCGCGGAGCATGTGTCCGTCCCTGTCATCGCTTCGGGCGGCGCCGGGACGATGGAGCATTTCTATGACGCGCTCACAGAGGGAAAGGCTGACGCGGCGCTCGCGGCTTCCCTGTTCCACTATAAGGAGCTGGAGATCCGCGAGGTGAAGGAATATCTGCGGGGACGTGGCGTGAGCGTGAGGTTGTAAAATGCCTTGCCATATGGGAATGGCTTTGGTTGCAAGGCATATTTGCCGCGGCTCCTGGTTCAGGCAAAATAACTTATGCATCCAGCACCGTCTGACGCGCGAATTGCAGACACTAAAAGCCTCAGCGCAGCGGCGGCAGGACAGAAGAGAAGGGAGAAAACCACATGCCTCCGATTTCCAACGACTGGCTGACTCCGTTAAAGCCGGAGTTTTCGAAGCCGTATTACGCGAAGCTGTACCGCCAGATCAATGAGGAATACAAAAGCCGCGTGGTTTACCCGCCGGCGGATGATATTTTTAATGCTTTTGCGTTTACGCCGCTCTCGAAGGTCAAGGTGGTGATCCTCGGGCAGGATCCCTACTACGAGGAGGGACAGGCGCATGGCCTTTGCTTCTCTGTTAAGCCGGGTACCGATATTCCTCCGTCGCTGGTTAATATTTACCAGGAGCTGCATGAGGACTGCGGCTGTTATATTCCGAACAACGGTTATCTGACAAAATGGGCCGAGCAGAGCGTTTTGCTGCTCAATACTGTATTGACCGTGCGGGCGCACCAGGCAAATTCCCACCGCGGAATCGGCTGGGAGGAATTTACCGACGCCGCGATCCGTGCGGTCAATCAGATTGACCGCCCAATTGTCTATCTGCTCTGGGGACGTCCCGCGCAGATGAAAAAATCCATGCTCGACAATCCGAACCACCTGATTCTGGAGGCTCCCCATCCGAGTCCGCTCTCCGCTTACCGGGGCTTCTTCGGATGCCGGCATTTCTCCAGGGCGAATAAATTCCTGAAACAGAACGGGATCGAGCCAATCGACTGGCAGATCGAAAACATATGAAAAAAACACACTTTTCTGAAAAAAGAATCACTGAAACAGGTGGTTCTTTTTTATTATCCTTAAATAAACGCGAGAATAAACCGGATGGAGGAAAATGGATGAGCGGATATGAGTATTTAGATGAAAAGGGAACCTTCCGGCTGCAAAATCCGGATCAGACGGGATACCTGTATTTCCCGATAGCGGGTGAAAATGGTGTAAAGGGCGCAGTGACGCCAAATCTGTGCGGGGATCTGAAGCTGGATCAGAACGCCTTTGTCCTTCAGCCAGTGGGCGCGGAGGATCTGGCGGAATCGAAGGCGGGGCGAAACTTCTGGTGCGTGACAGACGGTGGTGTCTGCTGGTCGGCCGCAGGCAATTCGGCTATGGCTGAGATGGAGCGGTTTTCGCTTTTGCCAAAAGAAAAGGAAGACAAGGGCAATCCTGGCTGCATGAAAGAAGACTGCTCTGCCGCAGTTTCTGAGGAAAATAGGAAAAGAAAGACGGACAGCAGTGATTGGAATTGCACCGTGCTCACGGCCGGACCGATGTGGCAGAGTGTCACGCGGAGAGACCGAAGGACGCATCTGGAGGCGGAGATTACCAGCTTTGTGCCGGTGACGGATGAGCTTGCGGAGATGATGGTAGTGCAAATCAGAAATGCCGGCGACTGCCCGGTGCATTTCTCGCCGATTGCCGCAGTGCCGCTTTATGCGAGGAGTGCGGATAATATTCGCGACCACCGGCATGTTACGAGTCTGCTGCATCGGATACATATGACAGAAGACGGGGTATATGTACATCCCACGCTGACCTTTGATGAGCGCGGGCATCAGCGCAATACAAAGACTTATTTTGTGACCGGCTGCGACGGGACTGGCGCAAAGCCCATCGGCTTTTGCCCGGTGCTGGAGGACTTTGTCGGGGAAGGCGGAAGCCTTCTGTGGCCGGAGAAGGTCGTGCGCAATCTGCCCTTTGAGGAGCCGGGGCAGGATTATGCAGGCTACGAGTCCATCGGCGCTTTGCGTTTCGCAGATGTGACATTGCAGCCGGGGGAAGAGGCTGCTTATCTGATCCGGATTGGGCTGTCGGAAGAAATGGCGACTCGCTGTGAGCCGAGGGTAGAATGGGACGCTCATTTAAAAAACGTTTTGCATGCAGACAGTGCTGAGAAAAAAAGTATTTTGCAGGGCTTCGAGACTTTGCGAGTGCCTGCGGATGAAGGACAGGAGCAGCACGAGCAGGCCGGGCAGACAAAAACCGGCATATTCCGGTCATTTGCGGATGTAGATCATGCACGGGAGGGGCAATCCGGTTGGCCGGGAACAGGCTCGATCCGGACTCTCGCGGATGCAAAGAACGCACTGCAGATGACAAAGGATTACTGGAACAGCAGGATCCGGGTGCGAATGAAGAGCGGCGATGCCAGATTTGACCACTGGATGTACTGGGTGACCTTTCAACCGATTCTGCGTCGCATCTATGGCTGCTCATTTTTGCCCCACCATGATTATGGAAAAGGCGGACGCGGATGGCGGGATCTCTGGCAGGACTGTCTGGCACTCCTGATCATGAACCCGGACGGTGTGCGGCAGATGATTATCGACAATTGCGGCGGTGTGCGGTTTGACGGCACGAATGCGACGATTATCGGCAGCTGCCCCGGCGAGTTTATCGCTGACCGCAACAACATTACCCGCGTCTGGATGGACCACGGCTTCTGGCCTTTGTTTACGGTGAAATTTTATCTGGATCAGACCGGGGATTTTTCGGTTCTGCTTAAAGAATGCACCTATTTTAAAGACCGGCAGGAAATGCGGGGGATGGTGATAGACAAGGATTGGGATTTAGCTGTAAATTCAGATGAAAAATTGAACGAAAAATCAGATGAAAAGGCGGACGGAAAAACAGATAAAAGGCCAAATGAAACGCCGAAGGTTTCTGGCGTTTCCGGAGAATCCTGCGGCAAATGCAGAGCAGGTCACAGACCAATACTCCTGGATCGGAATGGAAAAGTCCACACCGGGACGGTATTGGAGCATTTGCTGGTTCAGAATATGACTGCTTTTTACGAGAGAGGGGAGCATGACCATATCCGCCTGCGCGATGCAGACTGGAATGATGCACTCGACATGGCATCAGAGCGCGGGGAGAGCGTGGCATTTACGGCAGCTTATGCGATGAACCTGGAGACTCTTTCAGAAATCCTGTTGAAGCTGAAGGAAAAAACAGGAATGACGAAGCTGGAGCTTTCGCAGGAGATGGAGATCCTCTTTACAGGGTTTGAAACGTCAGGGCAGTGGAAGCCGGAACAGGAAGCAGATGACCAGGTCACAGACGGCAGGGATTCCAGTAGCCGGGATTCAGATAATCAGGCTTCAGGCGGCAGGGATTTGGATAGCCAGAATGCAGAAATTCGGGAGCCGGAGCATCAGAAGGAGGCCGTTCAAAAGAAACAGGCGGTGCTTCGTACCTACTGCGCATCCTGTTATCCGACCGTATCGGGGCGTAGTGTTTTTCTGGATACCGGGTACGCTGCTGATATTCTTCAGAAAATGGCTGACGAGATACGCATACATATCCGGGAGAGCGAGTGGATTCAGGATCAGGAGGATGGATGGTTCAACAGCTATTATGATAATCATGGAAACGCCGTGGAGGGAATTTTCGGGGAAGAACGCCGGATGATGCTGACCGGACAGGTCTTCACGATTATGTCCGGAACCGCGACCGATGGACAGACGGAACAGGTCGTTCATGCGGCGGACAGACTGCTCTATGAAAAGCGCCTGGGCGGCTATCGGCTGAATACGGATTTTAAAGAAGTGAAAACAGATTTAGGAAGAATGTTCGGATTTGCCTACGGGCATAAGGAAAATGGGGCGGTCTTTTCTCACATGGCGGTGATGTTTGGCAATGCCCTTTATCGGCGCGGATTTGTAAAAGAAGGGTTTCGGGCGCTGAACAGTCTGTATGAGCAGGCGTCAGATTTTGAGATAAGCCGAATTTATCCTGGGATTCCGGAATACTTTAACGACCGCGGCAGAGGCATGTATCATTATCTGACCGGTGCTGCGAGCTGGATGCTGATGACGGTGGTTACGCAGATGTTTGGCGTGAGAGGCGAATATGGAGATCTGCTGTTGGAGCCGAAGCTTCAAAAGAGCCAGTTTGACGCCAAGGGGCGCGCCGGGCTGTGGACGGATTTCGCGCACAGGAGCTGGCATATTGTTTACTGCAATCCGAAGGGACTGGACTATGGTGCCTATGCGATAAAAAAAGTGTGGATCAATGGCAGTACGCAGGGTTTCCCGGAAGCGTGTACTTCATTTCGATTGACTGCGGAGAAAATCGGACGGCTCGGCGCAGGGGCGCCGGTATCAGTGGAAGTGGAATTAGGCACTTAAAAACGATTTTTTGCGCAAAATGGCAAAATTTCGGTTCCGGTTTATCCGGGTCAGGGTAATTGCAAGGAGGAAAATATGGACAGAAAGGCAGAATCGTTTGTGTTGAAGGATTATGGAAAGAAACCGACGTTTGCGAGTTTTTTGCCGGGAATCAGCGGGGTGCGGGGGATTCCGCTGTGGTGCTATTATGTGAACCGCGGACAGTGTGTGGTGAGCTTTGGCGCGGAGAATAAGGATAAGGCGATTATGGAGTTTTATCCGGCTCAGGATGCGTATCAGAATGCGAAACGCACAGGCTTTCGCACGTTTTTGCGCGTGAACGGGAAATACATGGAGCCGTTTGCCAACGAGGAGCAGCCACACCAGATGCGGATCTTTAAGAACAGTCTGGAAATTTCCTGTGAGGAGGCGGGGATTCGGACGGAGGTCTCCTATTTCACGCTTCCGAATGAGGAGCTGGGCGCCCTGGTCCGCACGGTGAAGGTGACCTATGTGGGCGGGAAGGCGCAGGAGCGGGATTACAAAAGCAGCGGGACAGATACAGAGACAATCGTCCTGGAAATTCTTGACGGAATGCCGGCTGTGGTGCCTTATGGCCTGTCGATTGAGATGACAAAGATGATGAAGGAGCTTTCAAAGGCCTGGATGGAGTCGGAGGTGATCGAGGATGAAATCACCTGCTACCGGGTGCGGGCGAGCATGGGCGATTCGACAGTGGTGCGTGCGGTGGAGGGCGCAAATTTTTCCATAGGCACGACTGCGGACGGCACGCGGCTGAGAGCAGTGGCGGATCCAGAGGCGGTCTTTGCCTATGACAGCTCCCTGGGAGCTCCGGTGACCTTTGCGCTGGATGGACTGGATGGGGTGAACAAATACTCTCAGATGCGCCAGAATCAGTTCCCGTGCAGCTTTTTCGGAATCAAAAAGATCCTGCGGCCAGGAGAGTCGGTGACTTTGTATGAATTAATCGGCCAGGCAGAGCATAGGAAGGAGCTGAGAAAATTTGGCAAAAAGTGCTTAGACGCAGCTTATTTTTCCGAAAAAAGGACTATAGCAGACAGCCTCGCCGAGGAGCTTGGCGCACACATGGACTGCCGCACGGCAGAACCGGTGTTTGACGAATATTGCCGGTATACATTTATGGATAATGCTCTGCGCGGCGGTGCGCCGGTGCTGCTGGGGGAAACGGAAAAATGTGGCGACGGCAATGTATCTATGACATCCGTGGAAATAGCGGAACACGATGAACCATTGACAGGATCTGAACAGATGAAAGAGCGGATCTCATCTGCGAAGGTTTTCTACGTTTATTCAAGAAAACATGGTGACCTGGAGCGGGAATACAATTATTTTTCTTTAATGCCGGAATTTTATTCACAGGGGAACGGAAACTTCCGCGATGTCAACCAGAACCGTCGCTGCGATCCGCTGTTTTTCCCGTTTGTAGGAGATTTTAATGTTCGCGCGTTTTACTCGCTTCTGCAGCCGGACGGGTACAATCCTCTTGGAATTGAGAAGATTACCTATGAGCTGGACAAAGCAGCGTGCCCGGAGCTGTTCCCGGAAGAGGCTTCTTTGATGGGGAAGAAAAATCCGGATACATTTACATTCACGCCGGGAAGTCTTTACCGCATGATTTCTGAGAAAGTATCAGCGGAATGTCAGGAATCCCCTTCATTTGTGCAGGATTCTGTGAAAACACAGCAGGAAGCGCGCACAATGGAAGTGCAGTCAGGAACGATCGTTGCCAATACCGATACACAGGTGTTGGAGATAGAAACGCGTATTGAGACACTTTTTTCAAAATGTCTCTCACTGGCGACACCTCTGGTGAACGGCAACTTCGGAGAGGGCTACTGGACGGATCACTGGATTTACAATCTGGATCTGATTGAAAATTATCTGCGTGTTTTTCCGGAAAAAGAGGAAGAACTGCTTTTTGAGCCGGCGTGTACCTGGTTCCGCCCACAGGCGGGCGTGTTGGAAAGACGGAAGCGTTATGAAAAAACGGCGGATGGGATCCGTCAGTATCATTCCCTTATCGAAGGCCTGGAGGCGGAGCCAGGATGCGAGAATGAGTTGCTGCTCTGTGACGCGTATGGCAAAGGCCGGGTGATTCACGCGAGCATTATGGAGAAGCTGGTGATGCTTTGCGTGACCAAATTTGCCGCGCTGGATGCCTATGGCATGGGAATTGAGATGGAGGGCGGTAAGCCTGGCTGGTATGACGCGCTCAACGGTCTTCCGGGACTTTTAGGCTCCTCAGTCTGCGAGCTTGGCGAGCTCTCCCGCAACCTGGAATATACGATCTGCTCTTTGAAAAAATATGGGCGGGATGTAGCAACCCTGGCGGAGCTGGCGGATTTTTTTGAAGCAGTCCGTGAAATTGTGCATGAGGAGAGGGAAGAACTGCTTGCGTCAGGAGAAGCCATCTCGTTCTGGAACCGCGTCAACGATGCGAAGGAGGCATACCGCCGGAAGGTTTACGCCGGGGTGAGCGGAGGAAAGAAGGTTCTGGAAGCAAACGTGCTGGTGCCAGCCCTGGAAGAATGGCTGGAGCTGGTCAACGCCGGACTTAAAAAAGCGACAGAAACCGGAGACGGGATCTGTCCGTCCTACTTCTATTATAAAGTAACAGATTATGAGGAAACGCCACCTCGCCGGGACGGCGCTGAAGAAAGTCCGAAGGGAATCCTGCCGACTCATTTTGAACAGGGTAAGCTTCCCCATTTTCTAGAAGGTGCGGTTCACGTCCTGCGGCTTCCGGCCTCCAGGGAGGAAAAGAAGGAACTCTATGCGCGCATCAGAAAAAGTGCACTCTATGATAAAAAGCTTTCCATGTACAAGGTCAATGAACCCCTTGTCGGCACATCCTTTGAGCTTGGCCGCTGCAGGGCATTCACGCCGGGGTGGCTGGAAAATGAGTCTATCTGGCTGCACATGGAGTACAAATATCTGCTGGAGCTTTTGAAATCCGGGCTTTATGATGAATTCTTTCAGGATTTCCATGCGGCAGCAGTACCGTTTTTAGACCCGGAGGTGTATGGGAGAAGTGTTTACGAAAATTCCTCCTTCCTGGCAAGCAGCGCAAACCTGGATCCGCGCAGACACGGACGCGGCTTTGTGGCCCGCTTAAGCGGCTCCACGGCAGAATTTATTCATATGTGGACACTGATGATGTTTGGAGCACAGCCCTTTGTATATAATGAAACCGGCAAAAAGCTGACTCTTCGTCTTCAGCCCGCTCTGCCCGCGTGGCTGATTCCGGAAGATGGCATCGTGGAGGCGCGCTTCCTGGGAAATACTACTGTGCGGTATCACTTTCCGGCTCAGAAGGACTATCTGCCGGGGCAGTATGAAATTGAAAGGATCATTCTTCAGTATGGAAAGCTCAATGAGACGGAGAACGCGAATGATTCAGATAAAGCATCCGGAAGGGAAATTTCAGAAATACCTGACAGAAAAACAGGAACAGTGTCCGGGGCAGGAATGGCAGACAGGATGGAAAAGGTATATCTCTCCGGAATCCTTCCAGAGAAGGCTGCGCTTGATGTTCGGGGTGGGGAAGTGAAGGAAATAGAGGTCTTTTGTATTGAAAGGCAGTAAAAACAATGATAAAATGAGTTTATCAATAAAAAAACAGCGAATCCGTAATGAAGGGAGGATTACATGCTGCCTGCAAACGAAAAAGAATACAATGGATATTTATTTGATCAGTTGACCCTGATCGAGGATATTGAGAGAGTTGCGGAAACCGGAGACATGGAAGCAGTAAAGTCAGAGCTGGCCAGAAAGAAAAAGCAGGTAGAGAGAAAGCTTTATCAGGCACCGCCACTTCCGCAAAACGAGACAAGATAAGGTACTGTTTATATGGAGGGAAAACCGTCAGGTGCAGAAAACCGGACGGTTTTTTTCGTGCGTAGCGTCGCGAAAATTTTTGGGGCAGAAGAAATATATTTTTCCTTGTTGCAAAGAAGCTATTTTCATGTATAATCATAGATAAGAACGGATTTACCGGAAATCGGAATTAGTGTAAGGAATCTTGCAAAAAACGACTTTCATTGTTTGTAGTAAATTTAGGAGGTGTAGCAGCAGATGGCAAAAACTTTTAACGTTACCGGAGCGTGCAATCCTGCAAGGCATTACATGGTTGATCTGAAATCCAGACTGGAAGAAATCAAAAAGATGGTGGACGTGGGAGATTATTTTTCCATCAACCGTGCCAGACAGTATGGAAAGACGACTACTTTGCGTGCACTGGCAAAGTATCTGGAAGATGATTACGTGGTACTGAGTCTTGATTTTCAGAAAATGAGTACGGCGGATTTTTCAACGGAGTCTGATTTTGTGAAAGGACTCTCTCGAGAGGTTTACAGAGTGATCCGCCGAATTCCCGCGATACCGGACGAAACTGCCCGGGAAATCAGAAGGATGGCCGGGGTTGAGAGTACAGAAGGTCCTGACAGAGCTTTTATACTGGGTGATCTTTTCTTTTGCTTCAGCGACTGGTGTGAATTCTCGGATAAGCCGATCGTCCTGATCATCGATGAAGTGGACACTGCGTCTAATAATCAGGTGTTTCTGGATTTTCTGGCGCAGCTGAGGGCGTATTATCTTGACCGGGATACGACCCCAACCTTTCAGTCAGTGATTCTGGCAGGATTATACGATATTCGCAACCTGAAAAGGAAAATTCGTCCAGATTCGGAACATAAACAGAACAGCCCATGGAATATTGCGGCTGAATTTGATGTCGGCATGAGTTTCACCAAAGATGATATAGCTGGGATGCTCAGGCAATATGAATCTGATTATCATACAGGAATGGCTATTGAGAGCTTAGCCGGCCAGATTTTCGATTATACATCAGGATATCCTTATCTGGTTTCCCGATTATGCAAGCTTATGGATGAGAAGATTGCAGACAGCAGCCTGTTTAAAGATAAAACAGATGTATGGACGAAAAAAGGCCTGACGGAAGCGGTAAAGTTTTTACTGAATGAGTCAAACGCTCTGTTCCAGTCTCTGACCGGAAAGGTGAGAGATTATCCGGTGCTTCGAACGACTCTGTATGAGCTGCTTTTTACTGGGAAACAGGTCCAGTACAATGAATTAAATGAGTATATTGAGATGGCGGCCATGTTTGGGTTTGTGAAGAATGCAAATGGATCAGCTGTCATTTCCAACCGGATTTTTGAGACAGTTCTGTATAACTGGTTCATTTTGGAAGAGTTTATGGACAGCAAAAGGACATGAATAATATGGGGAAAAAGCGAATAAACATAATTGTTTTTGGAGTCGCGGCAGTGTTGGCGCTTGGCCTCATTGCATTTGGAATATGGCGAGTAAACCGTAAAGTAAATAATTTGTATGAGACTGTGATTGGACTTAATGAGACTGTGAACAGCCTTACGCAGAAGCTGTCTTCTGTTGTCGCATATGATCGGACCTTATATATTCCAGATTTGGATCCGCATACGGAAGGATGGAAAGTGACACAATTTGGCGACCCATTACAGTCACAGGAAATGTGCTATACGATCACTACGGATACTGGCCTCATAATTATTGATGGTGGAATGGAATACGAAGAATCTCGTCTTAGAAATATCATTTCGCAATATGGAAATAGCGTCGAAGCCTGGATTCTGACCCATCCGCATCCGGATCATATCACTGCTTTTATGGATATATACGATGATCCACAGGGAATCGTGATTCATAATGTATATGCGGTAGAAATGCCAGACATGGAAATTCTGCAATCAAATGCTTCGTGGGATGATTATACTTCACTCGAGCGTTTTCTCGAAATGGATATTCCAGAACTTACATATTTGCATACTGGAGATAGGCTTACCATACTTGGCCTGGAATTTGAAGTCTTTAGTGCATATTGCGATAAAGTAGATGAACTTTCAAATGACTTACTTAATGATGGCTCAATGATGTTTCGAATTTGTGGAAGTCAGGACTCTATGCTTTTTTGTGCGGATGTCGGCAAGAGCATGACAGACTATCTGATAGAGATGTATGGAGAGGATTTGAAATCTGACTATGTGCAGATGGGACATCATGGGTACGGAGGGCTAAATGTAGAATTTTATGAGATTGTAGATCCGATAGCTGCATTTTTTGACGCACCTGATTGGCTGATGAGTGGAGAAAATGAAAAAAGCACAGAGGAAAAAGAAGAACTAATGAAAACAATGGGAGTCGAGATTATCAGTTTTTATACTGCACCAAATCAGATTTTGATTGAATGAGTGTCAGGTCTGGCGTTATTGTGAAAATGTGGAAGACCTTGGAGTGGGAGATCGTGCAGACTTTGATGAACGGCCTCTCGGAAATTCGATTATTAACAATATATGGATGCGTTGAAAAAATTATTGGGAATCCCGCAAAGTGGGATTCCCATTTCAATATGAAAAAACGACACCTCAATAAAAAATAAACCACTTTTTTCTCCTCCGGAATTTTTATAATGAACACAGCTTTGAAACAGAAGTAAAAATTTTAAGGAGGAATATGAAATGAAAGCTAGAAAACTGATGGCACTGGCGCTTGCGGGCGCGATGACAGTATCCATGGCTTCGGTCGGCATCACCGCTTCCGCGGAAGGGTATGAGGGCGAGAGCCTGGTGGTCTGGACACTGGCGAATGACCTGATTGATTTTGGCGACAAATTTGCGGAGACGTACGGCGTAGATGTGGAGGTTGTCGTGATTGAGCCGGCAAACTATCCGACCAAGGTACAGACCGCCCTGCTTGCCGGAGAGAGCGAGCCGGACATCATCGTGGCTGAGCCGCAGATGCTGGAGAGCTTCTATGAGGCGGGGTTCTTCGCGGATCTGGACCAGTTTGGCGCACAGGATTACGCAGATGAGATTGTAGACTATGTATGGCAGGCAGGCCAGAGCTCGGACGGCGTACAGAGAGCGATCTCCTATCAGATCACACCGGCCGGTATGTATTATCGCCGCGATATCGCTCTGGAAGTATTTGGGACGGACGATCCGGATGAGATTGCTGAGCTGTTCGCAGATTATGATACCATCCTTGAGACCGCACAGACGCTGAAGGACGCGGGCTACCGCATTTTCGCTTCTGACGCCGAGATGAATTATTTCTCAGGCGATGAGGCGTGGGTTGTGGACGGCACTCTGAATGTCGCGCAGTCCAGATATGATTACATGGATCTTTGCATTGCTCTTTATCAGGGAGACCTGACCGCATATGCGAACCAGTGGTCGACGCCGTGGTATCAGGCGATGGCGGGCGAGGTACCGATCCTGACCGCTGATATCCAGAGCTATTCGGATGACTCCGTAAACGTATGGGATTCTGAGGAATTCGCGGAAGCAACCGCAGACTATGAGACGACAGAAGTCTTTGCGTTCGGTCTTCCGAGCTGGGGCGTTCTGACCATGAGAGACAATGTAGGCGAGACCTCCGGACTCTGGGGCGTTTGCGCTGGCCCGAGCTATGGCTTCGGCGGCGGCACCTTTATCGGTATCTCTTCTCAGTCCAAGAAGCAGGATCTGGCCTGGGAGTTTGTGAAGTTCTGTACGCTGAACGAAGACACGGCTGAGTGGTGGATCGAGTATTCTGAAGGCGATGCTGTTTCCCTGATCTCTGTACTGGAAGCACACGCAGATGATGAGAACGAAGTTTACGGCGGCCAGAAGCTGTACGCTCTGTGGCTGGAGCTGGCGGAAGGCATCGATTACTCGCTTGTAACATCCTATGACACTGCGATCGGCGATGCGTGGGGCAGCGCGATTTCCTCTATCAAGACCGGCGAGATGGAAAAGGAGGACGCGATCAGCAACTTCTATGATGTCATCGAGTCGACCTATCCGGAGCTGACGGTTGTGAGAGAGTAGTGGCAGACTCGTGAAGAGAGCGGACAGTTTCCTGTAAAAAAAGACGCTCCCTGCTTCACACAAATCAGGAATGTTTGCGGCGCCAGGCATCCGTTGCGGGTGCCTGGCGCCGATTTTGATGCGCAGAGCCGGGCAAGGAGTTTTGCGGCTTAAGCCGCACCCGGCTCGCGCGGGCGAGCAGGAGGCGTCAAGCCGCCTCCTGCTCGATCAATACTTACTTTCCCGTAATTATTCTTGAATTTTGAAAAGAGGAAATCTTATGAAAGAGAAACCCATAAAGAAAAAGAATGTTCTGGAAAGGTATAACCGGATGGGCTACCTGTTCTGCGCTCCGTTTGTGATTGTTTTTCTGATTTTTTCCGTGTATCCGGTGTTTCGGACATTGTACATCAGTTTTACAAACGCCAAGCTGACGACGCTGAATTCGAGCTTTGTCGGTCTTTCCAATTACGTAAGAGTGGTCAATGACAAGTTTTTCTGGAAAGCGCTTGGAAATACCGTGCGGATCTGGGGCGTGAACATCGTCCTGCAGCTCGGGCTCGCGTTTCTGCTCACGATTGTGTTCAGCGATGTGAAGTATAAAATGCGCGGCCTGGGCATTTTCCGTGCCCTGTATTACCTGCCGAACATCATCGCGGCGACTTCGATCGCGTTTCTGTTCCAGACACTTCTGGACTGGCGGTATGGTACGTTCAATCAGATCATCAACGCGGTATACAAGCTGTTTGGCGCGAGCTACACGCCAATCGACTGGCTTGGTTCCTCCGCGACGGCGGGTTATGTGATCGCGGTGATCAGTGCCTGGATGTGGTTCGGCAATTCCTTTATTATGCTGATGGCCGGTGTACAGGGTATTTCGAGGGAATACTTTGAATCCGCGGCGATCGACGGAGCGAACCGGTGGAAGACCTTTGGCAAAATCACACTCCCGCTGCTGCGCCCTATCATGCTGTATGTGACGATCACCTCTCTGATCGGCGGCCTGCAGATGTTCGATCTGCCGTACCTGATGTCGTCAAAGAGCAGTGCGTCGTACCAGTCAGTGCAGACAGTGGTCATGTACCTCTATAAATTTGGATTTGAAACCGGGACAACCCAGATCGGCTACGCATCCGCGATTGCCTATGTGCTGTTCCTGATTATTCTGGTGTTCTCGGTTCTCCAGCTGAAATTTTTAAACAAGGAGGATTAATGATATGTCAACATGGGACAATGTTAAAAAAGGAATCCTTTATGCGGCTTTAATCCTCCTGGCAGTCACCTGTCTGATTCCGTTTCTTCTGATGATGGTCAACGCCACCAGAAGCGGCAGCGAGATTGTGAGCTCCTTCACGCTGATCCCCAGTACGCATCTGAGGGAGAACTGGGAGCAGGTATTTTCGTATTTTAACCTGTTCAAGGGCATGTTCAACAGTGTGCTCGTGGCAGTACCCGCAACTCTGCTGTGCGCATACTTTTCGTCTTTGACGGCCTATGCGCTGGCGATGTACAAGTTTAAGGGGAATAAGGTTTTGTTCATGACCATCCTCATCTTCATGATGATTCCCGGACAACTCAGCCTGATCGGTTTCTACAACCTGTGTACATCCCTGCATCTGGTGAACTCGTATATTCCGCTGATCATACCGGCGATCGCGTCGCCGGGAACCGTCTTTTTCTTAAGGCAGTATGTCCTCTCGACCCTCCCTCCGGAGCTGATCGAGGCAGCGAGAATCGACGGGGCAAATGAAATCTACTCGTTCCACAAGATCGTGATCCCGATCATGTCTCCGGGCATCGCGACGATGTCGATCGGCTGCTTCATCGGAAACTGGAACAGCTACCTGCTTCCGATGATCATCCTGAATAAGAATGAAAAGTTCACCCTGCCAGTCATGATGGCGACACTGAAAGCGTCCACGGACATCAACGCAAACCAGGGCGCGATCTACCTGGCAGTCGCGATCTCCGTCATCCCGATCATTATCGTGTTCTGCTTCTGCTCGAAATACATTATCGGAAGTATTTCCGCGGGCAGTGTGAAAGGGTGATGGATCCAGTATTCCACAAGCAAGACTTTCAGAGCAGCTGCCGGATAATAACCCCGGCAGCCGTTTTTGGCCTCATTGAAGCGGAAGTCTGGAGGGAGGGAGGGTTATGAACAGACAGGGATCATTTCTTCCGATTTTCACTTTTGGCTCGGGCTTGCTGTTTCTGGCAGCTTTCTCCAGAAGCTTTTCCCAGTCCTGGTCAGTTTTACTTTCCCGTGTCGGCTGTTCATACATTGCCCAGTTTTTCAAAGTATCCGCAGACATGGGCGATGTACAGAGCTTCTGCCGATAAGGCTTGTCATAGTCGAACATTGCATCTACATAATCGCAATAAGCATCTTTTCCAGAAAAACTAACTATATCATAGCATGAAAATACAAGAGCCTCAATAGCGAAATTTGCGAGTATGGAATCGTTGACATTCCTGCAGATACACTTTAAAATGGAAACAATTAAGCTCATACCGCACAGCCAGACAAGGAGGAGAATCCATGTGGAAAAGTATTTTAACCAGAGATAAGATGGATCGGGTAAACGGCAGTCATCGGTGGATGCTTCATCTGTCGATCACCGCTGTGCTGTGTGCTGCTTCTTGTGTGGGATGGATGCTGTTTTCTGTGACCGAAGGTGACACACTGGCAGTGGCAGAGGCTGCAGAAGCTGGTGCTTCCCCCGGCTGGAGCGAGCATGCCGATGAACCGATCACCCTTAACTGGTATATTAATTATTCCTGGTTTACGACCGGGTGGGGAGAGAACGCGGTGTCGCAGAAGATTACGGAGGAGACTGGCGTTACTGTGAATTTTGTCACACCGGCCGGCACAGAAACAGAAAAGCTGGCTGCGATGATTTCCGCGAATTCTCTGCCGGATATCCTCACACTTGGATGGTGGGAGACGCAGCTGGATGAGCTGATCGAAAAGGATCTGGTTTACGCGCTCAATGAGCTGGCGGACGAGTACGAGCCGTATTTTTTCACGGTGGCGGACGATGAGGTGATCGCCTGGTATCAGAAGGAAGATGGGAACCTTTACGGTTATCCGAATTCTACGTACACGCCGACAGATTATGAGACTTATGATGAGATTGGCTCCAATCAGACCTTTCTGGTGAGAAAGGACATTTATGAAGCGATCGGAAGCCCTGATATGTCGACGCCGGAAGGCTTTATGGAGGCAGTCCGGATGGCTGTGGAGCTGTTCCCGGAGGTGGACGGGGAACCTTTGATTCCGATCGGTGCGGATGTTTTCACCTCGGAGGGGTGCAATTCGTTTGATCTGTATCTGCAGAATTTTCTCGCAATTCCTTACGAGGATGAAAATGGCGTCTATTATGACCGGTACACGGATGAGGAATACATCGCCTGGCTGAAGGTGTTCCGGCAGCTGAATGAGGAGGGATATCTCTCAACCGATATTTTTGTTGACCAACGGACGCAGATGGAAGAAAAAATTGCGCAGGGGAGGTATTTCTGTATGCTGTACCAGCGCACGGATCTGGAGGATCAGGAAAAATACCTGTATGCCAATCATCCGGACAGTATCTATATTGCGGTGGACGGACCGGCAAATAGTGCGGGAGATGATCCGGTGCTCCCCGGCGCGGGGCTGAACGGGTGGACGGTGACGCTGATTTCAAAAAACTGCTCCGAACCGGAGCGGGCGATCGAGCTGCTCACGTATCTGATGAGTGAGGAAGGACAGCTGGTGACCTATCTCGGCATAGAGGGTCTCACCTATGACGTCGTGGACGGGGATTATGTGGTGAAGGAGGAAGTGCAGGAGCTTCTGAACACGGACCGGACAGCATATGACCGGCTGTATGGGGCTGATAATGCCTACTGGATGCTGCAGAATAATGTCATGCAGCTGCAGTGGAGACAGTCGTCCAACGTTTCGGAGGATCCGTGCCTGGCGATGGAAGAGTGGACCTATCCCTATACCCATTACCTTGGCCAGTATGAGATCAGCTTTTCACTGGATACGGAGGTCGGCTATAGCTGGAATGCGATTAATGAGCTGTGGGGTGAGACGCTGCCCCGGCTTTTGCTGGCCGGCTCAGAGGAGGAATTCGATGAGATTCTCGCTTCCTTTGTAGAAGAGCGGGACGCGCTTGGCTATGACGAAGTGGTTCTTGCCTGCACGGAGAAAATCGCGTCAGCGAAGGAGCGGTTGGGGCTGGACTAGGGATTTATCGCGGAAGTATATGCCCATCCTGCACCGTCTGATACGCGAATCGCAAGCCAGGAAATCTAAGGATTGATCTGCCGCGGAACCATATGCCCATCCTGCACCGCCTGATACGCGAATCGCAAACCAGGGAATCTAAAAGGACTGGCCGAAGAGGGTAAAACGAAGATGAAGCTACGCGCGAGATGGCGCGGTCTGCGCCTGAATGCAAAATTTACAGCGGTGATTGTTCTTCTGGTCTGGGTGCCGGTCATCGCTTTCGCCGCATTTTTTTTCAATAGCACGCAGGAGAGTCTGATGCAGGAAGCCTGTTCCTCCATGGAGCTGGAGCTGCAGGATACCTCCACACAGCTTGCCGCTTATGTGGATTCTGTCAACATGTCTACGCAGCTTTTTTTAAGTGATACCTCACTGATTGATTTTCTGGAGAAGGTCAGCAGCGGCGTGGAGATGACGACAAAGGAAATTCTTACATTTTATAACGAGACGGTCACCACGCAGGAACGTCTGATTTACAATAATCTTTATCTTTATCAGATCCGTGTTTACGCGGACAGTGATACCATGCAGGAAATGATGCCGACGATCTACCGGAAAAACCGGATGGAGAAGCTGGCCTGGGCGCAGGAGGATGAAACGCAATGGGAAGGCTGGCATTATGACTATGAAGATCTGCTGTTCGCGTCCGAAGGAGAGGGGAAGCGGATCGCCTCGTATGTCACACGGATACAATCTTATGGATATGGGGAAATCGGGATCCTGGAGGTAGCAATCAGCATGGATACGCTGTTTACCGACCTCTATGGACAGACGGAAGAGAAATGGCATTGTTTTATCAGCGATGACGGGATCTGCTGCCTCGGAGACGCGGATGATGAAACGCGTCAGGCACTGGTAAAGAAGATTCTTCCTGAGGTTCTGGAAATTTCAGAGGAGATGGCAGGCAGCTATCAGATCACTGCGGTCAGTCTGGAAACAGGTCAGGCGCTGGTCGGCAGCTTTTATTCTAATGGGCTCTCCGGGATCTGGCTTTCTGTATATGACCTGAATACCGTGACGGCAGATTTGAACCTTATACGAACGATTGCTTTTGTGCTGATCGCCATCCTGCTGCTTTTGCTGACCTGGGTGATCAACCGGATCGTGAATGGCCTGCTGAAAGGATTTTACAATGTGCTTGGCACGGTCCGCGAGGTACAGAAAGGCGATCTTGATGCGCGTGTGACACTGACAGGCTATGACTGGGAAGAAGGCCGGTTCGTGCGGAAGCGCCATCCATCTTCGCAGCGTGGGCAGGGTTTGCACTTCGCTTCGGACGAGGGCGGCGGGACAGATGCACAGCCGATGGTTCTGGATGAGACCGGCGAGCTGGCCGAGCAGATCAACCGGATGTTGGATCATATCAATACGCTGATGGAGGAGAATATTCGCAGAGAGGTGCTTACAAAGAACGCGGAAATTAAATCACTGCAGAATCAGATTAACGCGCATTTTATCTACAACGTTCTGGAGTCCATCAAGATGATGGCGGAAATAGAGGAAAAATATGAGATTTCCGACGCGGTGACTCAGCTCGGGCAACTGCTCCGCTACAACCTGTACTGGACGTCCGGAACGGTGACCGTCCGGGAGGAGATTGAGTATATCCGGAATTATATTGCACTGATGAACCTTCGTTTTGATTATGAGATCTACCTCTCCGAGAATCTTCCCGACATTGTTCTTGCCCAGAAGATTCCCAAAATGACCCTGCAGCCGATTGTAGAGAATTCCATTTACCACGGCATTGAACAGATGGCCGAGGATACCAATATTTATGTGAAAGGCTTTCTGCAGGAGGGAGACTGTATCATTGAACTGACGGACGCCGGAAATGGTATGAGCGAGGAGCGGCTGCTCTGGCTGCAGGAAATAATTGCCGGGTCGGACGCTCTTGGGAAAATGGAATCCGGCCTGGGGGAGGACAGTTCGGGAAAAGGGGAAGCTGACCCGGGGGAGAGTATTTCCAGGAAAGATCATTCCGGCTCCGGCATCGGTTTGAAAAATGTGCAGGATCGGATCCGCCTGACCTTCGGCTCTTCCTATGGGATCCAGGTGGCTTCCAGAGAAGGATGCTACACGAAGGTGCGGATACGGATCCCCATCGAAGCGCGGTAAAGAACAGACACGTATGGATTTTCACTGAAACGCGGTTGAAAAGGTATGCACGGTTTTCTGCCGAAATGCAATAGAAAAGGACTCAAAACCAGGTATTGGGGAAAGAGGAGAGGATATTTCATGCAGACGGTATTGATAGTGGAGGATGAAAAGCTGATCCGACAGGGCATCCGGGTAATGATCCAGCGCAGCGGCGTGCCGGTAGAGAATATCATTGAGTGCGGCAATGGGCTGATGGCCATGGAGGTGCTCAAAAACCAGAAGGTGGACGTCATGTTTACCGATATCCGGATGCCGAAGATGGATGGCATCGAGCTGGTAAAAAAGATGCAGAGTCTTCCTCATCCGCCGCTTACGGTGGCCGTCAGCGGATATGATGATTTTTCCTATGCCGTGGAGATGATGCGCGGAGGCGTCAGGGAATATCTGCTCAAGCCGGTAGACCGGGACAGCCTCAGGAAAATTCTGGAAAAACTGGAACAGGAAATTGCCGAAACACATGCGGAGGAGGAGAGCAGGCTTCTGATTGACTGCAATCAGCTGCGTCAGGTCATGGAATCCCCTGAGATTTCCTCTTCGGAAATACGGCAGATGGAAGAACAGATTGGCTATCGACTCTTTCCTTCTTATGAGGTCTGTTGTTTTGCGAAGGCAGGAGGGCTTGATAACGAAAATAATACGGCGTTCCTTTCTCTGGGCGAGATGTCGGGGCACAGCGTCTGTATTGTGGAAAGGGAAAACCGTCCGTTTCTCCTGAAAAATGAATTGTATGACGCTTTTGTGGGCGTCAGCAGCGTACACAGCGGGATTACCGGATTGCGCGTGGCCTACCTGGAAGCGCTGCAGGCGAGAAAAACCGCTTTTTGCCGCTGCATGCATGAGTTTTGCCTGGATATGGATCCGCCGGGGAAGGAAGGTACCTGCAAGGCCGGATGCATCCGGGAAAATGAAGATACTGTAAAATCTGAGGACAGCAAAGCGAAGGAAGCATCCGCATCAGATGGCGGAGCCGGGACTGCGGACATAGTCGAAAACAGGTCAGAGAGCTCACAGGAAAAAATGCCGACAGATGACGAGATCAAAAGGCTTGCGCAGATGCTTGGCACGGATCGCTATGGGGACTGCTGCTATCAGATGGACCGCTTCTTTCGAAAGGTAAAAAGAGGGACATTTTCTCCATCACAGATGGAGTATTTTCTGGACGTATTACTGGGTCTGATCCAGACAGTTTACGGCGGGGTATTGCAGGATCAGGCAGAAGAGATGGAACGCCTGCGGGGAATTTATGGATTCCAGAGTGTGGATGAGTACGCGGGCGCATTGTCTGCCTTTCTGGAGCGGATCCATGCCAGGACAGACAGCCGCCTGGATGAGCACCGGAATCAGCAGAAGCTGGAGCAGGCTCTCCGCTACATCCGGGAGAACTTCAGCCGTGACCTGAACATGGCGGTTGTCTCCAACCATGTTTCTATGAACTATTCCGTGTTTTCCCAGGAATTCAAGCAGTATACCGGCAAAAATTTTGTGGCCTTTCTGAAGGAGCTGCGGATGGAGGAGGCAAAGAGGCTGCTCGTTGAGACGGATCTTCGCGTGATTGAGATCAGCCAGAGGGTCGGCTATGAGAATGAAAAGCATTTTATGAAGACCTTCAAAGCGGAATACGGAGTATCGCCTTCTGTGTATCGAAAGAATATGGGATTTATGAATACAAGTCCTCAAGGCTGACGGAATCTGTCGCCCGGACCGTCCGCCCGGTGGCGGAAACATGGATCTCATAAGGCTTTGTATGCAGGAGGTTGTAGTGGTCAAGATAGCTGTCGGTGCGCTGTGTAATCAGATCCGCCTGATTGACGGTATCTTCATCGTCAACTATGACCAGGAGCAGAAACTCACCGCCGCCCTGGTGTGAGAGAGCCGCATTTTCCCCTGGCAGGCAGCTCTCCAGCGCGTGTCCGGCAACGCAGATGGCAAAATCTCGCTCTGTACGCCCGTAACGCTCTCTGATAGACTGCATATCGGAGACTACAAATTGCATGGCGACAACCTTTTTGTGTTCCCTCGCCGCCTCGGCTAAAAGCTGGTTCGCTGTGAAACGGAATCCGCTGCGGTCCGGAAGCCGGGTCAGCTCATCCCGGCCGCTGATATCCTCCAGTCTGTGGACAAGCACCCCAGTCTGCCGCTGTTCAAAAATACGCTCCAGCATAGAGTTAATATTGCGCAGAAACAAAAGCAGCGAAAAGCTCGCCGATATTTTACCACTCTCAAAGGACATGGCTGCATATCCGAATTCACGTTCCCCGTAAAAAAGCGGGAAATAGACAAAGAAGGAATTTGCCTGGCCGGACAGATAATCGGGCAGGATGCTTTTTGTGGAAAACCGGCATTCCGGCAGGCGCACCCCATTTCGGAACGCGAAAGCCAGACGGATCTGGTCTTCGTCCTCATAAGCGTCCGGCATGGAGGCAATCCGGCGAATTTTGCCGGGAATATGATCCCATCCCGGATAGAGGCAGAGATAGAATTCCCTGCAGTCCTCAATGGAGGCGACGAAATCCTCCAGAAGATCCATCCCGTCATCCAGGTCTTTCACAGCGTGCAGGGTTGCGGAAAGCTTAATATCAGAGAGCATGGCGTTCTCACGGTTTTCCACCTTTCGGAGCAGGTGATTCTCATAGAAGAGCGGATTTGGCAGCGCATGCTTTTTGTCCGCGCAGCAGGAGCCGCGGTAGACCGGCTCAGATGGCACGACCGTCTCTTCCGGGAGCGGCGCTTTCCCCAGAATGCACGCATGCAGCAGGTCGAACGCCCTGCACCCCGTCTCGTAAAGAGGAAACGTTACTGTCGTCAGATCCGGGGAACAGTTTTTGCTGACCGTGAGGTCGTCAAAACCAGTCACGCAGATATCCTCCGGAATCCGCAGTCCCTGTTTTAAAAGAAATTCCATCACAATCACAGCCATCCGGTCATTGTAGCAGACGATGGCGTCCGGCTTTTTGGGAGCGGCGAGAAAGGCGGCGATCGCTGCGTGTATGGAATCCCGGGTGTATTCACAGTCTGCGGTGTCTTCTTCGGCAAAGGGCAGTCCGTGCTGTTCCATTACCTGGGCGCAAAGGGCGCGCCTGGGGTCGGAAGAAGCTCGTTCGAGTGAGCAGCCAAGATAACAGATGCGGCGGCAGTGGTGTTCTCTGATCAGATGCACAGTGAGATTCGCCGCACAAAGACCATTGCCGAGCTTCAGCCGGGGGAAGCTCGTGTCGTGCTGCGCAATTTCCAGAACCGGACAGCTGCACCTGTCACGCAGTGTCTGACCAATCTGCTGCCGGAGCTCCTTTTGCAGATAGGTTCCAGACGCGAACACTACGCCGGAAAAATCCTCAAAATGCGGGATGCGCAGGATACTTTTTTCCCCATTTCCGTAGGAGCCGAAATCTTCTCCGTCCGCGGAAGCAAAAATTTCAGTGGCATATCCATGCTCCATCGCCCGGTCTGCGATGCCCTGACAGACGTTATTCTGATAATCCCCAAAGATATGGGAGATAAAAACACCGATTTTCCTGGAATGATACATTTAAAATCAGAATTTCCTTTCTATTTTCGCTGCTTTTCCAAACAGTACAAATCCGATCACGAACATGACAGCGAGCACGGACACACCGGCATTCGCGACGCCGGTGATCTGCGCGACGACGCCGACCAGGAAGGTACCCAGGAACGAAGCCCCCTTGCCGCAGATATCATAGATGCCGAAATATTCGCCGGATTTTTCCGGGGGGATGATTTTCGCAAAATAGGAGCGGGAGAGAGCCTGGATCGCTCCCTGGAACATGCCGACGCAGACGGCCAGCAGCCAGAATTCCCACTGCTTATCCAGCTGGATCGCGAACAGCGCGATGAGTGTATACGCGCCGATACAGAAGCGGATGAGCTAGTCTGTCCGGAATTGCTTCGAGAGCTTTCCAAAGAGCAGGGCGAACGGGAACGCGACGATCTGTGTCACCAGAAGCGCGAGCAGCAGGCCGGTGCTGTCGAGCCCCAGGGCGCTTCCGTAGGCGGTCGCCATATCAATGATGGTGTACACCCCGTCAATGAAGAAAAAGAACGCGAGCAGATAGTAAAAAATATGCTTCTGTCTGGAAATTTCCACAAAGGTATGTCCGAGACGCGAAAAGCTGCTCCGGATCAGGGAAGTATCCGAAACGGATTTCGTTTCAGACGCAAAATGAGTCTGCTTATAATTTTTCAGAAGCGGCAGCGTCACGAGCAGCCACCAGGCCGCGTTCAGGAAAAAGGCAATCGTCATCGCCATCTGGAATGTGATGCCGATGGAATCATAGAGCAGAACGAAGACGAGCGAGATGACAAATGGGATACAGCTGCCAATATATCCCCATGCGTAGCCGCTCGAGGAAACCGAGTCAAACCGCTCCTCGGTCGTGATGTCCGTAAGCATGGAGTCGTAAAAAATCAGGCTGGCGTTGAAACCGATCTTCGCGATCACAAAGACTGCCAGAAAAACCACCCAGGAGGTCGGGACGGACAGTGCCGCGCATCCGATCACACCGACCATCATACAGGCAGTAAACAGTGGCTTTTTGTAATTCTTCGTATCCGCGATACTGCCGAGTACCGGCCCCAGCAAAGCGACAATAACGGTTGCGACAGAAGTCGCGTAGCCCCAGTAAGCCAGATAGTCGACCTCGCTGATGCCGGCCGAGCTGGCGAGATGATTAAAATAGATCGGAAGAATCGTGGCGACGAGAAGAACAAAGGCGGAGTTGCCCACATCATAGAGAATCCAGTATATCTCAAGCTTCGTCAGTTTGTTATTCATAAAGCCTCCTTCTGGCGCAAAGTAAAATGATTAACGCCGTTTTCTATAAGATTATGGCGCATTGTCATTCAAAATTTCGATGGAACCGCTCTGGCAGCTCCTCCCGGGTACGCAGACATTTATCAAACTGCTCCTGCAGCGACACCGCCAGCGGGACAGCGCCTTCATACAGGCTCCACAGTCTCAGGCTGCTTTTGCGGCAGAGAGGATTGTCCTTTCGCTGGTTCATCAGGCCATTCATTTTGTGGTGTATGCGGAGCAGCTTCATGACTGAATTGATGGCGCCCTGTTTCAGAGGTCCGGGTGCGCAGAACAATTCTTTCACGAGCTTCATTCCCTTAAGTGAGGCGACCACCTTTTTCTGATTCATGGACGGATAAAAGGGCTGTACTGCGGCTGCGGTATCCGAATCCGCGTAAATCAGGTTTGCGGCGTGGTAGCCCACCGGGTCAAGGTGATCTGCGCGGAGCAGAAATTTTTCGAACTCAGCCTCAATCTCCAGATGCGCGACGCCGCTGCGCGCAATCTGGCCCTCGATGTAAGGGTGGCATTCGCTATCCAGTGCAAAGTGGCAGATAAAGCCAAGCAGATAAGCGTACTGGCTGCTGTCGCGTCCATATTTGCGGACGATCCTGAGCGCGTGGCGGAAAAAAGAGGACGCGTCCGCCTCATGCAGCTGTGTACCATATTTCTGCACACGGTTCATACACCAGGGATGATAAAAGAAAAAAATGTCCGGACCCTGCAGGCCGACCCTGTAAGCATAATTATAGCGGGTTGCGATGGCGCTAAGATCTTCGTCCATAGCTTCCCGGACATCGACCCCAAAACGGTCATGGGCGTAAACAGCGGGCATAATTCATTCCTCGATTCTTTCTAAA
>JAJQBS010000060.1 GCA_021203145.1 Lachnospiraceae bacterium | reverse complement strand
ACTACGGAGTAAATTTTCCGTAGTTAGTCCCAAAAAACACGGAGTTATCGTATATGGTAGATCTTACTGGTCGTCTGAAGAAGTTTAAAGAATTGGTAGACCGCGGTGATTATTTTACCATCAACCGCGCCAGACAATATGGAAAAACTACCACGCTTCTGGCTCTTGCGGATTACCTGAAAGATGATTATCTAGTGATCCGGCTGGATTTCCAGAGGTTAAGCGATGCTTCCTTTGCGGATGAAAGCAGCTTTATCTTTGCACTTTCAAAGCGTATCCTTCTCGCTGTGAAGGGAACCAGAATTCCGGAAGAAGCGGAAGAAAGGCTCACTTTTTTTGCGAAAAAAAAGGGAATGCCGAAACTCTGGATGAATTATTTATTGTCTTAAATGACTGGTGTGAGCACTCCGAAAAGCCTGTCGTCCTTATGGTCGATGAAGTGGATCGGGCTTCCAATTATCAGATCTTCCTGAATTTTCTGGCACAATTGCGGGCGAATTATATTGAGCGAGAACTGATTGCCACTTTCCACTCGGTTATTCTGGCAGGAGTATATGATATCACAAACCTAAAAAGAAAGTTTGTTGCTCCTGATGAGCATAACACAAACTCTCCCTGGAATGTGGCGGCAGATTATAAAATTGATATGAGCTTCTCCACAGCCGACATTAAAAAAATGCTTCAGCAATATGAGAAGGATTACACGACAGGAATGGATCTTGCCGCTATCGCGCAGGATCTCTATGATTATACATCCGGGTATCCATTTCTGGTATCGCGCATCTGCAAATACCTGGATGAAACCCTCCCAGGTACAGAGGAATTCCCGGATCGGTCATCAGCATGGACGAAAGAAGGGATCTCCAGAGCGGTTGGCGCAATCCTGATTGAAAAAAATACACTGTTTGAATCCCTGATTGACAAGGTAAACCGGTATCCGGATTTAAAAGAGATCCTGTATGATATTCTGATGAATGGCGCGGATATTTCTTTTAATCCGTATATTGTTTCAATCAGCACTGCTTCTATGTTTGGATTTATTAAAGCTGAGAATTCCCGGGTTGTCATTGCGAACCGGGTTTTTGAGACCTTTTTATATAACTTTTTCCTGCTCTCTGAAGAAAGCAGGTCAGCCGATATTTATCAATTGGGGACACGTGAAAAATACCAGTTCATACGCAATAACGAGCTTGATATGAGACTGATTCTGGAACGGTTCGTTGTAAGCTTTGATGATCTGTATGGCGATCAGGAACAAAAGTTCAAAGAGAACGATGGGAGAAAATATTTCCTGCTGTACCTGCGCCCTATTATTAACGGGGAAGGAAACTACTATATTGAATCCCGCACCCGAAATATGGAACGAACAGATATTATCATCGATTATAAAACGAAACAATACGTGATCGAACTCAAGCTGTGGCGCGGCAACGCTTATAACACGCGCGGCGAAAAGCAATTGAAGGATTATCTGGATCATTATCATCTGGACACAGGGTATATGCTCAGCTTCAACTTGCGCGAAGCAACGAGCCAAGCGGATGTGCTTGCACATCCATTTGGCGACTGCCGCGACAGCCAAATTTCTGGAAAGAAATTTGGCCTTAATCAAAAGAAAGAGATTGGCTTAAAGGAAATCCGGTTCGGAGATAAATTGCTTATAGAGGCTGTGGTATAATGCCACAGCCTCTATTCCGGATCTCCAGTCTTTTATCAGCATCAATTCCCGAGCTACTTCAGCATATATTTTTTCAGATCGCTTTTCTGCTCCACGCCCAGCTTGCTCATGACGGATTTCATGTGTGCCTTGACCGTATTGACGGTACTCCCCATATGGGTGCTGATCTCCTGGTAGGTCCAGCCTCTTGCTGCCAGCATTGCAATTGCAAACTCTGTCGTTGTCAGATTATCCGCGACATCATGTCCGGTATCCGGGTTATGTACCTTCCGCCATCCGCCGGAAAAGCTGTATGTGATGCTGATGATCCGTTTAAAATCTTCCGGATAATCTTTTTTCAGTGTGGCCTCCAGAAGGCCGCCGAGCAGACCATGGTGCTCTCCGAAGGCTTCAATCAGGCCGTCCGGCCTTGCAAGCTCCCACGCCAGGAGCAGCTGCTCTTTTGCCTTTTCTGAATTTTTCAGTGCCATGTAATCCATAGCGGCAACCAACCTGAGATAAATGCTGGGAATGGGGTACAACTGCGGCTGGAAGGCAAGCGCTGTCTCTACAATTCCGAGACTTTTCCCATATTCACCCTGCAGATAAGCGTAATGTGCCTGCACGTAGCAGGAAAAAAAGCGCAGCCCCGGCGGCAGAAGCATCAGACTTGCCGGTTCAAATGCGCGGTCACGGTCATTCTTTATGGGAAGATGAAGCAGCACAGCCGCTGTGGTGGAGACAAACGCGGACATCTCTTTCAGTTCCGGCGGCGCGTCCTCATCCGCATGGATATCTGTGAATGTTTTTTCCATCTCGGTCAGCGCATGGCGTGCCAGCCGGATATGATCCGTAGCGAGATTCGCGTAGGCATAGACCAGACATGCGGACAGCCGCAGTGCCGTGTCCTGGCTTGTCAGATACGGCTCCATCTCTTTTGCCGCTTCCTCCGGGCGTCCGCTGAAGTAGTAATACTCTCCCATGGCAATATCCCGCCCCCCGCCGTCGTTTCCAGTGCCTCGACGGTTTCCAGACAGTGGCCGGGTTGAAATGCGCTGTTTATTAAGGGAAGGAACACCGTATTCCCATTTTTCGCTCCAGACGCCGGTACTTTCCTGGCAGCAGCCGCAGCATTCCGGCCAGGGGATGTTTTTTCTATATTTGCTGTTGTCTTCATAGCAGTTATTTCCATATTTACGGATGTCTTCCGTTCTTTCATTTCCATGTGTATTGCTCCAGGCTGTCAAAAATGATGGTTTTCTGGTGAATTGGAATAAAGCTATCTGCATGTTATTTTACTACCTGAAGATTCTGTTCGCAAGGGAAAAAAATTGATTTGCATTAATGGTAAAAAAAACCCCGCATCTGCTGTAGGGGTATTGTCTTTTGGGGCAAGATAACTGACGCTACAGCTGACCTGACTCGTTGTTTATCAAATAAAAATAACCTGCCAGATTGTTTTTCGCTGCGTTGAATTCACACAGTCAGATGGTAACCCGGTGGCCTGTATTTACTCTGGTTTCGGCAAATACGCAAATTCATCTGGAAACCGAATTCTACTCCACTCAACCTTACGAGCTATATACACACGTTCGATGTATTTTTCTTCAGTCTGCGCTTTTCTATATGCTAAGACGATCCGCACATAGTCTGACACACTTTTTCTCAGATCTTCCTTGACTACGGTATTGGGAACGTATTCACCACTCATGGCATCTTTCACAAATCCCATGTATGCCCTTTCCCCACCGGCAACTTTTTCAGTGTAGAGTTTTGGGCGTGAAGAGTTAAAGCTTCCAACCATATTGGCAGAAAGATTTTTACATATGACGAAAGGCAAGACATCCAGCTTCATTGGAGTCGTTCCGTCATCAGCAAAAACGAAATCCCTTGTACTCAGCTTATGTTCCAGGCATCTTTTATAAAAGTCAGTAGCTGTCAGTTCTCCATCTGCCCGAGCAGCATCCTGCCTCAAATCATGTATTCCTTTAAGTCCGGTCAGATGCATATAGTTGTAATCATGAAACGCAAATTCTATGTATGATGATCTCTTGTGCTTATCTACGCAGATAAACAAAAGATTCTTATTCTCAAGCTCGGCTTTATATTTTTCAGCGCAAGCCACAACAATTTTGACCGCATCATCCTTACTGTAGTTCATCTTTACATTCCCCTATCCGCAGCTCGGGTTGCTGTGTGCCAGTGGCATCTACACTTTGTTTTGGTCGGTCCTTAACGCATGCCACTGGCACGCAGGACCGTTTCATGTCCCGATTTTCGAAGAAAATCGAGGGCGCAGGCCCTCGCCGGGTGGCACCCCGCACTTTGTGCGGGATATTCAACGACCGAAGCGAAGCGTAGACCGTGGGCAGCAAAGCTGCCATAATTCCTCTCGCGGCCCTGTGCATCAAAAAAATGAGGAAGTCGCCAACGCCGTAGCGCTGCCCGACATCCTCATAAATGACTGGTATTTCTGTCGTCCGCCGACTCTCAGTTCCCTCCAGCCTGATGCTGTTCTACTGCTTAACTTCGGATTTTTCTGTTGTCCGCCAACTCTTCGGCCCTAAGTCCGGCTTAAATTTCGGATTTTAGGTGCCAGTCACACCAGCAGGATGACGCCTGCTTTCCTTTACTTATTATACCCGAATGCCCAACGAAATGCAACGGATTCTCAAAATTTCTTTTAAAATTTTTTGTGGCAAATTTTTTATGCAGTTTCATTTTTTCAACTCCCGGAGAGCTTCCTCCACATCAGAATAATGCTTCACACTGGAGTCATGCTCTATGCGTTCTGCCTCCACCATAGCGGCAATCGTCTCCTTATTGGGCTGATCGAGACGCACATCAAACGGAAATTCGCCTGTCATCCGATCTCCCGGATCGCGTCCTTCATGCCTTTCACATACTCCGCGACCTGCGGAACGCAGTCGGCGCCGTATTCTTTGCAGATCTTGACAATCGCGGAGCCGACGATCACGCCGTCCGCCTCGCGGGCCATTTTGGCGGCCTGCTTCGGCGTGGAGATGCCAAAGCCAATCGCACAGGGGATGTCGGAGGCAGCGCGGACGAGCCGCACCATCTCGCCGATGTCGGTCGTAATCTCGGAGCGGACGCCGGTCACGCCCAGAGAGGAGACGCAATAGATAAAGCCTTCTGCGGCGGACGCAATTTCCGCGACGCGCGCATGGGAGGTCGGTGCGATCAGGGAGACCAGAGCCAGGCCGTTTTCGCGGCAGGTGACGGCAAACTCTTCTTTTTCCTCAAAGGGAACATCCGGGAGGATGATGCCGTCCATCCCGGCCTCGGCGGCTGCTTTTACGAAACGCTCGATGCCGTAGGAAAAGACAACGTTCGCATAGGTCATGAACACCATCGGAATCTGCGTGTTTTTGCGGATCTTTTTTACCATGTCAAAGATCTTGTCCGTCGTCACGCCGCCGGAGAGGGCGCGGTTGTTTGCTTCCTGGATGACCGGACCTTCCGCGGTCGGGTCGGAGAAGGGGATGCCGAGCTCGATCAGGTCTGCCCCTGCTTTTTCCATCGCGTAGACCAGCTGCTCCGTCACCTCCAGGGACGGGTCGCCGCAGGTGATAAACGGGATGAAGGCTTTTCCATGCGCAAATGCGCTCTGTATCTTATTCATAAATATCCTCCCCTCTGTAGCGCGCGATCGCCGCGCAGTCCTTGTCGCCGCGCCCGGAGATCGTGATGACGATGGTCTGATCCGGATCCATCGTCGGGGCCAGTTTTCTTGCGTAAGCAACGGCATGAGCGCTCTCGATCGCCGGGATAATGCCTTCCAGGCGTGAGAGGTATTCGAAAGCCTCGACTGCCTCATCGTCCGTGATCGCCACGTATTCCGCACGTCCCTTGTCATAAAGATAAGCATGCTCCGGTCCGATGCCCGGGTAGTCCAGTCCTGCTGAAATCGAGTAAACCGGCGCGATCTGGCCGTACTCGTCCTGGCAGAAATAAGACTTCATGCCGTGGAAAATGCCGAGCTTTCCGGTGGCGATCGTCGCCGCGGTCTCCGCCGTATTCACGCCGCGCCCGGCCGCCTCACAGCCAATCAGCCGCACACTCTCGTCCGGGATAAAATGATAAAAGGTACCAATTGCGTTGGATCCGCCGCCGACACAGGCCAGCACGGCGTCCGGAAGCTTTCCTTCCTTTTCCATCAGCTGCTCTTTGATTTCTTTGGAAATCACGCTCTGGAAATCACGCACGATCGTCGGGAAGGGGTGCGGTCCCATCACGGAGCCAAGGCAGTAATGCGTATCGTCAATCCGCCTGGTCCACTCGCGCATCGCCTCGGAAACTGCGTCCTTGAGCGTACTCGTCCCCGTCGTCACCGGGTGAACCTGCGCGCCAAGGAGCTTCATCCGATAAACATTCAGCGCCTGCCGCTTTGTATCCTCCTCGCCCATATAGACCTCGCACTCCATGTCCATCAGAGCCGCGGCCGTCGCCGTCGCCACACCGTGCTGGCCGGCACCGGTCTCCGCGATCAGGCAGGTCTTCCCCATCTTTTTGGCCAGAAGCGCCTGGCCGAGCACATTGTTAATCTTGTGTGCCCCGGTATGATTCAGATCCTCACGCTTCAGATAAATCTTCGCCCCGCCCAGATCCTTCGTCATGCGCTCGGCGTAATAGAGCCGCGAAGGTCTGCCCGCGTAATTATTGAACAGCTCCGTCAGCTCCCGGTTAAATTCCGGGTCATCCTTGTAATGATTGTAAGCCTCTTCCAGCTCAATCACGGCGTTCATCAGCGTCTCCGGGATGTACTGACCGCCGTGTATACCAAATCTTCCACTCATTGTGTGTCCTCCGGGTTATTATTTCTATATTTTTTCTGTATAACTTCCACTTTCTATACGGCATCTGCCCTTTTCTTTGTATGCACTGGATTACTCATAGGATCTGGTCTCCGTCGTTGACCGCCGTACGCGAAGATGCATGATTCTATATTGCTTTTACATGTCCTGAACTTTTAAATGCTCGCAAAAGCCATACCGCGTCTTTCATTTTCCACTGCTCTCAGAATCCGAGCCTCAGCTTTCTCTTTCCAACGCTCTCAGAATCCGCACCGCGTCCAGAATTTTTCCCCCATCCTTTTTCCCATCCGTCTCGACGCTGCTGCTCATATCAACGCACCAGGGATGAAGGGTTCGTAGTGCTTCCGCAAGGTTGTCCGGGCCGATCCCTCCTGCCAGGATATAGGGACGTTTGATCCGCTCCGCAAGCTGCCAGTCGAAGGTCTTGCCGGTGCCGCCGCCCCCATTGTCCAGAAGAACCATATCCGCGGACGAATGGTTCACCGCATCTGCCCAACGAGAGAGTTCAGCCTCATATGCTTCGAAATCATCAGAAAGAATTCTGTCATTGGCTGAACTGTCCTCTTTCGAATCAGCAGGCATTGTTCCATCGGCAGAACCTTTCTTTCCAGAAACAGCCTGCGGCGTTCTGTCTCCAGTACCATCTTTTCCCGCGCCAACTGGCAGGGACGGCACGCGAAATGCCTTGAAAATGGTAAAGGTTCCGAATGTCCGCAGTTTGTGAATATAATCCTCGTCCTCACTTCCATGCAGCTGCGCCACGCTGATCGTCCCATCCAGCAGCAGCTCCGCTGCCGTCTCCACCGGCGCGTTGCGGAACACGCCGACCGGAATGATCTTCGGCGAAAGATTCTTTCGCAGCGCACGCACCTGGTCGGGCGTCGTGTTACGGATGCTCTTTGGCACGTTGATAATAAATCCGCAGTAATCCGGCTCTGCCTCGTTGACATAGTCGATGTCCACCGGACGGGACAGGCCGCAGATTTTGATTTTTACTGAATTTCCACTCATTTTTTCATCCTTCGGAAATTTTTCTTCTCCAATATTAGCACGATAATGCTTTTTTATTCTCGTCGAAATTCGCGCAGTATCGTTTTTCATTCCCCACGCAGCTCGCGCAGCATCGCCTTTCATTCCCCACGCAATTCGAGCAGCATCGCCTTTCATTCCCCACGCAGCTCGCGCAGCATCGCCTTTTATTCTCCACGCAGCTCACGCAGCATCGCTTTTTTGTCTGCCGCCCTCATCAATGTCTCACCGATGAGTACCGCGTTCGTGCCGTTCTCTACCAGCTTGCGGATATCGTCCGCGTTGCGGATGCCGCTCTCTGACACAAAAATGGTCTCCGGCGGCACCAGCTTGCGGTAGCGGGCGCTGGTGCCCAGATCCACCTGAAACGTCTTCAGATCGCGGTTGTTCACGCCGAGGATTTTCGCGCCCGCCTTTTTCGCACGCAGGGCTTCCTCCTCGGTGTGCGCTTCCACCAGTGCCGAAAGGCCAAGTTCTGTGGTCAGCTGCCCGTATGCCAGAAGCTGCGCGTCGTCAAGAATCGAGCAGATCAGAAGCACTGCCCCCGCGCCGAGGGAGCGCGCCTGATAAACCATGTACTCATCTACGGTAAAATCCTTGCGGAGTACCGGGATGTGTACATTCTGCACAATCTCCCGCAGGTAGGCGTCTGCTCCCTGGAAATAGTACGGCTCCGTCAGGCAGGAAATCGCCGAGGCTCCCGCCTCCTCATATTCCATCGCGATATCGAGGTAAGGAAAAACTGGCGCAATCAGTCCCTTTGACGGGGAAGCCTTTTTCACCTCGCAGATAAAAGAGATATTTGCAGGCCGCAGCGCTTTCTCAAACGCATATGCTTCCTGCGCCGGTCCGCCCTCCGCGAAGGCCGTCCCACGGCGATGTGCCTCCTCTGCCCGGGCGCGAACCTCCGCCAGAGGAATTTTTTTCCGTTCCTCGGCGATCCGCTCCTTCGTGCGCCCGGCGATTTCATCTAAAATGTTCATATTCTCATGTTCTCCTGATCATTGTCGGCATTTCTGTACAGTAAGCAACGCCACAACTTATGAGTATTTGTAACCGCGAAAATACGGAACAGTTACGAATGTATTATTACTGGTTGCTCTGCTCGATAAACGCCTCCAGCACCTTCTTCGCGGAACCGTCATCGATCAGCTGTTCCGCCATGCGTACGCCTTCCTCGATAGTCACCGCCTTGTCTGCAATATAAAGCGCCCCACCCGCATTCAGGCAGACTGCCTGGCGCTTCGGGCCACGGTCCGTGCCATCCAGGATGGCGCGTGTGATCGCCGCGTTTTCTTCCGGCGTGCCGCCGAGCAGCTCATCCTTCGCACAGCGCTCATAGCCAAACTGCTCCGGTGTGAGCATATAGGTTTTGTAGCTTCCGTCGCGAATCTCACACACCTTTGTCGGCGCGCTCATGGAAATCTCATCCAGCTTATCCATGCCGTACACGACCAGGCCGCTTGTCACGCCAAGATTGTTGAGTACCCGCGCCAGCGGCTCGACGATTGTTTCATCATAGACGCCCATCAGCTCCATGTTCGCGCCCGCCGGATTGGAGAGCGGCCCAAGGATGTTGAAAATCGTGCGAATGCCAAGTTCCTTGCGCACCGGGCCGACGAAGCGCATTGCGGTGTGATAGGTCTGCGCAAACAGGAAGCAGATATTGATGGATTTGATCAGCTCCAGACATTTTTCCGGAGAAAGAGAAATCTTTACGCCGAGTGCTTCCAGCACATCTGCCGCGCCGCATTTGGAGGAAGCCGCACGGTTGCCGTGCTTCGCAACCGGGACGCCGCCCGCCGCGATAACCATGGACGAGGTTGTGGAAATATTAAAGGAATTCGCCTTGTCGCCGCCGGTTCCAACGATCTCCAGCACATCCATTTCATGCAGAAGGTGGATGCCCTTCGCTCTCATACCTGCAGCGGACGCTGTAATCTCGTCGATCGTCTCGCCTTTCATCGCGAGCGCGGTCAGGTAGGAGGAAATCTGCACATCCGTCGTCTCACCGCTCATGATTTCGAGCATGACCGCTTCTGCCTCCTCGTAGGTCAGATCCTGCTTGTTGGAAAGTTTGATGATAGCTTCTTTGATCATAATGTTGCCGCCTTTCTTTTTTTATGCGCAGAGCCGGATATGGTATTTGCAGCTTAGCTGCCCCGGCCCGCGCGGGCGGGCAGAAAGCTAAATGTCTTCCACCCGATTATTATGTTCTAAAAATTTGTGTTCTAAAATATTGAGTTCTAAAATTATTATGCTTTCATTTTATCGTCCCTCACAGAATCATCTGCCGGATCTTACTTTTCATTTCGCTGCTGCATCGTGGCTGCAAACAACAGGCCGCTTAGTATCCTGATTCAGGCAGCAGGTTTTTCACAGCTGGCTCAAAAAATTTCGGACGACCTGCAGTCCCTGTGGGGTCATGACAGATTCCGGGTGGAACTGCACACCATACACCGGGTAATCCTGATGCTCGACCGCCATCACCTCCCCATCCGGGGTACGAGCGGTCACGCGGAGCGCGGCGGGCAAAGTATCTTCTTTTACGGAGAGGGAATGGTACCGCGCCGCCGTCATGCCGGAGTGCAGGCTCTGAAACAGTACGGAATCCGGCTCAATGAGCAGTTCGGATTTTTTACCGTGCATCAGCTCTTTTGCGTAAGTCACGGTCGCGCCGAATGCCTGGCAGATTGCCTGATGGCCGAGGCAGACGCCAAACATGGGGATGCCGGCCGGTTTCTTTGAAATCCCTGCGCCATTCAGAACTCCATTCACGTCTGCAGGGCTTCCATTGGAATTCCCGTCTGCCTGATATCCGCTCAGCTTCCGTATCATCTCCACACAGATCCCCGCATCCTCCGGTCGTCCCGGCCCCGGTGAAATGAAGATCGCCTCCGGCTGCATTGCCGCAATCTCTTCGACCGTGCAGACGTCGTTGCGGATCACCTTGATATCTGAGCGGATCGCGCCGATCAGCTGATACAGATTGTAGGAGAAGCTATCATAATTGTCAATCAGAAGCACCATTACTCCACACCTCCTTCGGATGCCCGTACCGCATCGACCACGGCGCGCGCCTTATTGCAGCACTCCTCGAATTCTTTATCCGGCACGCTGTCCGCAACGATTCCCGCGCCCGAGCGGATGGTAATACGCCCGTTTTTCTTAAAGGCCAGCCGGATCGCGATGCAGGTGTCAAGATTGCCGGCAAAATCCAGATAGCCGATCGCGCCGCCGTACACGCCGCGCTTGCGCCCCTCCAGTTCGTCAATAATCTGGCAGGCCCGCAGCTTTGGCGCCCCGGAGAGCGTCCCCGCAGGAAGAATCGAATCCACCGCGTCCACCGCGTCGCAGTCTTTGCGAATCTGTCCCGCCACTGTCGATCCGATGTGCATCACATGAGAATAGCGCTCAATCGAGAGATATTTTTCCACATGCACCGTACCGATCTCGCTGATTTTGCCGATGTCATTACGCCCCAGGTCGACCAACATATTATGCTCCGACAGCTCCTTTTCATCCGCGAGAAGCTCCTCCTCCAGACGCCGGTCTTCCTCGTCCGTCGCTCCGCGCGGCCGGGTCCCCGCAAGCGGAAACGTATGCAATATGCCATCCTCAAGCTTTACCAGCGTCTCCGGTGAAGCGCCCACCAGCTCGATGTCGTCACTGGAAAAATAAAACATATAGGGCGACGGGTTCGATGTGCGGAGCACCCGGTAGCTGTCAAACAAACTGCCCTCCGCATCAGCCTGCAGCGGATTGGAAAGCACCACCTGGAAAATATCGCCCTCGTGAATGTAATGCTTCGCCTTCTCCACCATAGCCTTATAGCGTTCCCGCGAAAAACACGGGGTGATTTCCTCTTTCAGGCGCAGCGGGGCGAAATACGCCTTCACACCGCTTTTGAGCAAATGCTCAATCTCCCTCAGCTTCGCCTCCGCCTCCTGGTAAGACGCCTCCAGTCTGGTCGTCTCCACGCCGCAGATCAGGATCAGCTTCTGCCGGTAATTGTCAAACGCAATCACGCGGTCAAAAAGCATCAGATCTGCATCCTGGAAATTTTCCTCATCCTCTCCGGTAAACTTCAGCGTCGGCTCACTGTAGCAGATATAATCATAAGAAAAGTAACCGACCAGGCCGCCGGTAAAGGACGGCATCCCCTCGATTTTCGGGCTTTTGTTCGCAACCAGAATCTCCCGGATCACGCTCTGTGGACTGCAGGTACGAGTCTCCTCTTTCACCTGTCCGTCAGAGACATCGTTGCCGCTGCGCAGCTTCACAACTCCGTTCGCACAGGTGATCTCCAGAGTCGGCGCGTAGCCCAGAAATGTGTAGCGCCCCCACTGATGGTGTGCCTCCGCGCTCTCCAGCATATAGCAGTGACGACTCGCCGCCCGCAGCGTCCGCATCACCTCGATCGGAGTGAACCGGTCCGAGAGCATCTCACGGCACACCGGAATCCTCCGATAATCGCCGGAAGCGGCGATTTGCTTTGCTTTCTCCAATGATGGATACATATTGTGGCCTCCTTTAACGATATAATCTCCAAACGATGAAATTTCAAATCAGAAAAAACATGAAACAGTCCAATCTCTAAATCGTAGTTTTTATCATCAAAGCCCGTCACTGGCAAAACCCTGAACGACAAATCCTTAAACGACAAAAATCCCTGACAGATTCTTCCAATCTGTCAGGGACGAATATACTTCCGCGGTGCCACCCTGATTCACGGGAATCCCCGTGCGCTTACGAGATACTGACATATCTCCGGCAACTGACGTATGCCCTCACGTCGCAGAATACTCGGCAGCACAGTACGAAAAAAATATGTGTCACTGCCCATCTCTTCCAAAGCAGATCACGATTCCTGTGCTAATGCGCCTTTGACTGCGCCCTCCGCGGTCCATTTGACAATCTGCATCTCCATCCGGCTCTCAGCTATGCGCGGCTATCTGTCCCTTCATCACCAGCATCAGTATCTCCTGCGAGAAACTATCTTCGGCTTTGAACTTCCCTGCCGCGCCCGGACTCTCTGTGGGCGCATCTACTGCCTTTATTTCCGCCTCAACGGTTTGTTCATTTTTAACTGTGTCCAGTCTACTACAACGATCTCGGTTTGTCAACGAGTTTTTTCCTGGCTACGCAGCTCACAAATTTTCATAAAGACGCTATTATAGTAAAATGGGGAGATCCCCGAAGGTTTCTCCCCAGGTTGCAGGCCCCGCAAGCATCTGCAACGCGATCACTGATAATATAATAGCTGACAGGCAAAAGAATGTCCAGTCCTATTTCAGTGATATTTTAGTATATGCGTCTCTCCTTTTTTCATGACTTTTCACCCAGAAAAAACGAGCCGCATTTCTTTACAGAACACTCCTACATGTCAATAATATCCCCGTTAAACTCATCCCGGATATCCTTCATCGACCTTACGAAATCTTTGCCGATCCTGCGCATGCGGTAAGCGGTAAACAGCTCGTTCAGGCCATCGGCTATCAGAATGATGCCGACGATGATAATCGCCGTAGAGGCCGCGTCAAACGGAAAGAACAGCATGAAAATACCCGCTGCCAGGATCGCGGCTGACAATACCATATTTACGACCCATCCTGAGACAAGTGCGTGCTTCAGCTGCATGGAATTTTCCAGGCAATTCACACCGCCGATGATGACAAACACACTCAGGATGTAGGACAGCAGGGTGATGATCGTCCCCGTGTGCGTGATTGCAAACAGACCGAGTATACATTTGATCACACCGCCGAACAGGCTTCCGCTCACAAGAAATCCGTAGTCCCGGTCACTGATGTAGCGGATAATATCGCCTATGCCGGAAATAAGGATCGCGATCCCGGCGATCAGTGCGATCGTGCCTCCCGTCCCGGCCGGATTCAGCACAAACAGGATCCCTACCAGAACCGTCAGCAGCGCATTAACAACCAGATTCATCCGTATTTTCTTAAAAAGTTCCATGAAAAGACCTCCCTTCATCACTGGATGAAGTATAGCATGTATCCGTCTATTTTACTATCAACATTTCTGCGGTTTTGTCTGAATTTTTTCGATTTTACTCATTCCGTGCGCACCACACAGCAAAATACTCAGTGCAGACATAACATGCAGAAATTTTCACACGCTCAGCTTTCGCTCCATAATCTAGCCTGAAATCAGATACATCACCGCCGTGAGCGCCAATGCCGCGAGAATATTCACGAGGTAGTACATCGTAGTCCCAAGGCCATTCGGAATCCGGTTGGTCAGAAAACTGCTGCCCCAGAAAATCAGCAGAAAGATCAGAAAGCTTACAAATCCGCTGAACCGTTTCCCTGCAAGGACTGTGGCGCAAAGAACAATGGCCAGAAAGCCTGTCACAATCGTCATCAGCCAGACGGACAAAACTGCGAAAACCTCGATCAGGCTTTCCGCTGTGGTAAAATGAATCTCTACGCTAATCTGTTTCAGGAGCTGGCTCACCACACTTACCAGTTCTTTGAATCCTCCCAGATAAACAACTGTGACAGAAAAGTCAATCGCAGCCAGTGCCGCGAAAAAACAGCCTGACAGCAGTAAAGAAAGCCCATTTTCCAACACCTTAGCCCCCAGGATCTGATAGCTGTCATACGGCGTAAGAAACAGCATATAGCTCTGCTTCGTGTTCAGGTCCCGGTGAAATACCATCAGGCTCTCCAGCCCGATGTAAAAAATCCCTACGATAGCACACAAAGTCAGGCCGATAATCCCCCATGCAAGGCCATTGTCCCAGTTTAGAAAAATGCCCGCCAGAAACAAAAGCTCCAGAATCGCAGTGATCACCAGCAGGATCATCTTTGAAAACATGGTCTTGCGAAATTCATATTTCATCAGCTTCAGCATCCTTCTTCCCCTCCGTGTCCATAAATTTCCCGATACAGGTCTACCATTGATTTTCCCTGCTGTACGCGCAGCTCCTCCACGTCTCCCATCAGCGCCAGATATCCCTCTTTCATAAAGATAGCAGAATCCACCACGCGCTCCAGTTCGTCTACCAGATGGCTGGAAATGACGAGTACGACGTCTGACCCGCATTGCTCAATCACCGTCTGAACTATCACATCCCGCGCCAGCAGATCAATCCCATTGAGCGGCTCATCCAGCAGATATACCTTCGCCTTGCGCGCCATCGTCACCGCGATCTTCAGCTTCGCCATCATGCCGGAGGAAAGTGTCTTCGTCTTCATATCCGGCGTCAGCTCCATCCGCTTCAGCAGAGACTGATAGTGTTCCATAGAGAAGTCCTCAAAAAAATCATCATAGTATCTGCCCACATCCCCGGCGGTCATCCAGTTGTAAAAATACGGCTCGGTAGACATGTACGCAATCTCGCGGCGGCTCTCCTTGCCCACCGGAGCTTCCTGATACCAGAAGCCGCCGGAATTTGGCTTTACAAGCCCCACTGCCATCTTCATCAGGGTCGTCTTGCCGCTGCCATTCGGACCCAGCATCGCGTAGATATGCCCCGGCTCCAGCTTCAGCGAGACATGATCTACCGCTGCTTTCCTGCCGTAAACCTTTGTAATTTCTTTGCATTCCAGCATATATTCTTTCCTCTTCTCTCCTTTAGTTCTGTCTGTACTGTTATTATCTGCCCCTCACGTTTTTCGGTACCTCTGTCACGCTAACAGACATCCGAGTTCTCCCGTGTCACATTTTCCTGGCATCCTGGCTCTCCTATGTCACGTTCCCCGGCATCCCGGCTCTCCTATGTCACGTTCCCCGGCATCCCGGCGCTTCCTGACAAGTCAGTTCTCCCATGTCACGTTCCCCGGCATCCCGGCTTCTGATTTCCCGCTCTGCTGCTCCCTTTTATCCGCCTTCCTGTTTCCCATACTCCTCCACCAGTCTTTTAATCTCATCATCCGGTATGCCAAGCTGCCGCATCCCCGCAAGAAAATCTCGTATCAGCTCCTGCGCCATGTCCTCGCGCATCCGCGTCACGCGCCCGGCGTCCTCTGTCACGAAGGTTCCCATTCCTCGCCTGGTAAAGCAGACATCCTCCAGCTCCAGCTCCCGGTATACCCTGCTCACCGTGTTCGGATTGATCGAGTACCGGATGGCCAGGTCCCTGACCGACGGGAGCTTCTCTCCCGGCTGTATTTTCCCGGTCACAATGTCCCGTTTGATCGAGGTCATCACCTGAATGTAAATTGGTATAGACGCATTGTACTCCATTTCAGGCATTCACTGCCACTCCTTTCATCCGTCTGTTCCCAACGGCTTTTCATGTGTACTAATGGCATAGTACACTAATATTCTATGATTGTCAACTGTTTTTTTATATTAATCGGATAGGGGGAGTTCTCTCACCCTATCCGCCCGCGCGGGCCGGGGCGGCTTTAGCCGCAAAACTCCTTGCCTGGCCCTGTGCATAAAAAACCCGATGACATAACAATCATCGGGTTTCTTATTCTCCTGGCTTTTACATTATGGGTTCACTGCTTTTTAATCCTGTCCTGGATGATTTCGTTGATCTCATCCGGCTGTCTGCCAATCGCGAAGGCCAGCTCCGAATATAAAGCCTGCTCCGCCATTCTGAAATAGCGTTCATCTACGGATGTACTCTTTTTCCCTTCTGAAAGCCGTTTTGCCTTTCTCAGGTAAATGTTTTTAATGATACCTATCAGAAGCTCCGGATCGCAGCTCTTGAGGGCTTCCTTATATTCCTGCTCGCGAAGCTTGTCATTCGCGATCCATGTCTCGTCGATATCCGGAATCTTATCAATGATGGCCCATGCCCCTTCCTCTGTCAGCACACCGCGAATCAGGGTGCCGCCAGTATCTACAGGCACATATAGCTTCGCGTTTTTGTCTGCCTGAGGGATCAGCAGGTAATATAACCGGTCGCTGCTCACACTCGAAAGGTTCAGATGTACAATATCTTCCACACGGCACACGCCGCTGTTTGCCTTTACCACATAATCTCCCACCGAATACATTCTTTTTCACTCTCCTTTGCTGCGAATGTAAACTATGTCTGCCTTAATCTTACCAGAAAAAAGAGGTTTACGTAAGAATTTTTTCGGATGGAAAATAAATTTCAGCGTTTTTATGAAAATCTTCTACGCCTTTTTTATGCACTTTTTTGTTTACAGGCATGCCCGGATTTTTTCGATCATCTCTGCGTATTCTTCCTCGCTTAAATAAACCTTGTCCGGATTCATCTGGAACACGCCGCCCCACTCGTCTCCGCCTTTGTATTTCGGGACAAGATGCATATGCAGGTGGCAGCCCGTGTCGCCATAAGCGCCATAATTTACTTTGTCAGGCGAAAATGCCTTATGCAGAGCTCTGGCTGCCTTCGCCACGTCGGCAAAAAAGCGGTTTCTCTCATCGTCGCTGATGTCCACCAGCTCGCTGACGTGATCCTTGTACGCCACAATGCATCTGCCTGGCTTGCTCTGCTCCTTAAACAGGATCAGCTGACTCACATCCAGATCACAGATTTTGATTCCAAATTTCGCGAGAGGCTCGCCGCCCACGCAGTAGCCGCAATTCTGATCTTTCATAGTAGTATCCTCCACGATTATGCTTATCTCTGCACTCTCGCGCCTGCGCCGGACATGATGCCCTCTACTTCCTTCAGGCTTGCCATGGTCGTGTCGCCCGGGGTCGTCATGGCCAGTGCGCCGTGCGCCGCGCCGTAGTTGACAGCTGCTTCCGCGCCCTTGCCCATAATCAGGCCGTACACAAGGCCGGACGCGAAGGAATCGCCGCCGCCCACGCGATCCAGGATTTCAAGGTTATTGTAGTCCGCAGCCTTGTAAATCTCACCGTCCGCCCAGCAGAGCGCGCTCCAGTCGTTGACCGTCGCGGTCTTCACTTTTCTTAAGGTTGTAGCTACAACTTTAAAGTTCGGATACGTTTTTGCCGCCTCGTTGATCATCTTGCGGTAGCCGTCGATGTTCAGCTCTTTCAGGTTTGCGTCATTGCCCTCGATCTCGAAGCCGAGGCATGCGGTGAAGTCCTCCTCATTTCCGATCATGACGTCCACATACTTCGCGATCTCCTTATTCACTTCCTGGGCTTTCGCCTGACCGCCGATCGCGCTCCACATGGACGGACGGTAGTTCAGGTCGTAGGAAATGACCGTGCCATACTTTTTCGCGGTCTTGATCGCGGCGATGACGGTCTCGCAGGACTGCTCGGAAAGCGCCGCATAGATGCCGCCGGTATGGAGCCAGCGCGCGCCAAGCTCGCCAAAAATATAGTCAAAGTCGAAGTCTTCCGGCGTCGCCTTGGAGATCGCCGTGTTGGCACGGTCAGAGCAGCCGACCGCCCCGCGGATGCCAAATCCGCGCTCTGTAAAGTTCAGGCCGTTGCGGCAGACGCGCCCGATGCCGTCCGTCTTCATCCACTTGATCAAAGAAGTGTCCACCCCGCCCTGCAGGATAAAGTCCTCCATCAGCTTTCCGACTTCATTATCAGCAAATGCGGTGATCACACCTGTACGCAGCCCGAAGCATCTGCGGAGTCCGCGCACAACGTTATACTCTCCGCCGCCTTCCCACGCGCGGAAGGAACGAGCCGTGCGGATCCTCCCCTCGCCCGGATCCAGACGGAGCATTACCTCGCCAAGAGATACCGCATCATACTTGCACTCACTTGCCGGTCTTAAATTTAATTCCATGATTCTATTCCCTGCCGCTGACTTTCCGGCGGCTTTTCCTTTCCCGTACTAAAGTATTTTCCTTATGATATCCAGATTCTGCTCAGATGGTGCAAGTGACCGCCGGACAGTGTCCACTATCCACCAGCCACTAATCACCAGGCACGAACCACTAACTGCCAGTCGCCAATCGCTAAGCACTAATCACTATCAGCTAATCACCAGCCACTAATCACTAATCACTAACCACTAACAACTAGCCACTAACCATCAATCACTAACCCACATATTTCTCCAGGGTCGCCCTCACTGCGCCCGGACCTGCGATGAGCTCCCGGAAGTAGCCGATCACCGTGTCCGCCAGGCCGACCTCGTACAGGTCTGCGCCGAAGATATCCGTCCTCTTCAGGATCGGCTCCACCTTCGCCTCCACGCCGTCGGTCTCGCCGAGCTTGATATCCTTTACATATGGGCAGACGACGGTCAGCTGCGGATCCGGGCTGAGCTCAAATTCTTTGCCAGAGTCATCGATTCCCATCAGGTAGCGGAGCCAGCCGGCGAGTACCAGCGGGATCAGCTTCAGGGATTTCACATCGAGACTGTCAGATGCAGCATATGCGGAGATCGTCCCGCCATAACGGATCGCCAGCTTCTGCGAGGTGTCGGTCGCAATACGCTGCGGCGTGTCCGGCATGAAGGGGTTCGGCAGGCGCACGTTGATGACCTCGCCGATAAATTTCTCCGGGTCGAGCAGATCCTGCTTTACCACGACCGGAAGACCCTCCTGATAGCCGATGGTCTCCACCATTTTCTTCAGAACCGGATCGCGCATTTCCTCGTAAATCCGCTCATATCCAAGCAGGCAGCCAAACACAGCCAGGGATGTGTGCAGCGGGTTCAGGCAGGTGCAGACCTTCATCCGCTCGACACGATCCACGTTCTCGCGTGTCGTATAGATGATACCGGCAGGCGTGAGGTTGATCTTCCCGTTCGGGAACGCGTCCTCGATCACCAGGTACTGGCACTCCTCTGCATTTACAAACGGCGCGACATAGGTTTTCTTCGATGTAATGACCGGCTCCAGCTCCTCGAGACCATCGTCCGCGAGAATCTTCTCCACGTTCGCGTCCGGGCGCGGGGTGATCTTGTCAATCATGCTCCATGGGAAGCCGACCTTTGACTTGTCATTGATATAGTCCGCGAATCCGGCCTCCGCTGCGCCGTTCTTCGCCCACTCCTGCGCGAAGGTATTGATCGCGGCATACAGCTTATCACCATTGTGCGAGCAGTTGTCCATGCTGACCATCGCGATCGGCTTCTGCCCCGCCTGGTAGCGCGCGTAGAGAAGCGCCGCAACCTTGCCGATGTAGCTTGTCGCCTGTGCGGGACCCTTCTTAAAGTCCTCCTCAACCGCCGGGAGCGTCTCGCCGCGCCCGTTCACCAGGCTGTAGCCCTTCTCGGTGATCGTAAAGCTCGCCATCTTCAGCGAATCAGCAGTAAAGATCTCCTTCAATCTGGAGAAATCCGCCGTATTTTCCGGGTCGAGCGTAAGGGATTCTACGATACTGCCGACAACCGTTTTCTCTACCGAGCCGTCCACCTTCAACGTAGCCAGCACACTGTAGCTGTCGTGCGGAAGATACATTTTCTCAATGATCTCATAGTCAAAGCCCTCCGCCACAATCAGACCGGTCTCACAGCAGCCTTCGTTCAAAAGCCCCTGCAGCACGTTTGCCTGGAAAGCACGGAAAATGTTGCCTGCTCCGAAATGGATCCATTCCGGCGTTTCCTTCGTCTTTGCCTTCACCACCTCCCGGTCAAATTTCGGGAGCTGATAACCCTTATCCAGCCATTCCTGACGATTTTTCAAACCTTCTTCACTTAAACGCATGCTACAATACTGCCTCCTTTTTGTTGTGATATAGTAAACGGCATAAGTCGTTTTACCTTATGATTTAAAATACCCGGCCGGGTAATTCTCACGGATTTCCTTTTCATCCACAAGATATCGCGCAAGATGCTCTTCCATCAGTTCCTTTGCCAGAACCTCATCCCGCCCGCTGACCGCCGCGCAGATCCGTTTGTGGTCGTCCACGATTTTCAGATCCTTCACAGAATGAAGCGCCATCACCCGGATTCGGTCAAAATGAATTGCATAGCTGCTCAGCATGTTCCAGGTATGCATTTTCCCGGCAATCCGAAACAGCTCGCGGTGAAACCCATCATCCAACCGCATCATTTTTCTGGTGTTTTTAACATTAAATTCCTGAAGCATGACGTTTTCCTGCAGGATACAGATATCATCGTCCGTCGCATTCCGGCAGGCGATCTGCACGACGCAGCTCTCCAGGATATTGCGGGTAAACTGAGTTTCCTCTGCGAGGTCGTAGTCGACCAGACTGATCTGACTGCCGCGCTGCGGATATACCTCCACCACCCCGGCCTTGGCAAGGTCAAGCAGCGCCTCCCGCACCGGTGTACGGGAAAGCCCCAGCTCTGCAGCCAGATCCTTCTCACTCACCATACTCCCAGGCTCCAGCTCCAGGTCCATAATATTGTCTTTTAGTACACGGAGCGCGTAATCACGCCCATTTTCCCCCGCCTGACGCTCTTCTATATACATAATCAGCCTCCCTTAAATGCCCAGGTCTCTGTCCGGCCTGCGGCAGACGTGGGTCTTATGCGTTTCCACATAAATCCAGATTCCCCTGATCAGGCACGCCGTTCATTTGGATCCAGATCAAATCCGAAATAACGCACCGCATTGCCATAGGAAATCCCGCGAATGATCTGCTCCAGAGCAGCTTCATCGTCCGGATACTCTCCGTTCTCTACCCAGCCGCCGATCAGGTTGCACAGGATACGGCGGAAATATTCATGCCGGGTGTAGGACAAAAAGCTTCTGGAATCGGTCAGCATGCCGAGGAAATTGCCCAACAGCCCCAGATTTGCCAGGGAAATCATCTGATCCGTCATGCCCTGCTTATGATCGTTGAACCACCAGGCGCTGCCCTGCTGAATCTTGCCGACTGCCTCCGTCCCCTGGAAGCAGCCCAGGATCGTGCCGATCGCCGCGTTGTCATTCGGGTTCAGGCTGTAAAGGATGGTCTTCGGAAGCTTGTCCTCGACCACCAGCGCGTTCAGGAAATCCGCCAGCTCAGAAGATGGCGCATAGTTGTTGATACAGTCCACGCCCGTGTCCGGTCCCAGGGTCTTGTAGATCAGCTGATTGTTGTCACGCTTCGCACCGTAGTGGAGCTGCATCGCCCAGTTAAACTCATGATAGAGTCTGCCCATCGCCAGCATAAACGCGGTCTTGAACTGGATCTCCTCCGTGCGCGTAATGGCCTCGCCCTTCAGGCGCTTCGCAAAAATCGCGTTCACCTCACCCGCAGACGCCGGGGCATACATCACATACTCCAGGCCGTGATCGGACACGCAGCAGCCTCTCGCCGCAAAATATTCCATGCGGACGCGCAGAGCCTTCACCAGATCCTCAAACGTGGCAATATCTGTCGCGCTCACCCCGGCAAGCTTTGCAATATAATCCGCGTAATCCGGCTTCTCCAGGTTCATCGCCTTGTCCGGTCTCCACGCGGGCAGCACCTGCACCTCGAAGGTCTCATCCTTCGCGATCATCTCATGCCATTCCAGGGTGTCTACCGGGTCATCGGTCGTGCAGATCAGCGTCACACCGGATCTGCGGATGATATTGCGGACGCTCATGTCGTCCTGGTGGAGCGCCTCATTGCAGAGATTCCATACCTCCTCCGCCGTCCTGCCGTTCAGAGCGCCATAATACCCGAAATACCGCTGCAGCTCCAGGTGGCTCCAGTGATACAGTGGATTGCCGATCGCCTTCTCCAGCGTCTCGGCCCATTTCTGGAACTTCTCACGGTCCGTGGCATCGCCGGTAATGTACTTCTCCTCAATCCCGTTCGAGCGCATCTGCCTCCACTTGTAGTGGTCCCCGCCCAACCATACCTGCGTGATGTTATCAAACTTGCGGTCCTCCGCAATCTCGCGCGGGTTGATGTGGCAGTGATAATCCAGAACCGGCGTCGTCTCAGCAAATTCATGAAACAGCTTTTTCGCTGTCTCGGTTGATAAAAGAAAATCCTTGTCCATAAATGCCTTCATGTTCATTTCCTCCGATCCTTTTCTGCACACAGAAATTCCGGCAATGCGCCTGCCGCAGGCAACACCCGCATTCAGAATCCCCGTGCACCTGTTTGCATTATAGTATATTTTCCACAAATTCGCAATTTGCCCAAAGCCCGTACCCCTGTAACGATTCTAAAATTATTCGAAAGCCGACTTTTCTGAAGACTCCCGTCACAGGCCGGCATTCTAAGCACGAAATGTCATACAAAATCCTCTCTCATAGGCGCGAACACATCCAGGAGCACGCCGGCCTCCAGGCAGACGCACCCATGCTCGATCCCGTTTTTTTTCAACAGGCTGTCTCCGGTTTTTACAACCCTCTTTTCTCCATTAATCTCAAACTCGAAGGCGCCGCTGACCACATAGGTGATCTGCGTGTGGGGATGATGGTGCAATGCCCCCACGGCTCCCACTTCAAAATGATTTTCCACGATCATCACCTCGTCTGTATAGGCGAGGATCCTGCGAATCACACCTGGGCCAGTCTCCTCCGGGTCAATCTGGCTATATTCATTCCAGATTCTGTCTTTTACTGGTCTCATAAAATCCCTCCATTAAGCATCCTTTATAGTGAATGACAAAAGAATTTTATCGTTCACTATAACACGTCAGCCGCAAAATTTCCTTGCCTGTCCCTGTACAAAAAGGACAGTCGTATTGCTTCGAGCTGCCCTTTTTGCACTTCATTTACTCTTTCGCCGTTTGTCAGAATGATTACCGTCACCGGTATAAACGCGGGCTTTCACATAATTGTAAAACTCTTCTTTTTCCTCCCCAAGGACATGGTCGGTCAGCATATAGCCGTGCCCGCCCCCGGTAAATAAAATCACCATATTGCCCTCTTTTTTAGCTCCTTTGACCTTATTCCAGGAAATCATCTCATGCTTTCCGTCCAATGTGACATAAATCCCCTGGTCTGAAAATGCCATCTCCGTATTCTGCGGAGTCATTTTTGCCCGGGATCTCGCTTTCATCCAGACGCCAGCCGGATGAAATACAGGAATCAGCAGGCAGAACAGAACCAGAAACACCTGGACATTCACGTTCACCTCATTCCAGAACCGCACAGTAAGAGCGACTGACGCGCCAAGCAGCACGAGATTGCACATGCCAATCATGGAATGATACGTATGGTACATGGATAAGAGCCAGTAGTCCATCGTCCGGATTTCGCATCGATAACGGTAAGTCATGCTTTCGCTTCCTTTATTTCTGAATCACATAATTCGAGCGGCAAAAAAATAATGATACCACGGATTGCCCCGTGCTTCGCACTCTCGCCTGTATCATTACATGGTTTCTACATAAGCAGGTTCGGCAGGAATGTGCTTACCTGCGGGATGAAGGTGACCAGCAGCAGCACGATGATCATGCAGATATAGAACGGCAGAGTCGCCTTCACGACCTTCTCCATTTTTACCTTGCCGACTGCCGAACCGATGAACAACACGGAACCTACCGGCGGGGTCAGAAGACCGATGCCGCAGTTCAGGACGATCATGATACCGAACTGGATCGCGCCAATGCCAATCGACTGCGCGATCGGATAGAGAATCGGGGTCGCGATCAGGATGATCGGAGCCATGTCCATGATGCAGCCGAGGAACAGCAGAATCAGGTCAAGCAGCAGCGCGATGATGATCGGATTGTCTGTCAGGCCAATCACCGCGTTCGCCACGAGGGTCGGCACCTGCAGCAGCGTCAGGCAGTATCCAAACACACTGGAGGTCGCGATCAGAATCAGCACGATGGAAAGTGTATCGATACAGTTCTCCAGCTCCTTCCAGACACCCTTCCAGGTCAGGCCACGGTAGACATAGACGCTGACAATCAGGCTGTAGATAACCGCGATCGCGGCGGACTCTGTGGCGGTAAACCATCCGAGTACCACGCCCACAACAACGATGACGATCGCCAGCAGCGCCCATATGGATATAAAGAACTGCTTCACAAGACGTTTCAGGCTGAACGGAGAACCCTTCGGGTAATTCCTCCGCTTGGAGATGATATAAGATAGGACCATCAGGGAAATCGCGAGGAGCGCACCCGGGACATAACCGGCAAGGAAAAGGCTTCCTACCGAGACGCCGCCCGCGGACATCGCGTAAATAACCATATTATGGCTGGGCGGAACCAGAAGGCCTTCGCACGAGGACGTGATCGTGACTGCCACGGAAAAATCATCGTCATAGCCCTGATCTACCATCATCGGAATCAGGATACTTCCCAGGGAAGCCGTATCCGCAGCGGCGGAACCGGAAATGCCGCCAAAGAAATAGGACGCCACGATATTGACCATCGCCATGCCGCCCGTCATCCACCCTACGATGGTATCGGCCAGCGCAATCAGTTTTTCAGAAATACCTCCGGAGCCCATCAGGCAGCCCATCGTAATGAAGAACGGGACAGCCATCAGGCTGAATGAGTTGATGCCCTTTACCATCTGCTGGCAGAGTGTCGTAAACGGGAGTCCCTGATACCAGAGACAAAGAAGAGAAGCGATCGCTACCGCGTAGGCAATCGGAAATCGCAGGACAATCATCACAAGGAAGCTGACCAGCAGGATGATAATAGCTACGGTCTGTGTACTCATGCCTTTACCTCCTCTCCGAATCCGCAGAGCGTCTTCACGTGATTATAGATTACCTCTATTTCAAAAACGATCATGGCAATACCGGCCACCGGCACCGGGAAATACAGCCAGAAGCGGGAAAGCCACGGCATGCTGACATACGTGCCCTTTGACCCGATCGTCATCGCGTATTTCATACCGACGACCAGCATAACGATTCCAAGGATCATGACGCAGATATCTGCCAGAAAATCAAGCACATGCACTGCCGCCTTCGGAAGATAATTATCCAGCGCGGTCATGCGGATATGCGCGCCTCTCCGGATCGCCATCGCTGCCGACAGCACCGCCATATATGCCATGAATGTCAGCACGACCTCCTCCGTCCAGGACGGATCCGGAATGAAAGAAACGTATCTGCCTGCCACACTCATGCTCGTGATCAGAATATCACCGACGAGCAGAATCTTGCAGATAAACAATACGACCTTGTATGTAATATCAAACACAGGTTTGATTTTATCTACTTTCTGAAAGAAAGCTTCCATAATAGAAAATCCCTCCTTTTCCCAGTCCCATATCCGGAAAAGATACGGAACGCAGGCCGGCGCCATCGCCCCTCAAAACGATTATACAGGTAAACGACGGTGGTCGTTTACCCTTGCGCCGCTCTCTTATTTAAAAGAAGCATAAGGGGATATTCTTTTGAAACAGGACAATCCCCTTATGCCAGTAACTGTTACAATAATTCTGCTTTCCTTTTTTGATTACTCAGCGTCCGCGAAGTCAAGAAGCTGCTGATACAGGTCTTCCTGGCCTACGATATTCTCAGCGACAAGGTCAGCAACCGCTTCCTGCCACGGAGTCAGGTCGTCCACCTCAATCACGGTCACGCCATCAGCGATGAGCTCTTCGAGAACCTCATTCTCTGCAGATTCGGAAATCTCACGGCAATAATTGGAAGCATACTCACCAGCCTCTGTGATGATCGCCTGCTGCTCCTCAGTCAGGGAATTCCACGCGTCATCTGTTATAACGACCTGAACCGCGCCAAGGGTATGTCCGTCAAGGATCAGATACGGGGCAACCTCCGGGAACGCGTTGGACTGATAGTTCGCGATCGGCTGCTCTGCCGCGTCAACAACGCCTGTCTGCAGTGCGGAGTACAGCTCTGTGAAGGATACAACTGTCGGAGAAGCGCCAAGACCCTCAACCAGGCCGTTCATAATCGCGTCATTGGAAACACGGATCTTCATGCCGGCCAGATCCTCAATACCGGATATCTCATCCACTGTAAAGAAATGGCGGAAGCCTTCCTCGCCGTAGAACAGGCCGCGGATGCCGGTGCCGTTCTCTACCGGCTCAAGCAGGAATTCCTGTGCAAGATCAGAGGTAGCGAATGCCCAGAAATGCTCTCTGCTCTCAAAGGTGTACGGCAGGGACAGAAGCATGGACTTCTCTCCGCCGTAGCTGGTCAGAGCAAACGCGGAAATACGGGAAATATCAATCGTGCCGCCGCCGCCGAGCATGGTGTCAAGGACATCCTCCTCTGCGCCGAGAACACCGCTGAACATAATGTTGATCTCAATGGTGCCGTCGGAAAGCTCCGCTACCTTGTCAGCAAAAGCCTGATCCATCTGGCCTACGATCGTATCCGCCGGGTTTACCTCCGCCATCGTCAGTGTGACGTCAGCTGCGGAAGCCATCATGGATGCGGACATTACCATTGACATGCCGAGTACAAGTGCCATAAACTTTTTCTTCATTACTTATATCCTCCTTATTCTTATCTGCGTATTCCGGGCGCCCCCATAAACAAAACTATTGTAGCACTGGTATACTAGCTTATCAATTGGTATGTTTTCACAGAATTTTCACCATTTTTTTTATGCATAATGACCGAATATTTCCCCATTCCGGTTCAATTTTGTGAGTGTTAAATAATTAGCAATCATTTGTGCAGGTACATTGCCTGACCCGGCAGCTTCTTAGCTGCGGCGAGGCTTTTACAACCTGCGATTCGCGGATCAGGCGGTGCTGGATGCATGCGTTATTTTCCGACAGGTCCTTACATCCGGAACTTTTTTTGCAGCTCCTGCGTGGTCGCCCTTTTTTGAAAGAGAAACAGGCCGGCCAGAACCAGGAAGCTGACTCCCTCGCACAATATCGATGCGTACGGCAGTCTCACAACACCAGTCAGCAGAAGGACAAGGGGCAGGAGCAGGCCGAACGCACAGGCCTGTACCAGGTAAAAGAGGTACTCCTGCTGCTCCAGATGCTGGATCCGGGCAATCACGGGGATCGAACTGAGCACAGCCAGCGACGCCACCGGGATCAGGAAATCGACCGACCAGCCCCGCCATCGGGTAAACCGGTCCCATAAGACTCCGATCACGGAGATCAGCAGCAGCAGCCACATCTCATTTTTCAAAAGGTTTCTTCGTTTCCGGTAAGCCACGGACGCCACCAGCCAGATGGAAAAAACCCCCGCCGTCACAAACCAGCTCCAGCTCAGCTGATTCGATATCATGGCGTTTACCATGCCGCAGATCACCGCCACCGCGATACACAGGAAGGTAAAAATAGAAAAAAGAGTTTTTCCTTCCATCAGCCGTTCTTTCCGATAGCCCGGAAAATTCGGCTCTAGCTCTTCATAGGGAACCTCCTCCTCTTTCAGCAAACGCATGAAATTTCTCTGGATACTCTCCGATGGAAGCTTTGAGGAGATCCCAATCTCCAGCTTGTCGCCGTAGGTACAGGAGCACAGCTGCATTGTCTCCGTGCTTGAAAACAATCGAAAGGTGTCAATATAAGGCGCGTACTCCCCGGGCATCCGGATAATGCCGACGTTCGAACAGACCGCGGTGACATTCCGCGACCCGATGTTCGTCCCGAGCGCCAGGGCAAACTGCTTGATGCCCAGCGGAACCGCCCGCAGGACGGGGTGCTTTTCCAGTCCGACCCATGCATTCAGCCTCGCCGCAAGCCGTTTTTTCTCCAGCTCCCGTTCAAACTGTCCCTTCACATCGGCGAGCACTTCCTTAAACACAGTGTCCTCCCGGAACACATAGCCCACCTCAATCCATCCGAAAAAGTTCGCCATCGACCGCGATGGAAAATAGTTGCGCAGATTTACCGGCACCATCAGCTTAATCGGCCGGTGCTGCCTGCTCGTGGGCACCTCGTCGTGGATTGCGAACAGCAGCATGGAAGCAATCAGTACCGTGATCGATACCCCGTATTCATGCGCCTTCGCGAGCATTTCCCGCACGGGGATTTCAATCTCCGTAATGCGCATCTCGTCCTGTGCAAGCCGCTCCCCCTTCAGCTGGACGGCAAAATGCTTCCTCTCCCGCTCTTTCCTGCCCCGGTCCGAATAATACTGGGAGAAGCTGTCCTCCTCCTGCTCCTTTCCGGTAATCTCCTCATCCGGAACCAGCTCCGGAAAAGAAACGTCCGGGTGCGCGAGTATCAGGTAATTCCGTACCAGCTCCTCCAGAAAGTGCATCGCGCCCGTGCCGTCCGTCAGCGCGTGGAACACTTCAAAATTAATCCGGTTTTCAAAATAAGAGACTTCAAAGAGCAGAGATTTTTTATCACGGATATACAGATTGCCACAGGGGGCTTTCTGCTCCTTTACCGCTATGGCACGAATATCGCGCCTCTCCAGATAAAACCAGAACAGCCCCTTGCGCAGTACGGCCTGGTAGAGCGGATATTTCTCCATCGTCGCGTCCAGTGCGCTCTGCAGCAGGTCTCCATCCACGGTTTCATTCAGCTGACAGTAAAAGCGAAAGACCCGGTTGTTGCTTTCACCGGCCGCCGCAGGAAAGGCAAGCCCGGCATTATCCAGTTTTCTCCACTGTGAATATCCAAAATCTGACATGTTGTCTCCATCCTCACTGCTATATACTACGCCAAAAACTGATTGATATATTCAAAGCTCTCCTGCACGTGCAAAAATTTGATTCCCAGAGCGAAAAACCCATGCAGCGCCTCCGGGATCCGATGAACCTCCACCTGATTCCCGGCCTCCAGAAGCCGTCTTCCATACGCCTCGCCCTCATCCCGCAGCGGGTCATACTCCGCCGTCAGGATCAATGTGCGCGGCATGTTTTGCAGATCCTCCGCCAGGATCGGGGCAAAATATGGATTCTTCCGGTCTTCGGGCGTGCTCTGGTACAGATCCAGATAGTGCCGCATCTTTTTGGCAGTCAGCAGATAACTGTCCCCATTCTCCCGAACCGAAGGGAACGGCGATTCCTCTGTATAGCAGTTATTGAGGGCGGGGTAAATCAGGATCTGCCGCTCCACCTGAAACTCGCCGGTATCCCGCGCCATCAGACAAAGCGCGGCCGCAAGGTTTCCGCCCGCACTATCCCCGATCACCGTGATCTGCTTCGGATCTACCTGTAAATCGGAAAAAGAAAACTCTTCCGACAGGGGAAGTGCTTCTCTGTGCAGCCGGAGGCGGCCGGACAGGGGCTCATTTTCCCTTTGCAGCCGGAGGCGACCGGACAGAGGCTCATTTTCTCTGTGCAGCCGGGGGCGACCAGACATGGGCTCATTTTCTTTATGTGGCTCCACGAGCGAAAGCTCGCCGCAGTACAGTGCCCGCGCCGCCGTATAGCAATCCATCAGCCCTGTCGGGAAATGATGCTCCGGAGCCAGCCGGTATTCCACTGAAATCACCAGGCAGCCCGTGGAAACCGCCATTCGTGCACAGACCCGGTCGTAGTTCTCAACGCTCTCCGTCACCCAGCCTCCTCCGTGGAAAAAAAGAAGAATCCCGCCGGAAGCTTTCCCGGCAGGATCCTTCGTCGAATCCTCCGAAGTTTCTCCAGACAATTTGCTGCTCTCTGCCTCCGACCTGCTGCTCTCCTCCATAGCCTTTTCTGATGGAAAATACAGTCGGATCGGAATTTTATAATCCCCATTATAAATCTCCGCGTCCAGCTTCCTGCAAAAAATTCTGATCGGATCCAGTTTTTTCAAATCCGCCAGCCGTCTCGCCGACTCCAGCTCCATGTCGCTGTAAGAAAGTGCATGGAGAATCGTCTTCATCGGTTTTGATATCAATCGAAATTCCTCCTTGAATATTGATTTGATTCAGTATATCACAGAAAAACGACTGCTTCCATATCTTTTTATCGCGGGGATGCAGATTGATAAACCCCTGTGGTTCTCAGGCAAATCGCTTTACCGCGTTGATAAGCTTTTCATTCATTCTATCATAGTCCCATAGTTCCCCCCGGTCTCCAAGCTCCTGTACCCGACACTCTGGAGTCCTGCACTGGCTCTGAATTTCAAAATACGCGGTAAGTATTTCAGAAAGCGTTTCATCATCCAGTTTACTCTCGGCTCTTTTTTCCTCCCGGCTCAGTGCTGCCATAATTTTCCTTCCGTGACAAAGCAGATATCATCGCCCTCCGTAATCACACGGCGGACCGGGAAATAATAGTCCCCATTCTGCGCCGTTCTCAGCTCAATCTCCCCAAGCTTCCCATCGTGTATTTTTTCTGCCACAACCTGGCAAAGCTCCACAAATGTGCTCTTAAAATCACGGTCGATGGATTCGCTGAACTGTTTCAAAATGTCACTATATTCCGCCCAGGGGTGGTCTCCGTATCTCTCCCGGATCTGTTCCACGCGCTTCCCCATCGCGTTGCCATCGACATGGACGACCGCGATAAAGCTTGACTCATTTTTACTCGCGCCCAGATTTTCAAACTCCCACGCCTTCGCGAATCCTGATGGGATCTCCCCGAAATCCTTTTCCAGGGAAGGAACGACTGCTTTCTTCCCATTGATCTTCGGCTCCTTTACCGAGCGGGTCGACGAGTCGGTGGCCTCCACGCCGAAGCTGCCCTGCGCAAAAGAAGCACGGCGGACGGACTTTTTACGCTCCAGCTTCTGAATCAACAGGAAAATATCCTTTGCCGCCGGCTCCTGGTCACACTCATGAATCGTTGCGAACAGTTCCAACCCCGGAAACCTCTTTTTCACGTCTAAAGTAACCGCGCGGATAAACCCTTTCGCCTGTTCCGCGTCATCAAACTGCAAAATCGCATGCCCGCCCCCGCAGTACACCTCATTCTGCTTTCTTTCATAGTAACCGGCAGCGGCTTCCCCGAAGTACTCCGCACTTGTCACGTGGGCGATCACGGCAGAGCGGCTGATATTGTCCCTCAGCTTATTGCTGGAAAAAATATATGCCTGCTTCTGCGATACCTCCACTATTACAAGATTCTTCCCCATAGCTTCTCCTTCTTGTTTCTGATGGTATTTTTCGTAAAACATTTCTTCGCGAAGATTGTCCCGATTTGCGCAGCAGATCGAGAACGGTACCGATTTTTCATGTGCGACTTTCAATATATCATATCCAGCCCGTTTCATAACGAGGGGAGTGACAGGCTTCGCTTATCATAGAATAGCACCAATCCTTCCGCCTAACAAGCTTATGTTGATACAAAATATCAGCTTCCCGTAATCTATTTTTATAAAGGATAAGTGCTTAGAATGCGTTTATGGGTAATCTGGCTGCTGAATGTCACTGGCCGACCAGGGTCTGCTCATTGCGGTCGGATACGCCTGGGGATATGACATGCCGGTCGGCGGCGTGGAGCGCTACAAAAAGATGGCAAAATACACGGCCGCGCGGTACGGCGCATATCCGGTCGCATGGACGCTGGCCGGCGAACTGCCCGGCTATATGGGCGACCTGGAAGAAAATACCAGGCTCTGGAAAGAGGTTGCCAGGGAATGCGCGCGCTGGAACGCCTATGACAACCTGCAGTCCGCCCATCTGGCGTGCGACCGCCCGTTCCCGCAGATCTATGAGAAAGAGGACTGGTTTGACTTCGCGATGAGTCAGGCCGGCCATGGCGATTTTGATATGGCGCAGTCCATGTATTCCGAATTCAGGGAGCGGTACGCCGGTCATCCGGTGCTTGAAAGTGAAGGAAACTACGAGGGCGCCACTTCCAACGAATACTCCTCCCGGCCGATCACGGCCGCCATGATGCGGCGGCTGGCTTACCTGATCATGCAAAGCGGAGGATGTGGTTATACCTACGGCGCGCTCGGCGTGTGGGAGCTGCAGTGGGAAAAAGGCGTCGGCGGAATCGGCTGGGGCG
>JAJQBS010000048.1 GCA_021203145.1 Lachnospiraceae bacterium | reverse complement strand
TGGAGATAGCAGGACTCGAACCTGTGACCCTCTACACGTCAAGCAGATGCTCTCCCAGCTGAGCTATATCTCCATTAGATACATGATAACCGAAAAATGTCCGGAATGCAAGCAAAATCGTAATCTTTTTTCAGGCGCCGTTTCTATGATTGGAGGGGTGCGCAGTCAAATCCAATAAGCTAAATCAAATCATGAACCCCTCCGGCTTTTTCCGTGCCTTCTCAAACCCATACTTGCGCTCGTAATTATCCGCAGGCAGGAGAGAGACGGGCACGGGTTCTTTTTCAGAGCGGAGGTATTCCTTGTAGAGAAGAATCTCTGGGTTTTATACATGAAAATCTGCTTCATAGTTTCCGGCAACAGTAAGCGTAAATGTAATATAGTCTCGACCATATCGTTGGAGATCCTTATAATTGATAGGGACTCTGCTTCCAACATTTAATCGTTTTCGCAGGTACTCACCGAGAACGGCGCCTCCATTTGAAGATGTAAGCTGTTTTGGATATTCGAATAATGGTGAATCTGGTTTGCGTTCTTTCTGAATTGGACGAACTGGCCCGTTCCCTTCAAAATGCATTTCCATCACGGTTCCGTCATCCCACAACACTTCTATAGAACTTTGCCTTCGGGTGATTTTGCCACCGCTTCCAGAGCCGCAACTACCCTGGCATGGGATAAGTGTTGGATATGTATCAATATCATATGCACGAATCGGAATACATGCCTCAGCATAGGGGGCATTTGACGAGTGGTGTGCGGATCCCAACCCCCAGTTTAATCCGTCGCCGGTATGAACTTCGGGTTTGCCGTTATTCATATGATACAGTGTAAAATTGGCGGAGAATGGATTCCCTTCATAAATGATACCGGGAATTATTACATCGAATCGAGGACGCGCAATATGAAACGTACAGATGTAATTATTGATTTCAAAGGGGTGCAGTTTGTCCTGGAGATGAAGATTTATCATGGACAGGAATACAATCGCCGTGGAGAAAATCAGCTGTTGGAATACATGGATTATTATCGCTTACAGAAGGGATATATGCTCAGCTTTAACTTGCGCGAAGCAACGAGCCAAGCGGATGTGCTTGCACATCCATTTGGCGGTGCTGTGTGCCAGTGGCACACGTTTAGCACCGACCGGAGCGAAGCGTAGATGCCGCGACAGCCAAATTTTTGAAGAAAAATTTGGCCTCAATAAGAAAAAGCAGACCGGCATGAAGCAGATTACGGTGGGGGACCGAGTATTGGTGGAAGCAGTGGTGTGAGGTCCGATTGCGGAGATGAGCAGTAAAAACACAGGCTTCGATGATACACAATGAATATTTCCTCGGATTCCAGATTAACAGGATCGAGGAATATGGGATCGCGTTCTGCGGGAAAATGTGTAAGGTTCTGAAGCAGTAAACAGGTGAAATAAAAATAATGAACCCGATTGATTTTAAAGATAAAGCGTGTCCGGAAAAAAGAGCGTCGGCAGAGAGGGCGGTAAAAGCCGTATCCGAGACAATCGAAATAAGAGCCTTAACCGGCTCTTATTTTGTTGGAAAAATCTCATTCTTTTTCAAGGATTTATTCTAAAAAAGCTGCTGCCAGGGCATCCGGCAGCAGCTGCAAAATCATAGATTCGGTGGGGGAATCCGGCCAAGGGTAATCCCTTAGTAAAATAAATAAGGAGACAGGGCATATTGCAAAAGACGCAACGGTTAAACCGATGAGAAAGGGTTGATGAAATTAGCGAGTAGACATTAGATGCTACGGGTAAACCGATGGCGGGTTATAAATTTACTGGAGAGGTATTAACATTCGAAATGATATCTCTTAAAACACAATAAATAAGAGGTGTCAATAAAGGGCATCAAAGGATAACGAGTGGCGAAAAAATATGCTTGCGCATGAACGATTGCAAATGTATAATATAGACATCATAGGAGAGGAGGTTACAGCTCATGGGAATCTATTTGAATCCAGGGAATAAAGGATTTCGGACAATTTTAAATGGAATCTATGTTGATAAAACTGGTTTGATTGATTTCATAAATCGAACGATCAACACCCCTCAGAAGCTGACAAGTTTTAGCCGTCCTCGTCGTTTTGGAAAATCATTTGCTGCGAAGATGCTCTGCGCCTATTATGATAAGAGCTGTGATTCACGGTCACTGTTTGAAGGGTTGGAGATAGCAAATAAGGATTCCTTTGAGAAGTATCTCAATAAATATGACGTAATTTATCTGGATATTACGTGGTTTATCGCCCGCTCGAAAAATAAAGGAGAGAATGTAGTTCTTGATATCCAGACCGCAGTGATAGACGAGCTCAGGAAAGCATTTTTGAATTGTGTTGATGAGGACGAAACGTTCCTTCCTGATGCTCTTTTATCTGTCAGCCATAATGTGGGGAATCAATTCATTGTTGTAATAGATGAATGGGATGCAATCTTTCGTGAGGCAAAGAACGATGATGCACTCCAAAAGGAATATATCCAGCTCCTTCGCGGGCTTTTTAAGGGTGGAACAGCAACCGATGAAACAATCGCAGCTGCTTATATGACAGGGATTCTTCCAATAAAAAAATATGGTACCGAATCGGCGCTGACTGATTTTCACGAGTACACTATGGTTGCGCCAGACACACTGGCACCGTATGTTGGATTTACGGGACAGGAAGTCATAGAATTGTGTGAAAAATATTCGTTTGACTTTGAAAGGATGAAGCATTGGTATGACGGATATTCCTTTGAAAATCTGGATTCTGTGTATAACCCCAATTCCGTGATGAACGCTATATCAAGAGGGGCTATAAGAAATTATTGGACCAGCTCTGAAACCTACGAATCATTGAAAAACTATATAAGCATGAACTTTGGTGGCTTGAAGGATGACATCATTACCATGCTTGGCGGGAAAAGGGTTCGGGTCGTGGTTAGCACCTTTCAGAATGATGTTACCTCCTTTAATAACAAGGATGACGTGCTGACGCTGTTGATTCACCTTGGTTATCTCGGTTATGATGCCGCAAGTGAAAGGACATTCATACCGAATCAGGAGGTGTCAGATGCGTACGCAGATGCGGTCAGGGAGGAAGAGTGGAAGGATGTTGGCGACCTTATTCGTCAATCGGAAGACTTACTTGAAGCAACCCTTCACGGGAATGAGGAGGCTGTGGTCGATGCGCTGGAGCGTGTTCATGCTTTGAATTCTTCGGTTCTGCAGTATAATAATGAGGCTTCACTCAGCAGCGCGATCATGATAGCATATTACACGGCAAGGAGAATTTATAAAATTGTTCCGGAGTTTCCACAGGGAAAAGGGTTTGCAGACCTGGTTTTTCTCCCTCGCAGAGGATCGGATAAGCCGGTTATGATTGTGGAGCTTAAATATGATAAAGACGCTGACACTGCAATCCGACAAATACACGAGAACCGTTATGAAGGAGATTTGAAAAAGTATTTTGGCAATTTACTTCTGGTGGGAATCAATTATGATAAAGACGCTAAAGGAGTGAATGCGAAGAGGCATAGCTGTGTGATTGAAAAAGTATAATCGCACATTTGGTGACTGGAGGCATGGGAGAGGCGAAGTAAATTCGACAGGGAAAGAGAATATGGAAATTAAGAACGATAGAGGGTAATATTACCCTCTATTAAATTGCGCTTTTTTGGAAACAGATCGATGCGGTGAGATTACATGACAAAAATCGAAAATGCATAACAAAATGAAAATATACGCAGATAAGGCGGCCAAACAAGGCTTTGACAGCCAAAAACACAAGAAAACAACATGCCTCAAGACAGAAAACAACACAAAAATTCATGTCTGGATAAAAAATCCAAGAAAATCCAAAAACACAATCAAAAAAGGTTTTCAAAGTCATTTCACTGTGTTATAATAGCCCCAATCTTATTCTGGGGGAATTGTTAAATGAAAAGATCGAAAAGAATAGAGGCTCTGGATGAGCGGAAGGTGAATCTGGACGGCTTTATCGATGAGTGGCCGGAGAAGGGATTTGCGGCAATGGACAGCCCCTATGATCCGGCTCCGTCGATACGGATTGAGGACGGGCGGATCACGGAGCTGGATGGGAAGAAGCGGGAGGAATTCGACTTTATTGACCAGTTTATTGCAGATTATGCGATCCGTGTGGACCGCGCAGAGCAGTCCATGGCGATTCCTTCCGTTGATATTGCGCGGATGATTGTGGATATCCATGTTTCCAGGGACGAAATCTTGAAGGTGGTATCCGGCATCACTCCGGCGAAAATGAAAGAGGTCATCAATGAGCTGAATGTGGTCGAGATGATGATGGGCATGCAGAAGATGCGTGCGCGCCGGGTGCCGGGGAATCAGGCACATATTACGAATTTAAAGGACGATCCGGTGCAGCTGGCCGCGGATGCTGCCGAGGGGGCGCTCAGAGGCTTCCGCGAGGAGGAGACGACGATGGGAGTCGCCCGCTATGCGCCCTTCAGCGCGATTGCGCTGCTGATCGGTTCCCAGGTAGGCGGACGCGGCGTGCTGACGCAGTGTTCCGCGGAAGAAGCTACGGAGCTGGAGCTTGGGATTCGCGGTTTTACGACCTATGCGGAGACGCTTTCTGTGTACGGCACAGAGAAAGTATTCATTGATGGTGACGATACCCCCTATTCCAAGGCTTTTCTGAACTCTGCGTATGCGTCCCGCGGCCTGAAGGTACGCTTCACGTCCGGTTCCGGCTCAGAGGCGCTGATGGGCAGTACGGAGAAGAAGTCCATGCTCTATCTGGAGTGCCGCTGCCTTTATATGACAAAGGGAGCGGGCTCCCAGGGGATCCAGAACGGCTCCGTGAGCTGTATCGGCATTACGGCGAGTGTGCCGGCCGGGATACGCGAGGTGATGGGGGAAAACCTGGTGGCTGCTCTCCTGGGTCTGGAGTGTGCCTCGTCCAATGACCAGAGCTTTTCACATTCGGATATGCGCAGAACCGCCCGGACGATGCTCCAGTTTCTGCCGGGTACGGATTTTATCTTTTCCGGTTACGCGGCGGAACCGAATTATGACAATATGTTTGCCGGGTCCAATTTTGACGCGGAGGATTTTGACGATTATAATGTGCTGCAGAGAGACATGCAGGTGGACGGCGGCCTGCGGCCTGTGACGGAGGAGGATGTGATCCGTGTGCGGCGCAGGGCGGCCAAAGCGGTACAGGCAGTTTTTTCTTATCTGCATCTGGCAGAGGTGACTGATGAGCAGGTGGAAGCCGTGACGTACGCGCACGGCAGCAGGGATACGCTGGATCGGGATGTGGTGGCGGATCTGATGGGCGTGGAAGACCTGATGAAGCGCGGCATCACGGGCGTGGATGTGGTGAAGGCGCTTGCCCAGACCGGGTACGAGGATGTGGCGGAAAGTGTCCTGAGCATGCTCCGGCAGCGCGTGATCGGCGACTATATGCAGACGGCGGCGATTCTCGATGAAGACTTCCATGTGATGAGCGGGGTGAATACGCCGAATGATTACATGGGGCCGGGGACCGGCTACCGGGTGAGCGGCGAGCGCTGGGAAGAGATCAAAAAGATCCCCCACAGGATCGACCGGAATAATTTTTAAGGAGGAGCGGATGAATATGGAAGTAAATGAAGTGCTGGTTCGGCAGATTACGGAAGCAGTCATCCGTGAACTCCATATGAGAGGGTACGGGATAAAAAACGGAACGGCCGGGATCGACGAGGCCGAAACGGGAGACAGAAACAACAGAGACAAAAACAGCCGAAGCGAAAACAACGAAAGCGCAAACGACAGGAACGCAAACGATAGAAGTAATATGGCACAAAGCGTCCGCCCGGGAGGAAATGCCACTGCGGCTGCTGTGCTGCCGGAGAAAGTGGACTACAGCGGCTATCCGCAGGCCAGGCAGGGGACGGATCCGAAGGAGGTCGTGATCGGCGTTGGCGCTGCCTTTGGAACCGTGATCAAAAATACCATCACCGGCATTCCGCTCGATGAGGTGATAAAGGCCATGATCGCCGGGATCGAGGAGGAGGGGATGACCGCGAGGGTAGTCAAGAACCTGAGAACCTCGGATGTCTGCTTCATTGGCCTCGAGGCCGCGAAGCTGAGCGGTTCAGGATTTGGGATCGGCCTTCAGTCGAAGGGGACAGCGGTCATCCACCACAAGGCTCTGTACCCGCTTTCTAATCTTGAATTGTTTCCACAGGCGCCGCAAATGACGCTGGAGACCTATTTTGCGATCGGGAAGAATGCGGCAAGGTACGTAAAGGGAGAAAAAGTCGTGCCGGTGCCCGGCACGAACGATCCGATGGTACGGGCGAAGTACCAGGTAAAGGCGGCGCTGATGCATATCCGGGAGACGGATCAGCTTTGCCCGGAGCTAAATATCATTGAATGGGCGGTGTGAGAATATGGCATATCCTTTGGGAGAGCATGAGGCGGAGAAGATCACCTCAAGGACAGGAAAAAAATTATCGGAGATTACACTGGAAGAGGTTCGAAACGGCAATATTACTGCGGATGATATTAAGATTTCGCAGGAAACGCTGGCCGCGCAGGGAGCGGTGTGCAGAGAAAATGATAATCCCGCCATGGATGAGAATTTTGTGCGGGCGTCCGAGATGGTAAATATTCCGGATGATGTGATCCTCAAAATGTACAACCAGCTGCGGCCAAACCGTTCTACGAAGATGGAGCTGGTGCGGATGGCGCAGACCTTGCTGGAGCAGTATCATGCGCCGCATTGCGCGAAGCTGGTGCTGGACGCGGCGGAGATTTATGAAAAACGGGGAATCCTGCTGCAGGCATAGGATCGGATTTATGAAAAACGGGGAATCCTGCTGCATGTGTAAGGCCGGTCTTTGAAAAACGGGGAATTTTGTTGCGGGCGAGAGCCGGGTTTTTTGAGACTGCGGTTTGCGTGCCAGGCGGTGTAAAAGGCCAGGGTAATATCATGACAGGCTCCGGGGCAGGATTTTAGTTTGTAGTCGGGACAAAGGGAACACGGTGGAACTATGGGAAGTAAAACGGTTGCAGGTATTGATATCGGAAATTCGACAACGGAAGTATGTATCGGGACATTTGACGAGAAGGGAAGTCTCACGTTTTTGTCGGGCGCCCGGACGGTGACGACCGGGACGAAGGGAACACCGGAAAATGTGCGGGGAATACGCACCGCGCTGGAGCTTGCAGTGGAAAAGACGGGGCCTTACCGTGCGTTCCCGGAGGTTCTTCTGCTCAATGAGGCGGCGCCTGTGATCGGGGATACAGCAATGGAGACGATTACGGAGACCATCATTATGGAATCCTCCATGATCGGGCATAATCCGTCGACCCCGGCGGGAGTCGGGCAGGCGGTGGGCGAGATTATCCGTATTGACCATCTCGCGCGGGCGATTCCGGGGAAAAGCTATATTGTGACGATTCCCGGCGAGGTTTCCTATGAGACAGCGGCTTCTCAGTTGAATGCGGCATGGAATCAGATACAGATTACCGGGGCAATCCTGCAGCGCGATGAGGCTGTTCTGGTATACAATCGCCTGCTCCACAAAGTGCCGATTCTCGATGAGGTGGCGAAGCTGGAGCAGATTCCTGAATTCCGGAAGGCTGCTATCGAGGTGGCGCCTCCGGGGCAGATGATCCGGATGCTTTCCAATCCGTACGGAATCGCTACCCTTCTTGCACTGGACGCGGATGAGACTCGTCAGGTGATGCCGATTGCGAAGAGCCTGATCGGAAAAAGAAGTGCGGTGGTCATCCGCACACCCGGAGGTAACGTCCGTGAGCAGACGATTCCTGCCGGAGAAATTTACATAAACGGGGAGCAATGGCGGAGTGTACAGATTGACGCGGGCGCTGAGAAAATCATGGAGGCCGTCCGTGAGGCGGGCGTGATCACGGATGTGGACGGCCAGGAGAACAGCAATGTAGGACATATGCTGCGGCGGATCAAAAACGGTATGCACCGGGTATCCGGCCAGCGGCCGGAGGATATCCGCATTACCGATATTCTGGCGGTGGACACGTTGGCTCCCGTGCGGATTGCGGGCGCGCTGGCAGAGGAGACCTGTATGGAAAAAGCGGTCGGTGTGGCCGCAATGGTAAAGACAAGCCGGCTGCCAATGCAGGAAATTGCTGACCGACTGGGCAACGAGATGGGGATTCCGGCGCGTGTGGCCGGCGTAGAGGCGGTCATGGCTTCCATGGGGGCGCTTACGACCCCGGGGACAAAGCTTCCTCTGGCGATTCTTGATATGGGAGGCGGTTCGACAGACGCCGCACTGGTGACGGAGGACGGCAGGGTGTCTGTCACCCACCAGGCAGGAGCCGGCGAACTGGTGACGATGCTGATTCAGACAGAGCTTGGCCTGCACAGCCGCATGACCGCAGAACGGATCAAGCGTTCTCCGCTGGCGAAGGTGGAGAGCCTGTTCCACATCCGGTTGGAGAGCGGAGAGATCCATTTCTTTGAGGAACCTTTAAACCCGCGCCTTTTCGGGTGCGTTGTGTTGCTGGAGCAGAGGAGAACGCCGGATGGCGGCGGGTCAGACGCCGCGGGCAAAGCCCCCAGGGCAGATGATAGCGGCGGGGCAGATGCCGTTGACGCCATTGGCAAAGCCATCAGGGCGGCTGGCGGCGGGTCAGACACCGCAGGCAAAGCCCTCGGGACGGCTGGCGCCGCAGATGAAAATGCCGTGCGGGAGAATCCGATTCAGACAGTCCTGGGCTCTTCGGAGGATCCCTGGGAGATGGTGCGGATTGAGGAGGATCTGACACTTGAGCGGATCGCGGATGTGCGCCGCGAGGCGAAGCGAAAGGTGTTTGTGACAAATGCGCTGCGGGCATTGGAGACGATCGCGCCGGAGCATGATCTGCGCAAGGTGCCGAATGTGGTTCTGGTTGGCGGATCCGCCGAGGATTTTGAGATTCCGGAGATGCTGCTTGAGGAACTGTCAAAGTACGGGGTGCTCTGCGGCAGAGGAAATATCCGGAAAACAGAGGGACCGCGCAACGCGGTAGCGACGGGACTGGTGATGTCCTGGTGGGGGAGTTGTCATGGAAATGAATAAACCGGCTGTCCATGTGTATACGACAGATGAGCGTCTGCCATCCCTTGCGGAGATATGCGCGGGACTGGAAGAGGAAGGGGTACCGTGGAAGCTTTTGCGTGCGGAAGGAACCGCGAAGGAGCTTGCATACCGGGCCGCGCAGGATTCTGTGCTTGAGACCGGCATCGGGCTGACCGGGCAGGCGGCCGCTCTGCAGGTTTGCCGTGTGCCAGCCGAAAGGCCAGTATTTTTCTTTGCGAATCCTACTGCCAGGCAGAGCAGGGCTCTGGGAATCAATGCGGCCAGAGCGGTGAAAAAGAGAAGATTTGTGGAAGCATAATAGCACGGTGAAGGGGCAGATTTTGCTGTAAAAGGAAGCCGGATTAGAAGTACGGTGAAGGGGCAGATTTTGCTGTAAAAGGAAGCCGGATTAGAAGTACGGTGAAGGGGTAGTTTTTGCTGTAAAAGGAAACCGGATTAGAAGCGCGGCGAAAAGGGCAGATTTTGCGGCAAACGAAAGCCGGAAGGAAGTCGGGGGCGATATCCGAATACGCCGGGTGGAACGGTGGCACGTGGGGAGAGGAATGTGGCAATGAAAATCTATACAAAATCAGGCGACCGGATGACGACCGGACTTCTTGACGGGACACGGGTGTCCAAGCATGACGGGCGGATCCATCTTCTTGGAAATATTGACGAGCTGAACAGTATGCTCGGCGTTGTAAAAAGTCTCACCGGGGAGCAGGCGCGTAAGGAAGAGCTTTCCGGCATTCAGAGAACGCTGATGAGGATGATGTCCGGCATTGCGGAGAGCCAGGAAGTAGAGGCTACGCATGCATTTTGTGGAAAATATCATGTGGAAGAGGAGTCTGTTGCACACTTAGAGGCAGAGATTGATCGTATGGAAGCGGCATTTGACCGGGAAAAGGATTTTGTGCTTCCCGGCGGCTCTTTTTATTCCGCCCAGATTGACGTGGCGAGGACCGTGGCCAGACGCTGCGAACGGTGGTTTTCCCAGGTGATGGAGGATTATCCCCTGGATGCGGAGGCGGCCCGTTATCTGAACCGCCTTTCGGATTACCTGTATGTGCTCGCACGGTATGCGGATGCATCCGAACAGGATAAGACACAGCAGCTGCCTGGCACGGAAGCGGTTGTGCCTGGCGCCTTAACGGAAAAGCGGAAGGGGTCGATTTCTGCGGAGGAAGCCCAAAAAGCCGTTCATTGTCTGCATAAGAAATTAAACAATTCCTATGGCACATATTACACATTCTGCGTCTGCGATGCAGAGGGCAGGCAGCTGGCGACGAATGCGCGTGAGCGTCACTCTGTGGCTGTCTCCGAGGCTTTGCGGGCGGCTACAGACGCGCTTGCGCGGGCAGCCAGAGCCAGGGCGGGGGCTGGTCTTGCTGTGGAGCCGGGGCAGGCAGGGACACCCGCACCGGCTGCGGCGCCCGAAGACGGAGGCGCTGCTTTGTATGCCGCAGGCCAGTTGGCCGGTGCTGTGGGCGTGTATGGCTCTTATAAAAAAGACGTCAATGAGAAGGCGCAGATGCTGTTGGATTTGCTTGGCTCTTTGTAAGCAGGTACCGGAATATTGAGATTGTCTTCGAGAAATTATCCGACTTTTGCCGGACGTGTACGAGCAAAATTGTTTTCTGCCCGCCCGGAAGCGTTTCGGAGGGCAGGGGTGATGAAATGGTACTTGATGAAAAAAGAGAGCGAAGATATTACAAACTTTATTATAAAGTAAAGGCAGCGGCAGGATATGTCTGCCGGTTCCTTTTTGGGATCAAAAAGGAAAATGAAATCAGGCTTCCGCAGGAATCGTGTCTGGTGGTGGCTAATCATACCTGTTATTTTGACCCTCTTATTCTTGCACTGTGTGTGAACCGGCCCATCTGCTTTGTAACCGGGGAAAATCTGCTGCGGCATAAGGCGGCAGCCTTTCTGGCGGTGGATGTTTTCCGGAGCATCCCCTGTTCAAAAGGAAAGATGAGTGTAAGAACGATCCGCGATATTTCTCAAAGCCTGAAGGATGGGCATTATGTTACGATGTTTGCGGAGGGAAATATCACTTATGATGGCGTTACGGCATCCCTGGCGCCTGCCAATGGGAAGCTTTTCAAGGCACTGCAGTGTACGGTTGTGACGATCGCTGTCACGGGCGCTTACCAGATTATTCCCCGCTGGAGCAACAGATTGTACAGGGGCAATATTCGGGCGCAGCGAAAAGGCGTCTATACAAAAGAGATGCTGCATGACATGACCCCGGAAGAAATCGTGGAGCGTTTTAACCAGGATCTTTACGTGGAGCAGCCTGCTGTGGAAGGGGAAAAGGCCTGCCGCCGCAGCGCGAAGGGCATCCATTATGTACTCTATGCCTGCCCGGAATGCGGCGCACTTGGAAAAATCAGGGGAAAGGGAAGAGAGATCCGCTGCTGTGGCTGTGGAAAGACATGGAAATATAATGAATTCGGGAAGATTGAGGGCGGATCCTTTGAAACAATCTGGCAGTGGAACCACTGGCAGATGAAGTTTGCCAGAGACCTGGTACATAGCGAAGGCGCCCTCCGAATCGCCACATTACTACCCGGCTGCATCAGATCGCCGATAACCATAAACGACTGCTGCAGGAGACCGGGACACTTTTGCTGAGCCGGGAGGGGCTGTCCGTCGGGGAATCTGCCTTTCCCCTGAAGAATATTTCGCGCATGGATACCCGGAATAAGGGCGTTATACTTTTTTCCACGAGCAACGAGGAATATTACGAGATTACGGCCAGAAAAGGATTTTCCGGGCTGATGTATAAGACATTTTTTGAAGCTATGAAAGAATTGTAATTACAGGCATTTTTTGGAACAATGAAAGCAATGTAATTACAGGTATTTTCTGGAGCAATGAAAGAAATGTAATTACAGGTATTTTCTGGAGCAGTGAAAGAATTGCAATTACAGGTATTTTTTGAAGCGATGAAAGAATTGCAATTACTGGAAATCTGAAAAATATACATTTGAAGAATATTGTCAATTTTCTGTTGACAAATAGAAGTATGCGGCTATAATAGTTGGTAAGCAAACGGTTCGCATACCAACAAAGAACGCGTCAGGACCCGCTGTGAATGGAACGCTCACAGCAGAATTGAGCAGAATTGAGCAGAATTGATTTGGAAACACGCAAAAAATCATTCTTCGAGTGATGCAAAACCGGGCGATGGCAAGATTCTGAAAAGGGAGGAAATGCTTATGGACAGTCTGCATGTCCGGATTGCCCTGACGAAGGGACAGTTCAGTAAATATATCCTGCGGAAAGCCAGGAAGATAGACCTGCTGCGGGGACAGCCGCACATCCTCGAGTATCTGGCGACGAACGACGGCTGCTCCCAGTCCGAGGTCTGCGAGGCCTGGGATCTCGACAAATCCACAGTCTCCGGACTGGTCGAGCGGATGGAGCGCGACGGCCTGATCTTTGTGGAGAGGGAGGAAGGAGACCGGCGGAGGAAGAAGCTGTTTCTCACGCAAAAGGGCTCCGAGCTTGGCAGCAGGATGGATGAGTACATGAAGCAGCTGGATACGGCCGCGTTTGCGGGGATTTCCGAAGAGGAACAGGAGCAGTTCCTGCGCGTACTTTCGCGTATCTATCAAAATTTAAAAGGAGTAGAAGAAAATGGGAAAGAGTAAAAAGAAACAGGTAAAACGAAATGCATCTGCAGGCGGGGGCAGCACGGCGAATCCCGGCTCCGGGCAGAGCGCAGGGAAAAGCAGCACGAACAGCAGTATGAATAGCAGCGGCAGACAGGCCGCGGGACAAAATAATGCGCACGGCGCAGGCGGACAGCAGAGCGCGGGGGCACATGGCGCAGGCGGATCGGGCGGCTCGCAGAACAAGATGGCGGTCATGCCGATGAACAGGCTGCTTTTGACGATGTCGGTGCCGCTGATGCTGTCGCTGTTGGTGCAGTCCCTCTACAACATTGTGGACAGTATTTTCGTATCCAGATATTCGGAGCAGGCGCTGACCGCTACCTCCCTGGTCTATGCGATTCAGTTTCTGATGATCGCGGTCGGCGTCGGTACAAATGTCGGACTGAACTCCCTTCTGTCCAGATACGTCGGCGCAAAGAAAGAGGAAGACGCCTGCCGCGCGGCTACCACAGGCCTGATCCTGAACATCGCGTCGGCTTTGGTATTCTCCCTGGTCGGCATCTTTTTCGCAAAGCCGATCGCCGGTCTTATGACCAGCGACGCTGAGCTAAAGGAGCTTTGCATACAGTACATGCAGGTCTGCGTGATTTTCTGCTATGGCACATTTATCCAGACCTACGGACAGAGGCTGCTGCAGGCGGTCGGCGACACGATCTTAAGTATGGTTTCCCTGATCTCAGGCGCGATCATTAACATCATCCTCGACCCGATCATGATCTTCGGCCTGCTCGGCTGCCCCGAGATGGGCATCCGCGGCGCGGCGATTGCGACGGTCATCGGACAGTGCACCGGCGCGGTGGTTGCTCTGGTGCTGAACAAAACCAAAAACCCGGTCATCCACGTACATTTCAAGGGATACCATTTTAATATGGACGACGTGAAAGCGATTTATCGCGTCGGTATGCCGACCATCGTCATGCAGGCGATCGGCAGCGTGATGACCTTTGCGGTGAACGCGGTTCTGATGTCCGTCTCTACAACAGCGGTCGCATTCTTCGGCGTCTACTACAAGCTGCAGAATTTCCTGATGATGCCGATGAACGGACTCGGACAGGCGACCATCCCGGTCGTTGGGTTCAACTTTGGCTCCGACAATAAAGACCGCATCAGACAGGCCTGGAAGTGCGTTGTCCCGGCCGGTATCGTGATGGCGCTCATCGGCACGGTGATTTTCCTCATTTTCCCGAAGCAGCTGCTCGGCCTCTTCGCGGCCAGTGAGGAGATGCTCGCGATCGGCGTACCCGCGCTGCGGATCATTTCGCTGACCTTTATCTTCGCGACCATGACCATCATCTTCGGCTACTTCGCGTCCGGCCTCGGCAACGGCGTGATCAATATGATCGGCGGCGCGATTCGCCAGCTCGTCGTGCTCGTGCCGCTCGTATGGCTGTTCACGAACTTTTTCGGAATCTCGTACACCTGGTACGCGATGTGGATCTCAGAAGTGCTGGCATTTCTCTACAGCTTCGTGAGTATCCGTAAGGAGCTGAAGAAGAAGGCGGATTTTTAAAAGACAGAAGATACGGAAGCACTCAGATCAGTATGGAGATGAAAAACCCTCATCTGTGCGGAGATGAAAATTTTAAACGCTCTGAAAATCTGACCTGAAAATTTAGCTGAAAATTCGCAGGAAACAGACTTGATTCCCTCACAAGGAATATGATACAATCCACTGGCGCTGCCAGTCACACCCTGACCAGATTGATGATGTCTTAAACTCTACGGGTATGACCGGTAACCCAGTGGTTTTACATACTTCAAAAAAGGTGAGGATTGATTTATGAGGGCGAACTGGAAAAAATCCGGGACGGAATCCTATCGCCAGATCATGCGGTTGGCGCTTCCGATTGTAATACAGGGTCTGTTTAGCGCGGCGATCAGCTCGACGGACGTGATTATGCTGAATTCTGTCGGGCAATCGGCGGTTTCCGCCGTGTCGCTTGCGGCGCAGTATTCGGGTGTACTGTATATGGTTTATTACGGCCTCGGTACCGGGGCGACAATGCTCTGCGCACAGTACTGGGGGCAGGGGAATCCGGATGCGATTGAAAAGGTCGAGGGGATCGCGCTGCGGTTCTCCTTTGGGATATCTCTGCTGTTTGCGATACCGGCGATGACCATTCCACGCCTGATGATGACCCTGTTTACATCCGATCAGGAATTGATCGCGATTGGTTCGTCTTATCTGCGCATCATCAGTATCAGTTATCTCTGCTGGGGATTTTCGGAGGTATATCTGTCTGTTCTGCGAAGCGTGGAGCGGGTAAAAGTCAGCACCGCTCTGAATGTCAGTACACTGCTGGTCAATGTCTGCCTGAACGCAGTATTTGTGTATGGCCTGTTTGGCGCGCCCCGGCTCGGCGCTCAGGGCGTGGCACTGGCGACATCCATTGCGCGCGGGCTTGAGCTGATTGCCTGCTTTGCTGTGTCGATTTTCTCAGATCGAAAAAGCCGCCGCACGCAGAAAAGCGGCAGCGCACAGGAGGGGATTGCTGCGAATGACTTCGCACAGGAGAGACGTGGCGCAGTGAATGACCGAATACAGAGCGGCCGTGCACATGAGGAGCGTGGTGCAGCAAATGGCCGCACACAGGAGAGTTTCGCAGCGAATGGCCGTGCACAGGAGAGTCGCGCAGTGAATGTCCATGCGGGGAAAGCCGGCGCTGCAAATGCTCCGTCACAAGGCGACCGCCTTCGGCAGGTCGCGGGCAACGCGGTACGTCTCCGCCCGGACGCAATGTTCTGGAAAAGCGGCGTGCTGATGCCGGACTTCCTGCGTCTGTCTGTCCCTGCCCTGGCGAACGACATCATCTGGAGCGTCGGATTTTCGATGTACTCCGTGATTATGGGGCATATGGGGACAGACGTGGTGGCCGCGAATGCCATTGTAGTTGTAGTTCGTAATTTTGGCACCGTGCTCTGCTACAGCATCGCGAGCGCGGCCGGTATCTTTGTCGGCAAAGAGATCGGCGCGAACCAGTTTGAAGAGGCGAAGCGGGACGCTTCCCGATCCATGCATCTGACTGTGGCGGCCGGCATCTTTGGCGGAGTCCTGGTGGCGGTGGCCGCTCCGTTTGTCCTCTCTGCCGTCTCGCTTACGGACACGGCAAGAGGCTATCTGAAGATCATGCTTCTGATCAATACTTACTATATCATGGGGTCTGCTGTGAACACCACCCTGATCGCGGGTATTTTCCGCGCGGGCGGCGACAGCCGGTTCGGCCTGATCTGCGACACGATTGATATGTGGTGTTATGCCGTGCCGCTCGGATTCCTTGCGGCGTTCGCGATCAAGCTCCCTCCGATGTGGGTCTACTTCCTCCTCTGCACGGATGAGTTTGTGAAATGGCCCTGGGTGCTTCACCACTACAGGAGCAGGAAGTGGCTGAAGAACATCACGCGGGAGGATGTGTAATCAAGTTGTCTATTGAAAACAGGGAGGGATTTTGTTATACTATGGTTCGAGCGATAAAAGAGTATCACATTATAGAATGATGACTGTTGACGCGGATAGTGCACAAGGATATGGATCCACCAGAAAATGAGAGGAGATCAGGATGAAAATCGAAACGGTAAAAGACGGTAAGGCAATGACGGTAAAGCTGGAGGGAAGGCTTGACACGACGACAGCACCCTCCCTGGAGGCGGAGTTTCGCAGACAGATAGACGGTGTAGAGGAGCTGACGCTGGATTTTAGCAGCCTCGAATACCTTTCATCGGCCGGGCTGCGTGTGCTGCTGGCTGCGCAGAAGGTGATGAACCGGCAGGGCAGCATGGTCATCCGCGGGGTGAATGAGACGATCCGGGATATTTTTGATGTGACCGGATTTTCGGATATTCTGACCATTGAGTAGTGGAATATATATGAATTCTCTGTTTCGCCACCGGTTTCAGCGGCTTCCCGGCGCGCCGGGGCCGGCGGCGGTGGCTTTTCGGGAGAATGCAAAAGGCGCCCTGCCATACAGGTACAGGCGGATGGCGGGATGGCGTCTGCGGGACTGGCTAACTGTGGTGCACTGGCTGGCTGTGGCACGCCGCCGCGGAATTAATTATACCAGGACAGCGCGAGAGTCCCCGACCTCTACGACGCCCTTTGTGGTCAGGCGCAGCCTTGGGATCACGGCGAGACTGGAAAAGGACAGGGTCATAAAGGGATCAATGCCGGTGCTTACGCCCAGCTCGTGGGCCGCGGCTTTTGCCTTTGTCAGCTGCTCTTCGGCGCTCTCGGCATCCAGGTCGCACATCAGGCCGGCGATCGGCAGGGCAAGCCCCGCTTTTACGGTTCCGTCCGCCACGACGACCATGCCGCCCTGCATCTGCCTGATCTGAGAGATGGCAAACGCCATATCCCGCTCACTGGCTCCGGCGACAATGACATTGTGAGAATCATGCGCGACGCTTGTAGCGATCGCGCCTTTTTTCAGCCCATATCCCTTTAAAAACGCGATGCCCATGTGCCCGGTATTGTGATGGCGCTCGATGACCGCCACCTTACAGATGTCGTTTGCGACATCAATTTTGGAGGCATATCCTTCGTCTGTCGTAAGAATCTCTCCGGGTACAAGGCCAATGATTTTCTCCTGCGGCTTTTTTAGCGCAAAGCTTTCTTCCGTGATTTCCGGGATGTGGACTGTATCGCACACCTGCAGGGCATAAGGGTTTGTGCCGCTCAGAGCGTTGATGCAAGCGTCAATCTGATGGTCGATCCGCTTTCCTCTTTTATAGACGGAATGTATTTTTACGGTGCCGACGTCATCCAGCAGCACAAAATCCGCATAGCGGCCGGGGCTGATGGCGCCGTTCTGCGAGAGGCCGAAATAGACGCATGCGTTGAAGGACGCCATCTTGTACGCGCAGACCGGATCCGCGCCGTGCGCGATCGCCTTGCGGATGATGTGGTCGATGTGCCCCTCCCGCATCAGATCGCCGGGGTGTTTGTCGTCCGTCACCAGCATGCAGCGGTCGCACCAGGGCTTTTCGAAGAGCGGCAGAAGATTCAGAAGGTTCTTGCAGGCAGTGCCTTCCCGGATCATGATCCACTGCCCGAGGCTGATCTTTTCCATCGCTTCTTCTGCTGTGGAACACTCATGGTCGGAGCGCACGCCGGCGGCGATGTACGCGTTGAGATCCGCGCCCGAAAGTCCGGGCGCATGCCCGTCGATGATCTTTCCGGCGTTTTGTGCGATGGCCAGCTTTTCCAGCACGCCGCGGTCACAGCCAAGCACGCCGGGGAAATCCATCATCTCCGCGAGTCCTGACACATCCGGCTTCGCAAGCATCCGCGCAATGTCTTCCGGGGTGATGGCCGCGCCGGATTCGTCAAATGGGGTCGCGGGGACGCAGGAAGGCACCATCAGATAAATGTCGAGCGGAAGCCCTCTCGTCGCTTCCTGGATATATTGAAACCCTATCTCGCCTAACACATTGGTAATCTCGTGCGGGTCAGCGATAATCGCAGTGGTTCCGTGGGGGACGACCGCTTTGCAGTATTGCTTCGGAGATACGAGAGAGCTCTCCAGATGCATGTGTCCGTCGATAAACCCGGGGACAAGCGCTTTGCCCTCCGCGTCAATCTCCTCCGCGCCGCCAATCGCAAAGCGCCCGCCATGCTGTCCGCTCTCAGAAGTCATTCCGGCGTTCCCATCGCTGCCAATCGCAAAGCGGTCGCTATGCTGTCCGTTCTCAGAAATCATCCCGGCACTGCCAATCGCGGAACGGCCGCCATGCTGTCCGCTCTCAGAAGTCATCGCGGCAGTCCCGGCGCGGACAGCCGCGATGACGCCATCCTTTATGAAGATATCTTTATTCTCAAAACGCTCGGTAAATACGTTTAATACGGCGGCGTTCCGGATTACGAGATCCGCGCTCATTTTGCCGCGGGCGGTCTGTATGGTATTTTCCAGTGAATGTACGGTAAGCATGATTTCTGGTCCCCCCTGTCTGACTTTGCACTCCACTATAGCATTCTTGTGGGGATGACGCAAGATTTTTTTTGTATGACGAGAAAGGCTTTTATGGGAAATTTTATGAAAAAAACCCTGTCGATTTCCGCAAGACTATACTTTTGTATAGTTCCATTTTCTTTTTTGTTTTGGTATAATTATATCGTTTGCGGTTACAGGCCGCACCTGTGGCTGTTGAGATGATGGAAATCTGGCAGGGGAAGACCTGCCGTAACAGGTATCCGCCAGGCAGGAGCTGGCGTGGTAAAGTGTGAGAAGGAGGAACAGGCAATGAGCGATTCGATTTCAAGACGAGATTTTATACGGGGTACTGCGGCGGGGGCGGCGACGCTGGCCGCGTCAGGCATTCTGGGCACCTGGGCGAGGGCAGAGGAGTCGACGGAGCCCCAGACGGAGGCGGCTTCGGAACTGTCATCTGACGTGGCAGAGGCACTTTCCGTGCTGGACGGTGAACAGAAGGACGCGACGGAATATACCGCCGAGGCGAACCGTGCGCACTATGACATCATGGATTTTGAGGATGAGGAGGAATATGAATGCGCGACGAAGGGGCTGATTGACGCGCCGGAGACGCTGGAGCTCACGGACGAGGATGGGAGCGTGATCTGGTCGCAGGACGCGTATGATTTTCTGGATTACGACACGGAAGCGCCGGATACGGTGCACCCGGGACTCTGGCGCAATGCGTCGCTGAACCATTTTTATGGTCTCTTTGAGGTAATGGAGGGAATTTACCAGGTACGCGGCTATGACATGGCGAACCTGACGGTTGTGGCGACGGACTCCGGTTGGGTGGTCATTGATACGACCATGACGGCTGAGTGCGCGGCTGCCGCGATGCAGCTGATTGAGAAAAATCTTGGCGAACGTCCGGTGAAGGCCATGATCATCAGCCATACGCATGTCGACCATTATGGCGGGATGGAGGGCGTCATCAGCGAGGACGAAGTGGCGGACGCAGGCTTATCCCTGGACGAGCAGCTGGCGTCCGGAAAGGTTCCCGTGATTGTCCCTGAAGGCTTTCTGGAGGACGTCGTCTCAGAAAATGTCTATGCGGGTACCGCCATGTCAAGGAGGGCTTACTATCAGTATGGGAGCTTTCTGACGCCGGGAGAGAAAGGGCGGGTATCGGTCGGGATCGGCACAGGCCAGTCCGCCGGATCTGTTACTTTTATCGCGCCGACTTATGAGGTCACCGCTACCGGTGAGACGATCACGGTCGACGGCCTGGAGATTCAGTTTCAGCTCACGCCGGGGACGGAGGCTCCCGAGGAGATGAACGCGTATTTTCCACAGAAGAGGGCGCTCTGGATCGCAGAGAACGCGACGGGTACCATGCACAATCTTTACACGCTGTGCGGTGCGCAGGTGCGGGATGGCAATGCCTGGGCGCAGTATCTCAATGAGGCGAAGACGCTTTACGGCGACAGGACGGATGTCGTGTTCCAGTCGCACAACTGGCCGCATTTCGGGCAGGAAGCGATCAGTGAATATCTGACAAATACGGCCGCTGTCTATAAGTATATTAATGACCGGACTCTGATGTATATCAACGACGGGTACACCTCCGATGAGATCGCGGAAATGATCAAACTGCCGGAAGCGCTCGCGAAGGTCTGGTATACCAGGCAGTACTATGGCACTCTCGCGCACAACTCCAAAGCAGTTTACCAGAGATACATGGGATGGTATGACGCGAACCCGGCTCACCTCAACCCTCTCTCGCCGACGGACAGCGCGAAGAAATGGGTGCAATATCTCGGAGACACGGACCGGGTGCTTGCCCTTGCGCTGGAGGATTATGAGAACGGGGAGTACCGCTGGGTGGCGGAGGTGACGAATGTGCTTGTGTACGCGGATCCGGAGAACCAGAAGGCGCGTTATCTGTGCGCGGATGCGCTGGAGCAGCTTGGCTACCAGTCGGAATCCGGCGCGTGGCGAAACGCTTATCTGGCCGGAGCCTGGGAGCTGCGCAACGGATACACCGAGCCGACTAAGGAGACGACAAGAAGCCTGAGGCTCCGGCAGAGCCTGACCGGGAAGCTCCTTCTGGATTATCTGGGAATTATGACCAGCACGGAGCTGTCGGCGGACGCTGATTTCAAGGTAAATCTGTACCTGCAGGACGTCGATGAGCAGTACCTGCTGCACTTCTACCACGGGGCGCTGCTCTACTATGAAGACCAGTCGGACGACACCGCTTCCGCGAGCCTGACCTGCAACAAAATAGCGATCTATGCGCTTATCACAAAGAGCCTTGAGACCGCGGAGCAGGCGATCCAGGTGGATGGGGATGAAACGATTCTTGAGACGATCATTGGTCTGGTGGCGGAGAATAATGGAGCATTCAATATTATCGAACCGTAGAGGTTATGTGAGGATAAGCTATGAGTGAAATGAAAGCACGTACGGAAGCATTCCTGCTTTCGGCAGAAACGATAGACCGGCTGTCTGTCATCTGCCAGGAGGCGCTGACGGAAGCGGAGATGGATAAAAAGGATATTCTTCGTCTCCGATTGTCAATGGAAGAGATCCTGGAGATCTGGCTGGCCGGGCTGGGGGAAGGCGCGAAAACAACCCTACGCACAGGGAAACGGTTCGGAAAGCAGTATTTCCAGGTGCGGGTAGCCGGAAACCGCATGGATGTGCAGGCGGAAAATGACGAGGAAGCGTTTCTGTATAACCGTCTGCTCTCCCAGGCAGGGTTTGCCTTCGAGTATTCTTATAAAAACGGTGAGAACTGCCTGAGCGCCTGGCCGCCGAAAAAGCGGCAGATCGGGCAGGCGGCGCTGCTTTTGATGGCGATTGTCTTTGGAATCGTGGCCGGACTGGGCGTTTCCCGCCTGCCGCAGAGCGCGCAGGATGGGATCCTCGCCCTGACCGATCCTCTGTTCCAGATGATTCTCGGCGCACTGAGGGCGATCGCCTCGCCGATGATTTTTTTATCTATCTGCTGGGGGATTTTTAATATCGGCGACCTGAGTACGATCGGCAGGATCGGGGAAAAAATGATTTCCGGCATGCTCTTTGCCATGTTTGGGATCGGAGCGGCGGCGGTGCTGATCCTGATGTGGTTCTTTCCCCTGTCGCTGGAGGGAGCGGGCGACGGCATGAGTGGTTTTTTGTCTGTCTACCAGATGATTCTGGACATCGTTCCGTCGGATATTATTACTCCTTTCCAGGAGGGAAATATCATGCAGGTCATTTTTATGGGCGTGTGTGTAGGACTGGCTCTCCTGATTCTCGGGGATCGCGTGCAGGCTGCACGGAGCCTGTTCGAGCAGCTCAATGATGTGGTAAGCTTTCTGATGGGAGCGCTCGGGAAAACCATTCCGCTTTTTGTGTTTTTAAGCATTTTCTCCCTGATGATGTCAGATGCGCTGAGCAATCCGGCAGGGATCATAAAGATCTTTTTGCTTGGAATACCGGCGTGTATGCTGTGTGTGGTTTTCTATGTCGTCGCCATGTCTGTGCGGTACCGGATCAGCATCGTGACCCTGGTGAAAAAGCTTTTCCCGACGTTTCTGATCGGTGTGTCGACCGCATCCTCGGCGGCGGCGTTCGCGTCAAATCTCGAGACCTGCGAAAAGAAGCTGGGGATCTCGTCAAAGGCCACGAACTTCGCTGTGCCGCTCGGGCAGGTCACATTCATGCCGGGGGTAGTGCTGTGTTTTATTGTGGTCTCCCTGTGCATGGCGGAGAACTATGATGTGAGTATCACCCCGGTCTGGTTGGTGATGTGCGTGCTGGTGTCCGTGCTTGTGGCCATCGCTGCGCCGCCGGTCCCCGGCGGGTCGGTAGCCTGCTACGCGGTCGTATTTACGCAGCTGGGGATTCCCGTCGAGGCGGTCGCGCTCGCGGTGGCAGTGAATTCGATTCTCGACTTTGCGGCGACAACCGCGAATCTGACCAGCCTGCAGGTAGAGACGGTATTTATAGCCTCCAGGCTTGACATGCTGGATGAGGAAGTGCTGAGAAAGAATTGCTGAGAAAGGGTTGCTGAGAAAGATTTGAAACGAACAGTTTCATTACAAACAATCAATAAACAGGGAGGTCGTAATTTATGAAGAAAAACAGTTTAAAAGCAGTTCTGCCATTGCTGCTTGCCGGCGCCTGCCTGGCCGGAGGTACGGCCACGGCCTTCGCAGAAGAAGAGACATCGCTTGCCCCGACGGTCCTGGAAGACAAGGCTGTGGAGCCCAACCCTTATATCGGCAGCCTGGACGCCACGATTCATAATGACCCGTATGGCACGGACGTCATCAGCTCCGTGCAGTCGCTGGGTATTTATCCGGAAGTGAACTACGGGGAGGAGCCGACCTCCTACAACGCGACTCCGAACGCGTTTTTTGACGACGACGGGCTCGCGGTCTGCACGTATCTGAGCGGATTTGCGATCAAAGACCTCTCCATGGATACGGTGGAGCTCCTGGGCAGTTTTATCCCTGCCCAGCATGACGAGGAATCCTATAACATTCAGACACCCTATTCGTTTTGTGATTCCGATGGCAACGTCGTATGCCCGACCAGCCACGGCCACGTGATGATCATGCAGACGAAGGATGAGGACGGCAATGTCCTTGAGGTATTTGAGAAGCTTCTGGACGTGGACATTGTATCGGAAGCGGTGGCGGTGCTCGGAGACGATATCGACACGAACCTGCTGAGTATCATTTACGACTATGACGGCAACCTCTGGTTTGTGAGCGGTGGATTCCGGAAAAACCCGGAATACTCCGACGACGGGTTTGTCGGATACCTGAGCCGTGCCTATATTGATGCGGTTCTGGCCGGGGAAGAGGCGGATCTTACTGAAAATACCTTTTTCCTGCGCCTCACAGAGGGAGAAAATGCGGAAAACGGGATCGCGTCGTGTCCGTCAGGCGTTGTGATCCTGACGAACAAGTCCTGTTATCTCTTTACGGCGGACGAGAGCGGCGGCGTAGAGACAAACTGGAAGGTAGACTATGAGTCGGAAGACAAAGCACCGCTCGAAGGGTCGGAGGTGACCGGAATCGGGCTTGCGTGGGGCGGCGGCTCCTCGCCGACACTGACGAATGAGCTGGTATTATTTACGGATAACTGCTATCCGGTGAACCTGATCGCTGTTTCCATGGAGACCGGAGAGGTTGTGGCGCAGACCGCAGTGCTGGATTCCCTGACCGGGACAGAGCAGGTATCAGTGGAGAATTCCATCATTGCCTACTCCTCATCGGAGGAGCTGACCTCAGTGGTGGTCTGCAACTGGTTCGGCGCGGGCAATTCCGGCCTGAACGACCCGGACGCGGATTCCTCCATCCAGACCTATGAAAACATTTATGACGCGAACTGGATGGCGGAGGGAAATGAATATATCTCCCCGGGCGCAGAGCGGATTGACGTGATCAAAGACGGCGATTCTTACCGGATGGAAGTGGTCTGGACCCGGGAAGACATCCGTGACACCTCGATGCTGAAGCTTTCCACGGCGACCGGTTACCTGTACGGCTACTGGCAGAATCTGGAGACCGGATACTGGTGCTATTACGTCCTGGACTTTGAGACCGGGGAGACCGTCCTGGAGGTTCCGGTATCGGACGACGCGTCCTTCAACAACATGGCCGTGGGCATGATCGCGGACGTGAGCGGCAACGCGCTCTACGCGCCGACAAACGCGAAAATTCTCCTGCGGCTCCAGGATCGGTTCGTATACCTTCCGAATTTTACGGATGTGGAGGTCGACCTGGATCAGACCGAGCGGATTTTGCTCTCTGATGAAGATTTTGCGGAAGCCTCCGATACGGAGGAGACGCCGGTGACTTATCTGCACACAGCCGTCATCGACGCGCTGGAGGAAGACAATGTCATCGCCTTCCGCATGAATGGCATCAGTGGCGTCGAAGCGGGCGAACTTTGCCTTTTCGTGATGGAGGGCGACGGGAGTCTTCTGCACGCAGAGGAGGACTGTTGGGAGATTAAGACAGAGGACGGAGAGGTTGTAGATGCAGAGGAAGAGATGGACGCGGACACGCTCTATGAGATCCACGTGACCGTTCAGGATCAGAGCGATTATGACCAGGATGAAGAAGAAGGAACGATCCGGATTTCCGTCATTCTGGCTGCAGCAGAAGGACGCGGAGAGGGAGAGTGAATGGAAAAAGATGAATTTTCGAGTACAACCCTGCGCGACATGTCCCGTCAGCCCATCGAGGTGTACGCAAAGGACTCCTTTTCCCAGGTCAACGGAGTGACGGTATCTAAATGAGAAAAACCTGTGTTCCCGGTTTTCACAGACCTGTGTTTTTGGAATTACGCAAGAATGTGGATGACAAAATTTCCGAAAAGTGATATAGTCGGAGAAAAGCATGGCTGTGAGGGAAAGAAATGGGAACAGGATTTATATGCGAGCAGAAGCTGAAGAGGGAGGATCCGGCGCTGCACCTGCTGTTTACGGACAGTGTCGTGTGTATGCAGCAGATGCTGAATAAGTATCAGGTGATTTTTCCGACCTACACGGATCATACGGCGCTGCATTCGCTTGAAGTGATTGATTTTTGCAACGCGCTGATCGGTGAGCAGATTCATCAGCTGAACGCGGATGAGATCTATGTGCTGCTGATGAGCGCGTATCTTCATGACAGCGGAATGGGGATTACAGAGAAGGACTATCAGGAATTTCTCCGGCAGATTCCGCTCGGGGAGTATCGAAGGCTTCACCCGGACGCGTTGGTTTCGGATATTATCCGCGATTTTCATCAGGAATTCAGCGGCGAGTACATCAAAAAATATGCGGATTTTTTTGAAATTCCGACCCCGGAGCATGTGTTTGCCATCGTCCAGGCTGCCAGGGGACACCGGAGGACTGATTTGACCGATCCGGGCGGGTATCCGTCGGACTATCGGGTGCCGAATGGGAACCGCGTCTGCCTGCCGTATCTGGCGGCGCTGCTCCGGCTGGCGGACGAGCTGGATATTGCGGCGGACCGCAACCTTCAGTTTATGTATGATGAATCCGCGATTGATAACGAGTACAGCCGCATGGAATTCCGAAAACACAGGGCGATCCGCCGGGTCACAATCACAGAGGACGCGTTTTTTCTGTATGTGGATGACGAAGATGCCGAGGTATTCCGGGAGGTGGAGAAGCTGGCGGACAAGCTTGGGGACACCCTGGCAGAATGCCGCGAAGTGACGGAAAAAAGGACGCCATTTCGCATTACGCAGGAGCGGATCGAGATCCACAGGTGCGGCAAAGGGCAGCGGCAGTGAAAGCGGCTGACCGGATGTTTTGTGGGCGAAGCACCGCCGTTTGATGCACAGAGCCGGGTAAGGAATTTTGCGGCTAAAGCCGCACCCGGCTCGCGCAGGCGGATAGGGGAAAAAGACGTTCCCCTATCCGATTGATCTCGTCATGCTGTATCTGGAATACAGGAGGCCGATGTTATGAAAAATGAGAATAGTAGAGAAATGCGCTTCGAGGCGGTTGTGGCAGACATCGGGCGGGCGACAGAGTTTGTGGACCAGTATCTGGAAGAACAGGACTGTCCGATGAAAGCACAGATGCAGATTGATATTGCCATTGATGAACTGTTTGGAAATATCGTTCACTACGCGTATCCGCAGGGGAGCGGGCCGGTCTGGGTGCGGGTTGGCATAGAGCCGGACAGCGAGTGCGCCGGGCGGGTGATCGTTCTTACGTTTCGGGACTGTGGGATTCCCTACGATCCACTTTCAAGAAAGGATCCGGACACGACACTTTCGCTGGAGGAGCGGGAACCCGGCGGATTGGGCATTTATATGGTAAAGAAAAGTATGGACGCGCTTTCCTATGAATATAAGGACGGACAGAATGTCCTTGCAGTCTCGAAAATTATCACCTGATCGGGGCGAGGCTGCTTTTTCGTACCAAAACATGAGCCGGCGAGGCTGCTTTTTCGTGCCGGAAAATGGGCTTGCGAGGTTGCTTTTTCGTGCCAGAACACGGGTCTGCGAGGTTGCTTTTTCGTGATTTCAATGATATAATCAGGAAAATCCGAAGAATCCGATGAATCCGAAGAATCTGAAGAATCTGAAGATTCTGCAGATATCCCTGTACCGGAGTTCTTCTGGCTCCGGCAACGGGAATAAGGGAAACGGAAAGGCAGGTGTGAGGCATGAACCTGAAACGAAAAATATATGACAGCCTTCTGAACTGGAAAAAGAGCAGCGGCGGTTCTTCTGCGTTGTTGATTGAAGGAGCGAGACGCGTTGGTAAAAGCTATATTGTCGAAGAGTTTGGGAAAAACGCGTATGACAGCTATCTCCTTGTAGACTTTGGAAATCTCCCCAAAGAGATTCTGGATTTATTTGAACATGAAACATCCAACCTTGATCTTTTTTTTGCAAAACTCTCCGCATTTTATGGAAAAGCGCTGCATCTGAGGAAATCCCTGATCATTTTTGACGAAGTGCAGCAGTTCCCGAAAGCGCGCCAGCTGATCAAATACCTTGTCGCGGACGGGAGGTATGATTATATTGAGACCGGGTCTCTGATTCGCCTGAAAAAGAATGTGAAGGATATCATTATCCCGTCGGAAGAAGAGCATCTTGAATTGCACCCGCTGGATTTTGAGGAGTTTCTGTGGGCGCTGGGAGATGAAGGTACGGCGCCGCTGATCAGGCAGTGCTTTGATGCAAAGGCTCCGCTTGGCATGGCGCTTCACCGGAAGGTTATGAACGACTTCAGGCAGTATCTTCTGGTGGGCGGGATGCCCCAGGCGGTTGTAAAGTATGTAGAAACGAAAGACTTTGAAGCGGTGGACATCGTAAAACGCCGAATCCTGAATCTTTACCGGGATGATGTGTCCAAATTTGCGAGCGGAAACGAAGATAAAATATTCGCAGTTTTTGACGGGATACCCGCCCAGCTTACAAAAAAAGAGAAAAAATATAAGCTTTCGATGATTCGCAAATCAGCGCGGACCAGGAATTATGAGGATTCCTTCAACTGGCTTGGGGAAGCAATGATAGTAAACAATTGCTACAATTCCACAGATCCGGGCGCGGGGCTGGCGCTCAGCGCAGATTTCGTGACCCGAAAATGCTATTTGGCGGATACCGGCCTGCTGGTCACACAGACGTTTATGGATCGCCCGTACACTGAAAATGAACTGTATAAGGCGATTCTGTTTGACAGGCTGAATATTAATCAGGGTATGATTATGGAAAATGTCGTGGCGCAGATGCTCCGAAGGAATGGACACAAGCTGTATTTTTATTCCCGCAGTGATTCTGTACACAGGGAAAACCATATGGAGATTGATTTCCTGATCACACAGAAGAAAAAGGTTGTTCCTCTGGAAGTAAAATCAGGAAATTATCGTTCACATGTCTCCCTGGATAAGTTTTGCAGAAAATTTTCTGCTCAGACCGGGCAGGCGTATATTCTGTATACAAAGGACGTCCAGGTCAAAGATGGTATCTGGCATTTACCGATTTACATGACGATGTGCCTGTAAGCGCAGGAACCTGTCCGCCGCGCGGGTTGCTGTGCGCCAGTGACATCTACGCTTCGCTCCGGTCCGTCCTGAACACGTGCCACTGGCACGCAGGACCGTTTTATGCCCCGATTTTCGCTGAAAATCGAGGACGCAGGCCCTCGCCGGGTTTTATCTCCAATCGAAGATTGGGGATGTGGGCATCCCACGCTTCGCACGGGATATTCAACGACCGGAGTGAAGCGCAGCTGCAAAATTCCTCTCACGCCTGTGTACATAAAAAATACGAGCAGGAGACGTCAGGGCGTCTCCTGCTCGTTTGCAGAATCGTGTGAGAATCATTTTTCCGCTGACGCTCACGTCATAAGGATTCCTTTGTCTCCTGCGGCATGCTCCACGCATGATGGTCGGTATGCAGCAGCTCGTGCGCTTTGTGTGAGAGCGGCGCGCCGAGGTAATCCTGGTAGCACTGCTTCACAGCCGGGTTCTCATGGGAATAGCGCAGCTGGTTGATTTTGTCCAGGCCGTAGAGCACGTCACACCGCTCGGCGGCCCGTTCTTCGCCGTCTTTTATCGGCTGCCCGCCGCCTCCGGCACAGCCGCCCGGACAGGCCATGACCTCCACAAAGTGGTAGCTCACGTCGCCCCTGCGGAGTGCCTCGATCAGCTTCCGGGTGTTCCCAAGCCCGCTCGCGACCGCGACCTTTAACTGTGTCCCGGCGAGGTTGAATTCGGCTTCTTTCCAGCCATCCAGCCCTCTTACCTTTTTAAATGAATCCGGATCCGGGTTTCTGCCAGTGACCAGATAATAGGCGCTGCGCAGGGCAGCCTCCATCACGCCGCCGGTCGCGCCGAAGATCACGCCCGCGCCGGAGCCGACGCCGAGAGGCATGTCGAATTCCTCCTCGGGCAGCATTTCCGGGCGAATCTGTTCCGCGCGGATCAGGCGGTCGACCTCACGGGTGGTCAGTACCACGTCGACGTCGGCGCTGTATGAGGCGTCTTCGTAACTGCTGCTCGTATTATCTGAAGCAGAAGCTTTCGGGCGGGATCCTGACTCGTCTGGCAGACCGGGAGCATCCGTTCCGATTATGCGTTCGCCGGTCTCGTCTCGCAAATCAAGGGCTTCTGCCCGGCTCACACGTTCGCCGTCGTTCATCACCGGGATCGCGCACTCATGCTTTTTGGCCAGGCAGGGCATGATCGAGACGCAATAGATCCTGGAGGGGTCTACGCCGAGAAGCTTTGCGTAGTACGATTTTGTGATCGCGCCGAACATCTGCTGCGGGGACTTTGCCGTGGAGAGCTGGTCGACCATGTCCGGATACTGCGATTTCAGGAAACGCACCCATCCGGGGCAGCAGGAGGTGAAGAGCGGGAAATTTTCAGGATTGCTTACCGATTCACTGGCTTTGCCGGATGCTTCGCTTTCGACGGAGCTCTGCGTGGCAGCCCTCTTAATTTTCTCGATCAGCTCGCTTCCCTCCTCCATAATGGTGAGGTCTGCGCTGAAATTCGTGTCAAAGATATAGTCAAATCCCATCTGCCGCAGGGCGGCTACCAGACGTTTGGCCGTGGCAAATTCTCTGGAGAGTCCGAAGGACTCGCCCCAGGCGGCGCGGACGGCGGGAGCGATCTGCACAACCGTGATTTTCTCCGGATCCGCGAGCGCGTCCAGCACACGGTCGGTGTCGTCCCATTCGCGGAGTGCGCCGACCGGGCAGTGTGTGATGCACTGGCCGCAGAGGGCACAGTCGGATTCCTTGATTTTCCGGTTCTGGGAGACGTCCACAGTCGTCCGGGAGCCGGTGCCGGAAATATCCCAGATATGCATGCCCTGTACCTTGTCGCAGATCTGGACGCAGCGCATGCACTTGATGCATTTTCTGGCGTCGCGGACCAGCGGGAACCGCATCGGCCACTCAAATTCCGGCACATTTTTGCGGAAGGGCAGCTCCACGATTCCGAGGTCATTCGCGATGGTCTGCAGCGTACAGTTCCCGCTGCGGACACAGGTCGCGCACTGGCTGTCATGCTGTGAGAGGATCAGCTCCACTGTATTCCGGCGGCTTTCGCGCACCTTCGGACTGTTTGTATGTACAACCATTCCTTCCCAGACCTGGCTGTTGCAGGCAGCGACCAGCTTTGCGCAGCCCTCCACCTCCACGACACAGACCCGGCAGGCGCCGATGCTGTTGATATCCTTTAAATAACAGAGGGTAGGAATGTGGACGCCGACTGCTTTTGCCGCGTCCAGGATGGTCGAGCCGTCTTCGACCTTGTACTGTTTTCCATTGATTGTCACATTTACCATTGTTCAATCCTCCCTCCTTTGAATGCTCCGTAGCCAAAATGATCGCATCGCAGGCACCGCCGCGCTTCCTGCCCGGCTTCCTCGCAGGTCATGCCGCACTCGACCGGCTCAAAGTCCTTCGCCCGGTCAGACGCCTGGCGCTCTTTGAGATTGATGCGGGCACAGTTCTTCCGGTCATCCAGGCGCACCTGCGGGAGCTCCACATCCGCGGAGATCAGGTGCTGGTAGCCAAGGAATTCGTCAATATTTGCCGCCGCGACCTTGCCGGCCGCGATGGCGCGGATGACGGTCGCAGGTCCGGTCACGCAGTCTCCTCCGGCGAACACGCCGGTGAGGTCCTTCGCGTTCACGCCGCTCCAGTTCAGCGCGTCGATGACGCCCCGCTTCACGGGAATGCCCTGTTTTTCAAACATCCGGGAGTCGATGCCCTGGCCGATAGCCACCAGCACGATGTCGCAGGCGAGCCGCACCTCTTCCTCGGAGGAGTTGACCGGCGTCGGCCGGCCGTTTTTCATCGGGCCGATGATCTGCGGCTGCACCCAGAGAGCCGCCACATTGCCGCCCTCATCCTTCTCAATGCGGAGCGGCGCGTGCAGATCCAGAAGCTCGCAGCCCTCCTCAATGGCGCCCTCGACCTCCTCCGGCATGGCCGTCATGTCCACCGACCTTCTCCGGTACGCGATGCGCACACGGCTCGCACCGAGCCGCACAGCAGAGCGCGCCACGTCCATCGCCACGTTCCCGCCGCCGATCACGACAATGCTCTTTCCGGTAAAATCAGGCATCTCATCGTCGCCGATCCCGCGCAGCAGCTCCACGGCGGAAATCACGCCCTTCGCGTCCTCGCCCTCGATGCCAATCTTCCGGTCCGTATGCGCGCCGATCGCGATATAGACGGCGTCATATTCCTTTCTCAGATCCACAATGCTTGGGGACTCGCCGACCGTCACATTGGTCTTTACGGAAATTCCCAGACTTAAGAGCTGGTCAATCTCGCGGTCGAGCTCCTCCCTTGGCAGGCGGTAATTCGGAATGCCATAGCGGAGCATGCCGCCCAGCTTTTTCCTCTGCTCAAAAATCGTCACCTGGTGTCCCATCAGAGTCAGGTAATACGCCGCGCTGATGCCTCCCGGGCCTCCGCCGATCACGGCGACCTTTTTGCCGGTCGGCGCGGCCGGTACCGGGAGCGGCACCTCGCCCGCGTGGTCCACGGCAAAGCGCTTCAGGTCGCGGATATTCACCGGGTCGTCGATCAGCGTACGGCGGCAGCGCACCTCGCAGGGATGCTCACAGATCCGTCCACAGACCGCGGGAAGCGGGTTGTCCTTGCGGATCAGGCGCACCGCGTCGCCGTAGCGTCCATCCGCCACCAGGGCGACATAGCCTGGGATATCCACGCCGGCCGGGCACTGTGACACACAGGGTACCGGCTGGTACAGCTCACACTTGCACCGGTGCCGCAGCACATGCTCCTCAAAGTCGTCGCGGAAGCTCCGCAGACCCTTCAGGACCATGTTCGCCGCCTCATAGCCGATCGCGCAGTCCGCCGAGTAAAAAATGTTTTTTGCTGTCTTTTCAATCAGGTCGATGGTCTCCATCGTTCCTTTCCCGTCGAGAACCATCTCCAGCAGATCCTGCAGCTGTCCCAGGCCGATCCGGCAGGGCACGCATTTTCCGCAGGACTGTGCGTGGCACATCTTCAGAAAAGACGACGCCAGATCCACCGGGCACAGGCCCGGCGGGCTGGCACTGATCCGCCGCTCCAGATCCTTGTAGAGCGACTCTACCGTCGTCTGGGCTTTGTTGTTCGTGATGATGCTTAGTCTGCTCATCCCTATTTTCTCCTTTCGGTTTGTTTAAACTAATCCAAAGAGAAACCAGGGGAGCGCTTCTCCCCTGGTTTAACACTACAATTATAGAATCTGTTCAAAATCATTTGTGTCTCCTGCATTGCCCTACATTTCCCAAAAGCCAGGCGCAGGTACCAGTAACAGAGATTCATTTTCATTTTATTATTTTTGAGAATTTTGTCAAGACCGGAGGAAATTTATACAGGGTTGTTTCACGAACATTTTTTACCACGATTCCTTGCCTGGTGCAAATG
>JAJQBS010000014.1 GCA_021203145.1 Lachnospiraceae bacterium | reverse complement strand
GTTTACTTTCGCTGTCTACGGCATGAATGTCAAGCCTGACTGACCTGCCGTTCGGATTTTTAATCTCCCTTTGCCCAACGACCTGCGTCACAACCATATCATTCCGTCCCAGAATAATATTCAGAAGCAATTCTGTTGCTTCAATATTACCATCAAAAACTACTCCTAAAAAAACATCATCCATGAGCCGAAGTCCCCGAAGCCTCTGGAGATCTTCTTCCCGCAGACGTTGCTTTTCATCCATATCTATCCATCTAAACCACCTGCTTTCCTTTTTAGTTTAGAGAACAATAGGGAAAATGGCGAAACTATCCCCTTGCACTATTATCTTACCATTGCGCCACTTCTAAGTCAAGAACCGCAATTTTAGGTTTCTGTTAACATTCCCACTGTTCCAATGGTTTATATGGGATTTAGCTCCCTGCCTATCATCATGACAAACAGGGAGCTTCCCATCCCCTGCCGATTCTATTTCTCTTTCAGATTCAGGGACTTACATCCCATCAACCCCGGCGAAAAAGCCGGATTACAGACCCACACGACCACCAGACGAGATACCCCACGGCTTTTACCATCACCACCGCAGCAATCACACACCCGAACAGCGCGCCGATGATTGCATTCAGCGCAAGAATCCCCACGCCCCGTGATATGCTGCCGCCGATGGGAACCACGAACAGCATATACGGTATGCCGAACGGCACCCCGAATACCATGCAGAACCGGAACCAGTCAACCTGACCATCCACCATATAAATATACTGCCCCAATACGGCAATCAGCAGGATTGCCGCTATCGGGAGAATGCTTGTCTTTAACAGCTTCATCTGACACCTTTTCCTTTCCTGCGTCTCCTCACGCATTTCTCTGCGCATTTCACACATTTTCCTGTGCTTCTCACGCATATTTCTTCATTGCCCTCTGCAACAGGTCTTCAAATTTAAACACGACTTCGATATGCTTCCTGCCCAACCAGCGGCTCTATCTCAACTTTCATCCTCACGCCGTCGATCATCTTATACCAGTAGCCGATATAGGCCGTATTGTCTGCCACACGCTTTACGCTGCTTGCCACCCATTCCGTCGCCTCGACTGTTCTTTTTTTATGGCTCACCCTTGCAAGGTGCATCATTGGCGTCTCATACCCTTTTTGGTTCAGGATTTTCGCAATCTCTGTATACGGAAGCTCCTTTTCCGCAGCCAGATAAAATATTTCACGGATAACCGGGGCAACCTCTTCATCGACCACAAAACCTCGCCTGTCCTCTGTCAGCAGATAGCCGTATTTTTCATCATGCACGGAATAATACCCTTCCGACTGCATCATCCTTCGGCTTGCGTTTAACAACATGGACGGTAAGTTATCCATGACTGGACTTTCACCAGTTAGAACTGTGCCATGCCCGGCACACAAAAAAACTCCCTTAGTGACGCACTAAGGGAGTACCCTGGTCAAAAATCCCCTAATTGTAAGATATATACGAAGATTAAAAAAAGCCCACGAGGTCGCTCTCCTGCGCTGTGGGATTTACACAGCCGGAAGGCAACCCGGTGGGCTGATTGCCTGCTCTCATTCACCTATGCCTGCTCAATCAGGCAAGTGTGCTTTTTTGTACCCTTGTCGTAATTTATGCCAACCATGATAAGATTGCCAAAATATTCCTTCAGCTTTCCATCATAGCGTTTTTCCTTAATCTGCTTTATTGCTGTATCGGCATCTTTGTCGTACTTCAGTTCTACAATCATGGCTGGGGAATCTGTGTTTCTTCGCGGCAGGAATGACAAATCGGCGAACCCTTTTCCGGTCGGCAATTCATGAACTATTTCATAGTAACGTCTGGCCGTGTAGTAGGCGAGGATAACAGCCGCACTTAATGAAGCCTCATTGTTGTACTCCAGAACAGAAGCAACACTTTCATGTGTTTTTTCCAATGCGGTTGCAACCTTTTCACAGTCACCCTTCATTGTAGCTTCGAGCAAATTGTCTGAATCTTGAATAGCTGTCGCTACATAAGCCCATCCTTTTCCACTCACGGCGTCACCGAAAGCATCCGCCACTTCAAGATTCGGAATGGCCGCTTTGTGGGTTTTCGAGTCGTATGCCAGATACCCAAGATGAATCAGCAGAGTCAGAACGTCGTCCTTGCTGTGAAAGGATGTCATATCATTCTGAAATGTACTTATTTTTACTCTGACTGCCTCTCCGCCAAGCATGCTGACAACAGCGTCTTTCAGGCCGTCAAAATCCATTTCAATGTACTTTTTTAACGATTCATATGTTTCCGAAGCCGTCCAGTAATTCTGAAATTCCTCATTCCGTATCGCCTGCATTACCGAATTAGGGCTATAAACGTGTTGAATTCTGTTAAAGGAGTATCCATCATACCAGGTCTGCATATCCTCAAAATCCATATGGTACTTCTTACAGAGTTTTTTTACCTCTGCTTCGGTGAAGCCAACGTATTTGGCCAGTTTCGCAGGTCTTGTCATGGTAAATTCCTGAAAATCTGTAAGGGCAGACTCGGTTCCGTACTTCTTAATCGGCAGGATGCCTGTCATATAAGCAACCGCAATCGTTTCATCTGTAGAAGGTCCCCCCTTAAAGAGCCCGCGAAGCAACTGGACATATTCCTTCTGGATTGTCATGTCATCCTTTGCTTCCCGGAAAAGTGCATCCCATTCATCAATGATAACGATGAATTTATTGCCCGTTTTATGGCTGATCGCAAAGAGTGCGTTCGCTAATACCTCTTCTTTCTCCCTGACACACAAAGGGTAGGCTTCTCTGAGTTCCTCAATTACACTCATTTGTACATTTCTAACAATCTCATTTAAAGATGTTGTGGTAGAAATAAACCTTGTGATGTCTAAATATATTACATCAAACTTATTCAGGTACTCTTCATAAGAGTCCATCCTGCAGATTTTCAATCCCTGAAAAAGTGCGCGTGAATCACAGCTTTTATCATAATATGCACAGAGCATCTTCGCTGCAAAAGACTTTCCAAATCTCCTCGGGCGACTGAAACTGGTTAAATTTGATGTGGTCGGTATTGTTTGGTTGATGTAATCAATCAGATCCGTTTTATCTATATACACACCGCTCCGTATTTTGCGGAATGCTTCATTGCCCGGATTTAAATAGAGTCCCACTTCCACTCACCTCCACATTTTCTTAATTATCTGGAACATACTCTTCCTTCTCACACACAACCTTGCATCTCTTCTTAAAGCAGGCGATGCCATATTTATAAATCGTGTGGAATCCCTCATGCTTCCGTTCACTCGTATTATGTCAGATTCTCCCGAATTATCTTTTCTACAGTTTCCCCGGCAACCAGCGCCTCGATCTCCCTTTTTGTGTTTGCCGTCTTATTCGATTTCTCGATAAAGTGCCGGACAGCATCATTGCCACTCGTGTTTGACCAGTACGCCTTCGGCATTGCCTGCGGATCCAGGCGAAGTTCTGCACAAATGCTTTCAGCATACTCATATTCAGAGATTTTCCAAAGCGGCGTGGGCGCGTAAAAAGGTTCACTTTTCCCCACGCATTCAACAAATTCCTGATCATCGCCGTCTTGTCTACATAATAGAAATCTTCTGTGCGAATTTCCGCAAAATCATCAATTCCAATCGGGAGCTTCCTTTTCATACCATTAACAGCCATGATCTATACGCTCCTTCCCTGTATCTAACTCAGTTTCGTCTGAATCTGTATCAGCCGCCCATTCCGGGCGGCTTTTTCTATCTCCAAAATAGCGGAAAGCCTTGATTTACAAGGCTTTCCGATTCAGCTGGAAATGGGACTTGAACCCACGACCTACGCATTACGAATGCGTCGCTCTACCGACTGAGCTAATCCAGCATATATAAGATTTGCTGTGGCCGACCGGCCTCCTAAAAGTCATAACCAGTCGACCACGCTATTATATAAAATTTTTGAAGATTTGGCAAGGGTTTTTTTGCAAAAATTACGCTATTTTAGTTTTTGAAATTTTCGGCTCAATTTGTAAAATATTCTGATATTTTACTTGATAAACTGCTCAATTGCCCTGTTCAGCTCTTCTATTTCCTGTATATCGCCGGTCTGCACTGCGTCTACCAGGCAGTGTTTGATGTGATCCTGCAGGATGATCTTCCCGGTATTGTTTATGGCTGATTTGACTGCTGAGAGCTGTATAAGTACCTCGCTGCAGTCACGGCCATCCTCGACCATTCTTTTGACCGACTCCAGATGGCCGATTGCCCGGGACAGGCGGTTCAGCACTGCTTTCGTGTTCTCGTGGGTATGCGTATGGCTGTGCTGAACTACTGTACCATCAGCCAGAACATGAGTGTGGGTATGCGCGGCAGCGGCTGTATCATAAGCGTCCGCGGGACGCGAAACGTTTTCTTTTTCCGCATCATAGGCGCGTTCTGCCGCCTGATCTTTTTTTGTAGCAGCGTTATATTCTTGGGTCCTGTCGGAATCTTTTTTATTCTCCATCTGTCCTCCGCTTTTATTTTTTAACCCGGCAAGCCGGAATCATACTTTTGCCTTTGCCGCTGTCTTCTTTGCGGATGATTTCTCCCCGGTGTCTGCTTTCGCCGCCGCTTTCTTTGCGGCCGGTTTTTCTGTTTTCTCCCCGGTGCCTGCTTTCGCCGCTTTCTTTGCGGCCGGTTTTCCGGCAGCCGCCGTCTTCGTGGTTCGCTTTGTCTTTGCTGCTTTTTCAGCGGCAGCGTCTTCTGTGTCTGTCACGGCTGCAGACCGCACTGCCTCGTCCTTTGTGCATTTGAAAATGGCCAGACCCATCGGCGGCATCTGGATCCGGATGGAGTCCTCTCTGTCGTCGCAGATTTCCTTTTTCAAAGCCTTTACGCGCGGATTGGTCTTCCCGGTGCCGCCAAATGCTGTGGCATCGCTGTTAAAGATTTCTTTATACTTTCCGCAGTACGGCACACCGATCTGGTATTTTTCATAGGCCAGCGGTGAGAAGTTGCATACGACCAACAGATCGTCGCTTCCGGCGGCTCCTCTGCGCAGAAATACGATCGTATTTTCATTCGCCGAGAGGGTGTCCATCCAGGCGAAGCCCTCCGGGTCGTAATCCTTCTGGTAGAGTGCAGGCTGTGAGCGGTAAAGGGCAAGCAGTGCCTTTACATAAGCCCTCATCTGCTGATGATCCTCCTGTTTTAAAAGCGCCCACGGAATCACGCTCTGGAAGCTCCATTCCGAGGGCTGGCCAAACTCCTGCCCCATAAACAGATGCTTTTTGCCAGGATGCGTCATCAGGAACCCGTAAGCTGCGCGCAGGTTTGCAAATTTCATCTTTCTCTTGCCCGGCATTTTGCTGTACATGGAACCCTGCCCGTTCACGACGGCATCGTGGGTAAATCCTACGATGAAGTCTTCGCTGTAGGCATAAACCATGCTGAGCGTCAGCTCGTCATGATGGTGGGAGCGGAAAAACGGATCCAGCTGCATGTAGCCGATCAGGTCATTGGTAAAGCCCGTATTCCATTTGTAATCAAAGCCAAGGCCGCCATTTTCGACCGGGGCGGTCAGCTTCGGCCATGCGGAAGCATCCTCCGCGATCAGGATGGCGCCGTCTCCCTGTTTTTTGAATATGGAGTTCAAATGCTTGAAAAATTCCACCGCTTCCAGGTTTTCGTTGCCGCCGTACATGTTCGGAACCCACTGGCCATACTTCCGGTCATAATCCAGATACAGCATGGAAGCTACGGAATCCATGCGCAGGCCGTCCGCATGGTACACATTTTTCCAGAAAAGGGCGTTTGCAATCAGAAAATTGGAAACCTCCGGCCGCCCATAATTGTACAACAGCGTATTATGCTTCGGGTGTACGCCCTTGCGCGGATCGATGTGCTCATAGAGACAGGTCCCGTCAAAGGCCGCCAGGCCATGGATGTCGCGCGGGAACTGGGACGGTACCCAGTCAAGGATCACGCCTATCCCCTGCGTATGCATGTAGTTCATAAAATACATAAAGTCCCCGGGCATGCCAAACCGCGCGGTCGGCGCGTAATACCCCGTCACCTCGTACCCCAGCGACTCATCGGAGGTATGCTCCATGACCGGCAGCAGCTCGATGTGCGTATAGCCCATCTCTTTTACATAATCCGCGATCCGGGGCGCGAGCTCCCGGTAATTGTAAAACTCACGGGGCGCGGCCGTCGGAGCATCATCCGGTGAGGCGGCATCTCCTGCCGGAGCCGAATCCACAGATACGGAAACGTCTTCTGCCGGAGCCGAATTCACGGATACGGAAACGTCTTCTGCCGGATCATGGTCTGTAACAGCGCTCATGCCTTCGTCCGCGGCCGAATTCGGCGCCGGCCTGTCAAAGGTCGACAAATCTACCTCATAGACCGCCATCGGCGCATCCTTTGCGTTTACCTCGCTCCGGCGCGCGAGCCACTTCTCATCGCTCCAGGCAAAGTCGTTCAGATCCGCCACGACCGACGCTGTGCCGGGGCGCAGCTCGGAAGCGTTCGCGTACGGGTCGGCCTTTAAGTAGGTCAGGCCGCCCTTCGCCTTGATTTCATATTTATAAAGAGTTCCCTTTGTAAGTCCCGGCACAAACAGCTCAAAGACACCGGAATCCCAGAGGCGTCTCATCGGATACATCCGTCCGTCCCAACGGTTGAAATCGCCGACGACGCTGACACGCATCGCGAACGGCGCCCATACGGCAAAATAAACGCCGTCTGTCCCATCAATGGTCATCGGATGGGCTCCCAGAATCTTATAAACCTCGTAGGAAATCCCCGCGTTGAATTTCTTCGTGTCTTTTTCCGTAATCTGCGGCGCGAAGGCATAGGGATCGGCATATTCTTCTTCCTGATCCTCGTAGATGACGCGATACGTATAGCCCGGAATATCGCTGCCCTCGATCATTGCGGCAAAATATCCAGCTTCGTCCTCCTGTATCATCGCAAGAGGCTCTTTTTTATCACCGATCAGGACAAACGCCTCCTTCGCGTCCGGGAAAAACGCGAGAAACACAACGCCGTCCTCCGAAACGTGCGGTCCCAGATACTGATGGGGAATGTCCTCCTCCGAGTAGACAAGAGCCTCAATCCCGGCCCAGTCCATCAAGTCATACAGTTTTTCGTTCATAAAAAAGTTCCTCCTGTTCATAACGTCATCTGTTCGCAACGTCATCTGCCCGTAACGCCATCTGCCCGTATCGTCATCCGTCCGTAACGTTATCTGTCCGTAACGTTATCTGTCCGTAACGTTATCTGTGAATTACCCATTTGCTAATGCCAATGGGATTGCGGTCATCATCTTTCAAAGAGATGCAGGAATAACCCGCTGCGGAGCTTTGGCTCAAACCAGGTCGACTTCGGCGGCATCAGAAGTCCCGCGTCCGCGACCGCGAAAAGCTCATCAATCGAGGTCGGGTACATCGCGAAGGCGACCGCCCATCCTTCCTGGTCCACCAGGCGCTCCAGCTCGGAAAGCCCCCGGATTCCGCCGACAAAATCAATGCGGCGGTTCCATTTGGGATCCTGAATGTCCAGCACCGGCCCGATGAGATACCTCTGCAGTGCGGACACATCCAGTCCCATAACGGGGTCTTCGCTCCGGTACTGCGGTTTTAAAGTCAGACGGTACCACCGTGAATCCAGATACATGGTGACGTCGCCTTTCTTCTGTGGCTTTTGCGCACTGTCGCAGGGGGCGACTTCAAATGATTCCCCGATCTGTGTCAGGAATTCCGGCACGGACAACCCGTTCAGATCCTTTACAATGCGATTATAATCCATAATCAGCAATTCGTCATCTGGAAAAAGGACGGAAAGAAAGTAATGAAACTCCTCATCTCCCTCATAATCATGATATTTCGCTCTTCTCTGCAGTCCCACCCGGACAGCAGAGGCGGCGCGGTGATGGCCGTCCGCAATGTAGAGACGGTCGATCGCAGAAAATGCCCCACAGATTTCAATAATATCCGAAGTATCACTGATCCGCCATCCGCGGTGCCGGACGCCGTCCTCGGAAATAAAATCAAAGATCGGCTTTCCCCGCTTCGTGCGCGTGATCACCGCCGCGACCCGCTCATCGCGGTGATAGGCCAGAAAGATCGGGCCGGTCTGCGCACTGCACGCGTCGACATGATGCACGCGATCCTCCTCCTTTTCCGGGCGGGTGTTTTCGTGCTTTTTGATCACGTTATGAATGTAATCGTCAATTGACGCACAGGCGACAAGGCCGGTCTGGCTCCTGCCCTCCATGGTCAGCTCGTAGATATAATAATTCTTCTCCGGATCCTGTACAAAAATACCCTCCGCGATCTCCTCCTGCAGCATTTCATCCGCTTTTTGATACACTTCCGGCGCGTACATATCCTGGGAGGGGTCAAACTGCGTCTCCGGACGGTCAATGTTCAGAAAGGAAAGTCGATCCTTCGACGCACACTCCCGCGCCTCCTCCCTGTTGTAAACATCATAGGGAAGCGCCGCCACGCGGGACGCAAATACCGGAGCCGGAAGCACTCCGTAAAATGGGACTATTTCCGCCATATACTATCTCCTGTTTTCCATGCCCCGGTCTCTGATTGCGGGACGCATCTTCCTATGTCATCCATTCTTCACAACGCGGACCTTGATCACATCCTCCACAGCCTTCAGCCCGGCCACGATCTCTTCTGACACCGCCGCGTCCAGATCCACCAGCGTATAGGCGTAATCGCCGCGGCTGGTATTGCTCATGTTCTGGATGTTCATATTGCCGAGAACCTCGGTAAAACGGCTGATCATCTTCGGGACATTCCTGTGGTAAATCGCCACCCGGGCGACATGGCTGCAAACGCCCAGGTCGCAGTTCGGATAATTCACAGAGTTCCGGATATTGCCATTCTCCAGGAAGCTACGCAGCTCTGTCACTGCCATGACCGCGCAGTTTTCCTCGGCCTCAGCAGTGGATGCGCCAAGATGGGGGGTGGTAATGACGCCTTTTTTGCCGACCGTCACCGGATTCGGAAAATCAGACACATAGCGGTGAATGCGCCCTTCCCCAAGGGCGGCGACAACTGCTTTCTCATCCACCAGAAGGTCACGCGCAAAGTTGAGAATGACTGCGTTCGGCTTCATCTTCGTGATCGCCGCCTGGTCGATCATCCCGCGCGTGGAATCCATCAGCGGGACATGAATCGTGATATAGTCGCACTGCGCGTAAATCTGCTCCACATCCGTAATATGACGGATGCTTCTCGAAAGGTTCCACGCAGCGTCCACAAAAATATAGGGATCGTAACCATAGACCTCCATGCACAGATGCGTCGCTGCGTTCGCCACCTGGACGCCGATCGCGCCGAGGCCGATGATGCCGAGCTTCTTGCCCCGCAGCTCGCTGCCGGCAAAGCGTTTTTTCTCCTTCTCCGCCTGCTTCTGTACGTCAGGGTTGGCCGTCTGGCTCTCCACCCAGTTCACACCGCCGACGATATCGCGCGCCGCCAGAAGCATGCCCGCAATCACCAGCTCCTTCACACCGTTCGCGTTCGCGCCTGGCGTGTTAAATACCACAATTCCCTTTTCCGCACAAAGATCCAGCGGAATATTGTTGACGCCCGCACCCGCGCGCGCAATCGCCTGAAGCGAGTCCGGAAGCTCAAGTGCATGCATGTCGGCGCTGCGCACCAGCACAGCGTCCGCCTCATTTAAATTCTCCACCTGCACATACTGCCCGGACAGCTGGTTCAGGCCCGCCGTCGCGATCGGGTTCAGGCATTTATACTGATACATTTTTCTTCAAACCTCTCTCCTCAAATTCCTTCATGAACGCCACGAGCTTCTCCACGCCCTCCTGCGGCATCGCGTTGTAAATGCTCGCCCGCATGCCGCCAACCGTGCGATGGCCCTTGAGATTCACAAACCCGGCTGCTTCCGCCTCTTTGACAAATTTGGCGTCCAGCTCCTTGTCGCCGGTCACGAATGGAACGTTCATCAGGGAACGGTCTTCCTTTACAACCGTGCCGTGGAACATCCGACTGCTGTCCAGATAATCGTAGAGAACCGCAGCTTTCTTCTCGTTGCGCTCCTTCATCACGGAAAGGCCGCCCATCGCTTTCAGCCATTTGAACACCTCGCCGCACACATAGATGCACCAGCAGTTCGGAGTATTGTAAAGAGAGCCCGCGTCCGCATGCGTCTTGAATTTCATCATGGTCGGCGTAAATTCCATCACGTCATCCGTAATCAGGTCTTCCCGGATAATGGAAATCACCATGCCCGCAGGCCCGATATTCTTCTGCACGCCGCCGTAAATGATGCCGTAGTCACTCACGTTCACCGGCTCTGAGAGGAAGCAGGACGAAACGTCCGATACCAGAAGCTTTCCCTTCGTATTCGGGAGCTTTTTATATTTGGTGCCATAGATGGTATTGTTCTCACAAATGTATACATAATCGGCTTTCTCGTCGATCGGAAGGTCGCTGCAGTCAGGAATGTAGGAGAACGTTTTGTCTGCGCTTGAGGCCACAGCGTTCGCCGTACCGTATTTCTGTGCCTCCTGCCACGCTTTCTTTGACCACTGGCCGGTGAGCACATAATCCGCCACCCGGTTTTTCATTAGATTCATCGGAATCATCGAAAACTGGAGGCTCGCGCCGCCCTGCATAAACAGAACCCGGTAATTGTCCGGAATCCCCATCAGGTCGCGCAGATCCTGCTCCGCTTCCTGAATGATGTTGTCAAAAACCTTCGAGCGGTGGCTCATCTCCATAACGGACATGCCGCTCCCCCTGTAATCCATCATTTCACCCTGCACCTTCTGCAGGACTTCCTCCGGCAAGACCGCCGGTCCTGCCGAAAAATTGTACACTCTGCTCATTTTCAGTTCCTCCAAGTTACTCTCCAAGTTACTATGTCACTGTTTATTTTTTGCTAAAAATTTTTATGCATGTGTCACAGCCAGAAACATCACTTCTTTGCCAGGTCGTCCTCGTCAAACGCGGTGTCAATCGCGGCTCCCGGCGATACCATCGGGAATACCTTATCGTCGCAGTCGATCTGACAGTCGATCACGACCGGGCGGCCAAGGCCGATCGCTTTTTCCAGTGCCGGGCCTACCTCTTCCTTTCTGGTCACCAGGATGCCGACAGCCCCCATCGCTTCTGCCAGCTTGACGAAATCGACGCTGTCATTGAGCACGGTCGCCGAATAGCGTTTATCATAAAACAGGGTCTGCCACTGGCGCACCATGCCAAGCACGTGGTTGTTGATAACCACCTCAATGATCGGAATATTGTACCGCGCCGCAGTGGCAATCTCATTCATATTCATACGGAAACAGCCGTCTCCCGCGATATTGATGACCGTCTTGTCCGGATTGGCTACCTTCGCTCCGATCGCCGCCCCCACGCCATAGCCCATCGTACCCAGGCCGCCGGAGGACAAAAGGGTACGCGGCTTTGAAAATTTGTAATACTGCGCTGTCCACATCTGGTGCTGGCCGACATCGGTCACGATGATCGCGTCCCCCTGTGTCTGGCGATAAATTTCCTCCACCACATACGGTCCGGTCAGACCGTCCTGATTGTATTTGAGGGGGTATTTCTTTTTCAGCTCTTTGACGGAATCGTCCCACTCATCGTGGCGGTGATCCTCAATCCGCGCATTCAGTCTTTTCAGGACCTCGCGGACGTCGCCGATGATGCTGGTATCCACCTGAATATTTTTATTAATCTCCGCCGGATCCACATCAATCTGAAGAACCTTCGCGTTTTTCGCGAACGTCGAAGCATTTCCGATCACACGGTCACTGAAGCGTGATCCCACGGTAATCAGCAGGTCGCACTGCGAGACGCCAAGGTTCGCGGCCTTGGTGCCATGCATGCCAAGCATACCGCAGTACATCTCATCTCTGCCGTCAAACGCGCCCTTTCCCATCAGGGAATCTGCCACAGGGGCATGTACTTTTTCGACAAATTTCTTTAATTCATCCGCCGCGTCCGAGCGCACCGCGCCGCCGCCTACAAACACAAAGGGCTTTTTGCACTCGTTGATCAGCTTTACCGCCGCATCCAGGTCTTCCTCACGGATGTATTCTGTGCTTCGCTCCGGCTTTTCCGGAACCTGCGGCTCGAAATCAGTAACAGCCGCCGTGATGTCCTTGGGAATATCCACCAGAACCGGACCCGGGCGCCCCTCCTGCGCAATATGGAACGCCCAGCGGATTGTGTCCGCAAGCTTTGTCACATCTTTTACGATAAAATTATGCTTTGTAATCGGAATCGTGATTCCGGCGATGTCAACCTCCTGAAAGCTGTCTCGTCCGAGTGAGGATACCGCTACATTGGCCGTAATCGCCACGATCGGGATCGAATCCATATAGGCGGTCGCAATGCCGGTCACCAGGTTCGTCGCGCCCGGGCCAGATGTTGCCAGGCACACGCCCACCCTTCCGGTGGAACGCGCATAGCCGTCCGCCGCGTGGGAAGCGCCCTGCTCATGCGAGGTCAGAATATGCGTGATCTCATTGCTGTGCTTGTACAGTTCATCATAAACATTTAAGATCGTGCCTCCCGGATAGCCGAAGACGGTATCTACCCCCTGCTCCTTCAGGCATTCTATTACAATTTGCGAACCATTTAATTTCATCCGTATCTATCCTTCCTGTATCGGTCTTTTCTATTTCTTTATAGCTTTATCTTTTATTCCTTCTATACATACATTTTCAGGAACCATTCCTGTTTCTGCCCGGCTATGCTTCCAAGGCTATTCTGCCCTCCCTGTGCCGCCTTTTTCATTCACAAACGCAGCGCCTGTTCCTGACAATCATAATAGTCATCGGGAAAGGAAAAAACTCATGCCGCATGTCTCGGATAACCAGATGGAGGAAGTCATGAATTCCCCGGCACTTCCAGCACCGCGCCACGGCTTGCGCTCGTCACCAGAGCCGCGTAACGTTTCAGGTAGCCGGTGTCGACCTTCGGCTCTCTCGGCTGCCATGACGCACGGCGCTTTGAGAGCTCCTCATCGCTGACATCGAGCGTCAATGTGCAATCCGGGATATTCACCTTAATAATATCGCCTTCTTCTACCAGAGCGATCGTCCCACCGACCGCCGCCTCCGGGCATACATGGCCGATGGATGCGCCTCTGGACGCGCCACTGAACCGGCCGTCCGTGATCAGCGCAACCGTGGAGCCCAGACCCATGCCCGCGATCGCAGAGGTCGGATTCAGCATCTCGCGCATGCCGGGGCCGCCCTTCGGTCCCTCGTAGCGGATGACAACCACATCACCCGGATTGATTTTTCCGCCAAGGATATCGGCAATCGCGTCCTCCTCGCAGTCAAAGACGCGGGCCGGGCCCTCATGCACCATCATCTCAGGAGCGACAGCCGAACGCTTCACCACGCTGCCCTCCGGCGCCAGATTTCCCTTCAGAACAGCCAGACCGCCGGTCGTGCTGTAAGGATTCTCGACAGGACGGATCACCTCCGGATCCAGGTTTGCACAGTCTTTGATATTTTCTCCGACCGTCTTTCCGGTCACTGTCATGCAGTCCAGATGCAGCAGGTTTTTCTTTGTCAGCTCATTCATGACCGCATAGACGCCGCCCGCCTCGTTCAGATCCTCCATATAGGTCGGGCCTGCCGGAGCCAGATGGCAGATGTTCGGCGTGCGCGCGCTGATCTCGTTCGCGATATCCACATTCAGCTCCACGCCTGCCTCGTGCGCAATCGCCGGGAGGTGCAGCATACTGTTCGTCGAGCAGCCAAGCGCCATATCCACGGTCAGCGCATTCATAAAGGCCTTTTCCGTCATGATGTCCCGCGGACGGATATCCTTCTTCAGCAGCTCCATGACCTGCATGCCTGCCTTTTTCGCCAGGATGATGCGGTCTGAATAGACAGCCGGGATGGTGCCGTTTCCCTTGAGACCCATGCCAAGCACCTCGGTCAGACAGTTCATGCTGTTCGCGGTATACATGCCGGAGCAGGAGCCGCAGGTCGGACATACGTTCTGCTCAAACTCCGTGAGCTCCTCGTCCGTCATCGTCCCCGCCGCATGCTCGCCGACCGCCTCAAACATACTGGAAAGGCTGCGCTTGCGCCCTCTGTGATGCCCGGCCAGCATCGGGCCTCCGCTGACAAAAATCGTCGGAATATTCAGACGCGCGGCGGCCATCAGAAGCCCCGGCACGTTCTTATCACAGTTCGGAATCATGACCAGCGCGTCAAACTGGTGTGCGATCGCCATACACTCCGTCGAATCCGCGATCAGGTCGCGCGTCACGAGCGAATACTTCATGCCGACATGCCCCATCGCAATGCCGTCACAGACCGCGATCGCCGGGAATTCTCTCGGCACGCCGCCGGCGAGTGACACGCCCAGCTTCACCGCCTCGGTAATCTTATCCAGGTTCATATGTCCCGGAACCACTTCATTATACGAATTCACAATGCCGATAAGCGGCTTCTTCATCTCCTCCTCCGACAGTCCCAGCGCGTGGAACAGGGAGCGGTGCGGCGCCTGCTGCACACCCTTTTTTACCGCGTCACTTTTCATTTTCACAAATCTCCTCTCTCGTATCATTCATACGGCAATTTATATGGCTGCAGTATTTTAAAACAGGTACACTTACAGCCAGATCTTCATAATAAAACTCTAGTAAACGACAATAAAACTATAGAATACAACTTAAGTTGATTTCACTTTGCGCCAGACGCGCAGTCTGTCATAAGAGTGCTGTTCATCTGTGTGCATCATTCATTTTCCGTCTTATTTACAATTCTGCTCTGGATAACAGGAAGAAGAAACTCCGAGGCTTTTTGCCAAAAAACTGCATAAAGAGCAACAAAGATCAGCTGCATCCAGACTTTATTCATTGACAACAGGGTCTCAAATAAATCGAGCAGTAAACTCATCACGAGAAGGAAAATAATATCCAGAATCAGTTTTATCTTCCTGAGTTTCTTCTCCGACTTATCCGAATTCTCCTTATTTTTCATAACTCCTCCTGTTCCCCTTTGCCTGTTCGCCTTACCGTGTCACACCCGCTCCGCGATCAGCTCGCCCATCTTTTCCGTGCCGACTTTTACGCAGCCTTCGCTCATGATATCCACAGTGCGGTACCCCTCGCTCAGCACCTGCTTTACCGCGCTCTCAATCGCGTCTGCCGCCTCATCCAGATCCAGCGAGTAGCGCAGGAGCATCGCTGCGGAAAGGATCGTCGCGATCGGGTTCGCTATCCCCTGACCAGCGATATCCGGGGCGGAGCCATGGCTCGGCTCATAAAGACCAAGCTTTGTCTCATTCAGAGAAGCGGAGGAAAGCATCCCGATCGAGCCGGTCACCATGCTTGCCTCGTCGGAGAGAATATCTCCGAACATGTTTTCCGTGAGAATCACGTCGAACTGCGCGGGATCCTTCACGATCTGCATCGCGCAGTTGTCCACCAGCATGTGGGTGAGTGTCACGTCCGGATAATCCTCTGCGACCTCCTCCACCACCGCTCTCCAGAGGCGCGAGGAATCCAGAACGTTCGCCTTATCGACGCTGCATACCTGCTTCCTGCGCTTGCGAGCGATCTCAAACGCCTTCACCGCAATCCTGCGGATCTCATTTTCATTATATACAAGCGTGTCAACCGCTGTCCGCAGCCCATCCACAACGTCCGTATGCCGCTCGCCAAAATACAGGCCGCCGGTCAGCTCACGCACAATGATCATGTCAAAACCGTCGCCGATCACTTCATCGCTCAGCGGGCACGCAGCCTTAAGCTCATCGTACAGGTACGCCGGGCGAAGATTCGCAAACAGGTTCAGCGCCTTGCGGATCCCCAGAAGTCCCGCCTCCGGGCGGAGCTGCGGCGGAAGCTGATACCAGGGGGACGTCTTCGCGTCGCCGCCGATCGACCCCATCAATACCGCGTCGCTCGCCTTCGCGGCCACGACCGTCTCCTCCGTCAAAGGCGCCCCATTCGCGTCAATCGACGCACCGCCCATCAAAAGGCTGGTGTATTCCAGTTCAAAGCCATACTTTTTCGCAGCTGCATCCAGCACACGCTGCGCCTGCCGCACAATCTCCGGGCCGATCCCGTCGCCCGGAATGACCGCTATTTTGTAAGCCATATAATCTCCTCCTGCATGTAAAAAATATGAAAGACGCCGTTTACGGTAAAACGAATGACAAAAATAATCTGCCGTTCCCTGCAAGCTCACAAGGATGACGGGGTAAATAACAGTTTTGTGATAATTTCAGATTCTGTTTCTCATAAAGAGAAAACGCCATGCAGCCACTTCTGACGCACAGCGTTTGCTGTCCTGTTGCGCGAAAACAATTTCTGACAGAAACCTTGCCTGTGTCGTGGATATGCTTCACAGTCACATGGCATTTATGATGCCTCTTCAGCCTTCTCTACTTCGGAGATCGCTGATTTTTTCATCGGGATTCTGCAGTTTTTATTACTGCCGAACTCCACGATGCAATCCTCGTCCGTGATATCAATCACCACTCCATAAAACCCGCTCGTCGTAACAATCGTGTCGCCGACTTCCACCGAATTAATCAGTGACTGCATCCGCTTCTGCTCCTTTTTCTGCGGGCGAACAGCGAAGAAATACATGGCGACGCCAATAATCACAATGTATACGACCAGTACAATCATACTGCTCCCGGTTGACGTCGATGACTCTGTCAATAAATTCAACATTTGATGTGCCTCCTGAACTATATTCTTTTCCGGCAAATCACCCCGTTCCGCAATCGCGGATATTTCTCAAAATAGAGGGGAGATGATTGCACCTCTACCATAATACACAATCCTTTCCGGTGAATCAAGTGTTTTTTTCCATTTTTCATACCTGTTTTTCTCTGCTGCTGATTGTTCTCAGGCATCTTCTCCCCGCAGATAGCATTCTATTTTCTCTTTTTTGAACGTGTCGTACCGCTCCTGCTCGATTGCCTCGCGGATTTCCTCCATCAGATGATTATAAAAATAGAGGTTGTGCAGCACGCAGAGACGCATGCCCAGCATTTCCTTCGCCTTCAGCAGGTGGCGGATATAAGCGCGGCTGTAATGGCGGCAGGCCGGGCAGCCACAGCCCTTTTCAATCGGCGAAGCATCCAGCTCATATTTCGCATTGAACAGGTTGAGCTTACCATGGTTCGTATACACGTGGCCATGGCGCCCGTTCCGGCTCGGATAGACGCAGTCGAAAAAGTCAACGCCGCGCGCGACGCCCTCAAGGATGTTGATCGGCGTCCCCACCCCCATCAGATAGGTCGGCTTATCTGGAGGCAGATACGGAACCACCTCGTTCAGAATATGGTACATCTGCTCATGCGATTCCCCAACCGCAAGCCCGCCGACCGCGTAGCCGTCCAGATCCAGCTCCGAAATCCGCTTCGCGTGCTCTATGCGGATATCCTCGTAGATCGCGCCCTGATTGATACCAAAAAGCATCTGATGCGGATTGATTGTATCCGGCAGCGCGTTCAGCCGCCTCATCTCGTCCTTACACCGCACCAGCCACCGATATGTGCGATCCACGGACGTCTGCACATAGCCGCGATCCGCCACACTGGACGGGCACTCGTCGAACGCCATCGCAATTGTGGAACCCAGATTGGACTGAATCTGCATGCTCTCCTCAGGCCCCATAAAAATCCTGCGCCCATCAATATGCGACTGAAACGTCACGCCCTCTTCCTTTATTTTCCGCATGCTCGCCAGCGAAAAGACCTGGAACCCGCCGGAATCCGTCAGGATCGGCCGCTCCCAGTTCATGAATTTATGCAGGCCGCCCATCTTCTTTACCACCTCATCGCCCGGACGCACATGCAGATGATAGGTATTCGACAGCTCGATCTGCGTACCGATCTCATACAGATCCGTCATCGCCACCGCGCCCTTGATCGCCGCGACCGTCCCTACATTCATAAATACCGGCGTCTGCACCGTTCCGTGCACCGTCTCAAAAACCGCCCTCTTTGCGAGGTGATCTCTTTTTATAATTTTATACATCCAGGTTCCTCCATTGCAGGCAGCTGCCTGTTCTTCATCGCGTCATGTGTTTTATAATACCCCAAAATAAAACCCAAATAAAATCAGAACAAAAATATATTGCATTCCGCAAACAGATGTGCTATAGTGGTATCGAAAAAGGTGCTGCCGTGAAGCGTGACGGTTAGTCTCCAGATTTATAGATATATGTAAATAACCGCTAAAGCTGGGAACTCGGGCGGTTATTTTTCTGCTTTATTGTTATTACTTCCAAGCGTATAGCCAAGACCGAATGAGGTCAGGCAGAGACTTAAGACTGCTATTAAGTCGCTGATTGTAAGTATAAGCAATCACCCCTTTCCTTACGATCTTCCGCGAATGAGCGGACTCTATGTAATCGGGGATCACAGTTCCCCGTATAAGGGGACTAACCACCGCTACCATCTCGATAGCACCAGTAATTATCTTACAACATTTTGCACATTGCGTCAATTATTTTTTTGCATTTTTCTATTGTTAAAAAACCTTTGCTAACTGTTCTCTTGTTTTTGATTGATAAATCTTTTTAAAATTATGGTTGACTTTATTTTTTATACAATAAATATATCTATGCTCATTCTCACTAAAACCGGTGTCATTTAAACTGGCGAAATGTAGTATTTGCTATTTTCCCGAGATTGTACTATAATACAAGCTGTTGTTTAGAAGCAGCGGTTCTGCGCAGTCTAAAAGCAACATAAGTTATGGACAGCCGCTGCTTCAGGCAGCGCACAGATACAAAGGAGGGTGCGGTTTACCCGCAGGTTTTATGGCAAACAATACCAACAAGGATTCCAACATTCTTTTACATACTCTGGGGATTGATATCGGCTCCACCACGGTCAAGGTGGCGGTGCTTGACCCCGAAAAAAAGCTTTTATTTTCTGATTACAGACGGCATTACGCCAATATCCAGGAGACACTCTCAGAGCTTTTACAGGATGCGTCCGAAAAGCTCGGCGACCTCACGGTGGCTCCGGTCATTACAGGCTCCGGCGGCCTGACGCTTGCGAATCACCTGCATGTGCCATTTGTGCAGGAGGTGATCGCGGTGGCGACCTCGCTGGAGCACTACGTTCCTCAGACAGACGTGGCGATCGAGCTGGGCGGCGAGGATGCGAAAATCATCTACTTCGAGGGAGGCAATGTCGAGCAGCGTATGAACGGGATCTGCGCGGGCGGCACGGGGTCTTTTATTGACCAGATGGCTTCTCTTCTGCAGACAGACGCCGCAGGTCTGAATGAGTACGCGAAAAATTATTCTTCCCTTTACTCTATCGCGGCGCGCTGCGGCGTTTTTGCGAAGTCCGATATCCAGCCGCTGATCAACGAGGGCGCCACCAAAGAGGATCTTTCGGCCTCGATCTTTCAGGCGGTCGTCAACCAGACCATCAGCGGACTGGCCTGCGGAAAGCCCATCCGCGGCCATATTGTCTTTCTGGGCGGGCCGCTGCATTTCCTCTCGGAGCTGCGTGAAGCGTTTATCCGCACGCTGAATCTGGATGAGGAACATGCGATCACGCCGGAGAATTCCCACCTGTTTGCGGCGATCGGCTCCGCGCTGAACGCGGATATGGAAAAGATTTCAAAAAAATACCATTTTGATACAAAAGTCATGGAGGACGGCTGCGCAGGCTGTGGCTGTGAGGCTGTATCGGAAGCCGCCGCGGCGGGCGATACCGGCGAGGTCACGACCTTCGGCGCCCTGATCCGCATGCTGTCCGGCAATATCCATATGGAGTTCGAGGTCGCCCGTATGGATCCTCTGTTTGCCTCGCAGGAGGAGTATGACGAATTTATCGATCGCCAGAGCCATCATAAAGTAAAGACTGCGGAGCTTTCCGAATACCACGGCAATTGTTATCTCGGCATTGACGCGGGCTCTACCACGACAAAGGCAGCCCTGGTGGACGAGGAAGGTACCCTTTTATACTCTTTTTACAGTAATAACAATGGCAGCCCGCTGCGCACTACCATCCAGGCCATCCAGGAAATCTACTCTCTGCTGCCTTCGGACGCGCACATTGCCTGGTCCTGCTCGACCGGTTACGGCGAGGCGCTGATCAAGGCTGCCCTCCTGCTTGATGAGGGCGAGGTCGAGACCGTGTCACACTACTATGCGGCTTCCTTCTTTGACCCGGAGGTGGACTGTATTCTCGATATCGGCGGCCAGGATATGAAATGTATCAAGATTAAGAACGGCATGGTGGACAGTGTGCAGCTCAATGAAGCCTGCTCCTCCGGCTGCGGCTCCTTCATCGAGACCTTCGCGAAATCGCTGAATTACTCGGTGCAGGATTTTGCAAAGGCTGCTCTGTTTGCGAAGCACCCGATCGATCTGGGCACGCGCTGCACCGTGTTTATGAATTCCAAGGTGAAGCAGGCGCAAAAGGAGGGCGCGGATGTCTCCGATATCTCCGCCGGGCTGGCATACTCCGTCATCAAAAACGCTTTATATAAGGTCATCAAGGTGTCTGACGCCTCTCAGCTCGGGCGCCATATTGTGGTACAGGGCGGCACCTTTTACAATGACGGCGTCCTGCGCAGCTTTGAGCGCATCGCGGACTGCGAAGCCATCCGTCCGGACATCGCCGGCATTATGGGTGCATTTGGCGCGGCTCTGGTGGCCCGGGAGCGCTATCAGGCTGAGGTCACCAAATATGAAAAGGCGCAAAGGCTGGCTGCCGCACAGGCAGCCGGTGCGGCATGCATGAATACAGAATCTGACGCGTCCGCCGCGATAAATGCTGCCGCGCAGGCTTCGACCTCCGCCGCGATAAATGCTGTCGCACAGGCTTCGGCCTCCGCCGCGATGAATGCTACCGCACAGGCTTCGGCCTCCGAACCGCAGCCATCAGACTCCGGCAAAAAAGGACAGTTAGGATCAAATGCACCGGTTTCATCCGAAGCAGAAAATACACAGTCCCCTGCCGCAGTCGCCTTTCCGAAATCGACCATGCTCTCCATTGAGCGCATCAATGCGTTGGAATACACGACTTCCATGGCGAAATGCAAGGGCTGCACGAACCAGTGCCGCCTGACGATCAACCGTTTCTCCGGCGGCCGTCAGTTCATCAGCGGCAACCGCTGCGAGCGGGGCATCGGCAAGGAGCGCAATAAGGATCATGTGCCAAACCTGTTTGAATATAAGAACAAGCTGCTCTTTTCCTACGAGCCTCTCCCCGAGGACGAGGCGGAGCGCGGCATTGTCGGTATCCCACGCGTGCTGAATATGTACGAGAATTACCCGTTCTGGTTCCGTTTTTTCACCGAACTGAAATACCGGGTTATCCTCTCGCCTCCTTCCACGCGGAAAATCTACGAGCTGGGCATTGAATCCATCCCGAGCGAGTCCGAGTGCTATCCGGCGAAGCTCGCGCACGGGCATGTGGAATGGCTGATCAAAAAGGGAATCAAATACATCTTCTATCCGTGTATCCCCTATGAGCGCACGGAATTTGAGGACGCGCCGAACCACTACAACTGCCCGATCGTGACCTCCTACGCAGAAAATATTAAAAACAACGTGGAAAGTCTGCGCGCGGAGAACGTGCGGTTTGATAATCCATTTATCGCATTTACAAACCTTGACACCGTGACTAGCCGTCTTAAGGAGGCCTTCCCGGATATTCCTGCCGACGAGGTGGCCGCCGCCGCAAAATCCGGCTGGGACGAAATGACAAAGACGCGCCAGGCCATGTACGACAAAGGCCAGGAGACGCTGAAATATCTCGAAGAGACCGGCCGCCATGGCATTGTGCTTGCGGGGCGCCCATACCACATAGACTCAGAGATCAACCACGGCATCCCGGAGCTGATCAATTCCTACGGCATCGCCGTCCTGACCGAGGATTGCGTCTCAAACCTCAATCCGGTCGAACGCCCGCTGCAGGTACTGGATCAGTGGATGTATCACAGCCGTCTCTACGCCGCCGCAAATTTTGTGAAAACCAGAGAAGACCTGGACCTGATCCAGCTCAACTCCTTCGGCTGCGGCCTGGACGCAGTCACTACGGATGAGGTGAACGACATCCTCTCCCGCTCCGGCAAGATCTATACCTGCCTGAAAATCGACGAAGTCAACAACCTCGGAGCCGCGCGCATCCGCGTCCGTTCCCTTATCTCCGCGATCCGCGTCCGCAAAGAGCGCAACGACGGGCCGCGCGAAATCGTCCCGGCAAACATCGAGCGTGTCCAGTTCACAAAGGAGATGCGCAAGGACTATACCATCCTGTGCCCGCAGATGTCGCCAATCCATTTTCGGATGATATCCGCCGCGATGAACGCCTCCGGCTACCATATCGAAGTACTGCCGAACGACAACCGGCACGCGATCGACGCGGGGCTGCGCTATGTCAACAACGACGCCTGCTACCCGTCCCTGATGGTTGTCGGCCAGATCATGGAAGCGCTGCTTTCCGGCAAATATGATCTGGATCACACCGCCGTCATCATGACGCAGACCGGCGGCGGCTGCCGCGCCTCCAACTATGTCGGCTTCATCCGCCGCGCGCTGGAAAAAGCAAACATGCCGCAGATTCCTGTCATCTCGCTGAACCTGAGCGGACTCGAAGGCAATCCGGGCTTCACTCTCAGCTATAAAATGCTCAAACGGGCCCTGTTCGCTCTCGTCTTCGGTGATATTTTCATGCGCTGCCTCTACCGGATGCGCCCCTACGAAAAGGAGCCCGGCTCGGCAAACGCACTCTTCAAAAAGTGGGAGGATCGCTGCTGTGAATTTGTTTCCGGCAACCCCTCTTACCGGGAATACAAAAAAATGTGCCGCGAGATTGTCCGCGACTTTGACAATCTTCCGATCACAGATGAGGTCAAGCCAAAGGTCGGCGTCATCGGAGAAATCCTGGTAAAATTCATGCCGGCCGCCAACAATTATCTGGTGGAACTGCTGGAAAAAGAAGGCGCACAGGCCGTCGTGCCGGATCTGCTCGACTTCTTCCTCTACTGTTTCTACAACCAGAATTTCAAGAGCCAGAACCTCGGCACAAAAAAAAGTACCGCAACCTTCGCGAACCTCGGCATCGTCTTTCTCGAAAAGCTGCGGGGTACCGCCGCGGACGAGCTGCGAAAGAGCGTACATTTCGATCCGCCCGGGAAAATCCAGGATACCGCGTCGATGGCAAAAGACATCGTATCCCTCGGCAACCAGACCGGCGAAGGCTGGTTCCTGACCGGCGAGATGCTCGAACTGATCCACTCCGGCGTCAACAACATCGTCTGCACGCAGCCCTTCGCCTGCCTGCCGAACCACGTCGTCGGCAAGGGCGTCATCAAAGAGCTGCGCCGCCAGTACCCGCTCTCCAACATCGTCGCCATCGACTACGACCCCGGCGCGAGCGAAGTCAACCAGCTCAACCGCATCAAGCTGATGCTCTCCACCGCGCAGAAAAATCTGCGGAAGGAAGCGGAAACGCGGGAATGAGCCATCTGCCGCGAGTTGCTAAATGTAAGTGGTGCTTTGCTAACATTAACTGATGCAGAATATAAAACAAGTGTAACATAAACCATCAAACATTTATCATGCACCAATACATCTGCAGAAAAAAAAGGGGCGGTCAAATGGCCGCCCTGGATCATGTTTTCTAAACATCTAAGCAAATTTCTTCATCGCCACAAAAGGGTAGTTGAAAAAACGGTCTGCTTCTGCCCTGTCAGGATATTTATTACCATTTCCTGCACAGCCATGTTATGGATATAGCGCAGAGCACTTTCACAGCTTCGAATACCCGAAGCTGTTCACGAGCGCGTCAATCTTCTGCCCTGCCGCGCACATCGGACAATGTCCCACCTCATAAGTCTGATAGTCCCCGATATCCTCGCCGTGGAATATACTGTTGATCTCGTAACCCTCTACCTCCGAGCTCGCGCTGAAGATCGCGGAGATTCCTTCCAGGATCCCGCCGTAATAGTGAATGCACTCAATTGCGCTCGCGATCGTACGTCCGGTCGTCGCGGATGCAAGCAGCAGGATGCAGTGTTTGCCTTTAATCATCATCTCCATGTTGTCACGGAAAATCAGCTGCCCGCCCGAATTCATCTCCGGAGTCACGACGTACATGGTCTGATGGCGGTTCAGCGACATGATGCCGGACTCAGTCAGGTCGTCCGCCAGATAAGCGCCGATCACCTCACAGCCATCCATGCAGATGATCGTGTCAATGTATGTATTATTCGTATACTTTCTCGCCAGGACGGAAGCGGCCGCAGCTGCCTCGCTCTTCCTGCATTTCATAATCGTCATATCTACGTAATTGTTGATGTGGGAGTGGTTCGTGGCAAAATGTCCCGGAATTGTCCGGATCACGACGTTGCTGTTTAACTTCGACTCAATTCTGTTTGCTCTGCTCTCCATAAACTAAATCCTCCTGAACTGTTTTCGCATTGTTTAATTTTTATAGCACCTTACTTTAGCGCCTGATAACCATCGGTAGCGCTGACCATGCTATTATCATACACAAGAAGCTCCGTTTTTTCAAGAACTTTTTTGACATTTTGCACAAACAGTGAACTGCCCATTGTTTATAATCCTCCACATTTGGGTCAGTCCCCGGTAAAAGAGTACAGTTGGGAAAGATTGTATCATTTCTGACAGACTCTGGAAATAGAATGTCACAAAATGAAACATTTCGAAGGATAATCATTTGATTTGCTACCTTTGAGATTGATTTTTGACACAAAAATATACACTGCATAGTTTAAAGAAAAATTACAAGTCTGCGTCCCCGTTCTACCAGAATGTAGAAAAGGATGGTGTGTTAGTTGGATAATAAGTTGGATAATGAGCTTGATAAAAAGAAAATATATGCAAAATGCCGCCTTGACAGGGCAAAAGAGGAATATTTGAGTATGCCGCTCTGGATTCACTACAACGCAAAAAGGCGCATTCCGTCCATGGATAAACCATGGGCGAAACACGCCTTGAATAATCGCTCTATTCTTTTTTAAGCAGCAGAAATTTAAGCAGCAAAAGCGGACAGGATTATCCAATTCGCCCATTGATTCGCCCATTCGACTATGGGCGAATCCTTTACCTTCTATTTTAAAAAATAAACTTTGGACTTTGTCTTTCCATCACTATTAAGTATGCCAGATTTTTCCGCCTTCCGGAGCAATGATCCGGCTGTTTTTATCTGTACATTTAACAATTCTGCAGCTGTATTACTCCTGATTTTCCCATTCTGATGTAAATACTCTATAATCACATACATCCGCTTCTTTTCAAGCTCAGACATATATTCAGACAATATTTCCATTATTGATTCGCCCATTGATTCGCCCATTCGACTATGGGCGAATCCTTCTCTGCATCGAATCGTTGTAATCAAATATGTCCTGTCTTCGTCTGTCTCGAATTCCGGTTCAGGTGAGCCATTCCTTTGCAGCTCACGTAAAATTTTTGTAATACCTGTCGACTGCTTCTCGGACAGATCAATGTCTTTTAAAAATTCACCAATCCGCCGGTTACGATATTTGCGAGCCCTTACTTTCCCTGCTGCAAACTTGTCCATATCAATCCAACGATACGGTCCCGGATAGTTAATAATCTGAATATAGTCCACATATATCCTGATTTCCACTGGTTCCGGATCCCGATATAGTTTGTGAAATTCTGCGTTGACCAAGGCTTCTTCCAGGGCATTATAGGGGTAGTTAAAATATCGCTTCGCCTTTGCTTCGCCCTGTATCTTGACGACCTTCTCCACAATTACATTGTTTTTGATATAGTCGAGGGCATCTCTGATCTGTTTCCAAATAGGACCAGTAAATGTCTTTTCTGTAAAATCATCTGATGCCTCTGCTTCTTCATTATGAAACCAGACCAGGTCAATCTGCGCACCCGGAATCAATTTTTCCGGGTGATCCGCGAACATCAGGACACCGATATTGCGGATTTCATGGTCCGTATCTGTTTCATTCGCCACTTCCAATGAAACTAAAATCTCCTCCAATGTCAGATTGTTTATCTCTTGTACCAGAGAACTGTTACTTTCTCTCAAAAAATCTTCCACATATGCACGCCGGATATGTTCAATCCCAGCACGACGATTTACACGGTCATCGAACGGAACTGAATTACATTTATCAAATAGCTCTGCTATTTCGTCAGTCTTTGCAGATGTAGTCAGAGACGCCGGACGAATCCAATACTGCATCCTCTTATCGGCTTTCACCCCTTTTTCAACGTATACATCTACAGGAGCCTGATAAGGGCCGCTGTCACCCGCCGAGCACCAGAGGTAAAGCAGGTACACATCTGAATCGTGGTAATTTACCACTTCTATCTTTGGAATGTATCTCGGTACAATTTTATTACAGTATTGAAAAATTTCCTGCTGGATATCATCAAGCAATTCTTTTGGCACTCCGGCAAGAGGAAACTGTGGAATACCATTCTCTGCTTTTACGCCAATGACAAGATAACCTCCGTTCACGTTGGAATAATCATTCGCAAACGCGCAAATCGTGTGTATGATGTCGTTTGGGTTCCATCCTTCTTTATATTCTACACGGTTCTGCTCAACAACCCGGCCAGCCAACAAGGTATCTATTTTTAAAGGGATCATGGTCGGCTCTCCTTAAACATAAATTAATTTCTTTTCTAAAACTTAGTCTCTCCCCATATCATGCGGTACGCCCACACCAACGCCATGGACATACGCAAATTAAAATGTGTTCTATTTTTTCGGATTATAGCATACGGCGCCCGAAGTTGCAATAGATTTAAAACACTTTCACCGGCTATTTTTTCTGCCTATCCTTTCTGCACAGTGAAATCAATTTTGTTCTTCAATTCGGGATGGAAATCATCCCTGTTGAGGCAAAGGGAGTTGGGGATAAATCGGCGCCATCTTTTAAAAAATATATTGTTGACCATCCTCCTGAATATGCCCTGCGTTTTTCAAAATGTGGATATCGGAAAGATGGGAATATTACGAATCTCCCATTATACCTTGCGCAAAATCGGATAGGGGAGTCCTCTCACCCTATCCGCCCGCGCGAGCCGGGTGCGGCTTTAGCCGCAAAACTCCTTGCCCGGCTCTGTGCAAAGCAAGGGAGCTGCTGTGAAGAAAGCTCCCTTGCCAATTTCCGTGCAATCCTTATTCTATAAGCATTCTATAAGCCCACGCTTTTTGAGTCTGGCGTGTACTATAATTTCACATTCAGATAATTCCGCCCGCTCAGGGTTTTGTTGGTACAGAGGAGTATCAGCAGGATGACGCAGCCCGCGACGAAGCCGAATACGCCGAAAATCGCTGTCAGGATCAGCAGAATCATCCGCATGAATTTCACGGCATAGCCCAGCTCGAAATTGGGCTGTGTATAGTTTGCCACGGCGACAAATGCCATATACAGCATTACTTCTGTGTTGAACCAGCCGGAGGAGACGGAGAATTCCCCCAACACAAGGCCGGCGAAAATACTTAAGGGTGTGCTGAGCATATTTGGCGTGTTCAGCGCAGCCAGGCGCAGGCCGTCGATCGCCAGCTCCAGGATCAGCAGCTGCCAGATGAGCGGGATGTTGACCGTATCACGGATCAGCACAAAGTCAAACATCGGCGGCACCCACTGTGGATTCTGCATCAGGAGCAGATAAACCGGGGTCAGAAACACCGTCACAAGCAGAATCAGGACACGCGAGATTTTCAGGTAGAGCGAGGTCCAGGCTGGAAAGTAATAGTCGTTCGCCTCCTCAATCATGTCAAAGATCGACGTTGGCAGAATCATCGCAGAGGGCGCGTTGTCTACAAGGATCGTCAGCTTTCCTTCCATAATGCAGGCCGACGCCGTATCCGGGCGTTCCGTGAATTTGAATTTTGGAAACGGGTTGTACCAGCGCGTGCCGATCAATGCCTCGGCCAGGCTCTGCTGATTCATGCACAGATCCGGCGTGTCTATCGCCCGAATCCGCTCCCGCACCGTCTCAAGCAGCTCCGGTTTGATCAGATTCTTCATATAGCAGAGCACTACGTCCGAGCGGGAAGATGTCCCGACTTCCACAATTTCCATGACCAGGTTGGGATCCCGGATCCGCCTGCGGATCAGAGCCGTATCAAACACGACTGTCTCGACGAAGCCGTCCTTCGAGCCGCGCAGGGATTTGTCCATGTCCGGCTCCTCCACGCTGCGCACCGGGTAGGTGCGGCAGTCGATCTGGATTGCCTCGCCATAGCCGTCCACAAACATCACCGTCATGCCGGAGAGCACCTGGCGTACGGCCTGGTCAAAATCTTCGATCAGTTCTACTTCCGAATAGGGGATTTGCTTTATCAGCCCATTCGCGTCTGTGGGCATATCCTCCGGCGTGATTTTCAGGATAGAGTCCAGAATCTTCAGCAGGGATTCGTCATTCATCATTCCGTCTATAAAATAAAAAGTGGCTTCCCTGCCCCCGAGCCGGATATTCCTTTCTATCAGATCAAAGCTCTCCTTTATTGGCAGCAGATGCTCCATACACGCCGCATTCTGCCAGAGCTTCCAGTAAATTTTCTGCGGTTTGGCCATATTGATTTCCTCCCGGCTGTCACTTATAAATGCGCAATCATTTCGTATCGTGCTTCCTGCGAAGGTGTACATTTCTCGTATGAATACGATCTGTGCGGCAGATACGAAGTCACATTTCTAAGTATGCCCGGAAATCATTTTCAAATACATTTTCCTAAAATTTAATAAAGCAATCGTAGAAGCTTGACATCACTGGAATGAATTACTATTATAAACTCAGTTGCTTCAGGCAAAAAACACATCAATCGGAGGTACCCTTATGAAGTATGGAAGCATCAAAAAAATCGACATTGCCAACGGTCCGGGCGTCCGGGTCTCTCTGTTTGTTTCCGGCTGCCGCCATCACTGCAAGGGCTGCTTCAACGCCGAGACCTGGGATTTTTCCTATGGCCGACCGTTTACCTCCGAGACTGAAGCCGAGATTCTGGAAGCGCTTACACCTGACTATATTCAGGGCTTCACCGCGCTCGGCGGCGAGCCGTTCGAGCCGGAAAACCAGCCGGTGGTCGCTGGCCTCATGAAGAAAATCCGGGAGTACCTTCCCAATAAAGATATCTGGTGCTATACCGGATATTTGTATGACGTTGACCTGGTTCCAGGCGGTCGCGTGTTCACAAATGTGACGCAGGAGCTGCTCTCTTATATTGATGTACTCGTCGACGGGGAGTTCATCGAAGCGGAAAAGGATATCTCGCTGCAGTTTCGAGGCAGCCGGAACCAGAGGATTCTGTATGTAAATGGTGCCCGGAATTAATAATTCCGGGTTTTTCCTGACACGGGCAAGCCAAAACTGAAACTAAGCAGAAAATCATTCGAGCGATATAATTGTACCAGACTATTCCCAAAATGTAAACCGCTTAACCGGATAGGGAAGACCCTTCCCCCTGTCCGCTGCGCCGCTTGTGTCCGGCTTTAGCCGGAAAATTCTTTACTCGACCGTGTGCAAAATCGGATAGGGGGAGTTCTCTCACCCTATCCGCCCGCGCGAGCCGGGTGCGGCTTTAGCCGCAAAACTCCTTGCCCGGCTCTGTGCAATCGGATAGGGGAACGCTTTCTCCCCTATCCGCCTGCGCCGGCCGCGTGTGGCGTAAGCCACAAAACACCTTACGCGGCCGTGTGCATATAAAAAAGCTGTGTGGAATCTTCTCCACACAGTTTTTTTATGCATAATACCTGCAGAATCATTTTACGGCGCTCTCTTTTACCGTCTGCAGTGCTTTTGCGACCGGCGGCAGCAAAATAATGATGACCGTGATCACACCCTCCAGCAGGATGTAAGAGTAATTGTAGATAATCGGGTACAATGCTGTGAGCGCCTGCGGGAAGGTCTCCGGCATGTAATCCATCCAGTACAGATAGCCGCCCAGGGAATGGAACGCGCCGCGCACCAGGATGCCCAGAATATAGCCCTTGACGAGTCCGTTTTTCGATTTCCAGAAAACGCCGGCCAGCCCGAGTCCGGCAAATGCCAGCACATAATCACAGCACACCTGGAAAAAGCTCAGGACATACGGCTCCTGAAGAAATTGCAGAATGCCGTAGGCAAGGCCTGTCATGATGCCGACCTGTACGCCGTACCAGTTGCCGATCAGGCAGATGAACAGCATGCTGAACAGCGTCACAGAGCCGCCGTAGGGCAGGTGAAACAGCTTGATATACGAGGTGACGAACGCGAGCGCCATCGCCATGGCGCAGTATACCAGCTGCTTTGTGGACATTTTTTTTCTCGTGTCAGCCTTGCTTTGAAAAAATGACGCCACCAACACCAGCGCGATCACGGCAATGGCGCAGAGGACATACCCGAGTGTGGTCAAGCCACCGTCTGCAGTTACAATTGACATAAAAAACTCCTCCTTTGTTTACGCAAGGAGGAATCACATCGTCGCGGCCCTTTCGGACAGACATACCGGAAAATATCCACGGAGACTTTTCAGAGTCCGATGATTTCCACAGTCTGTCCCTGACAGGTATCCTGCCGCTTTGTTTTGCTTCCTTACGCCGGTATTATCCGGGTCAAGTAGTAAGGGTCAGAACCCTTCCGGGTTCATTCTCAGCGATGTGCTCCCCTAGCGGATAGAACGGCTGCTGCCGTTTATTTTAACTGTCCGGAACCGTGCCAGACGCTACGCTCCCGAATCGTCATTGTTATTTATAACGCACATGGAGGATCTTGTCAATCGTTTTTTACACTCCGAAATTTGGCATTCTGTGAATTAGCACCCCGCGAATGCTCATCCAGCGAATTGACATCCTGCGAACGCTCATCCCGCAAATTGGCATTCTGCGATCGCAAATCTTTCAAATTGCAATCCTGCGAAGACAGTCTTTTTCTCATCTCGCGAGCCTCTATTCTTTATCCCGCGAGCATCCCGCCAAGCGTCCCACCGGTGACGCACAGCACAAATGCTGGTACCGTCCGTGTCAGCTCCGGCCAGAGCGCACGTTCCCCCATCGCTGATGCTGCCATCAGGAGAAGAAAGTAAAGCACCCCCGTCAGCAGTCCCCACAGAAATTTCCGTCTTTCTGCCTTTCTGCCGCAGGTAAAGCCTCCGATAAAGCAGGAGAGAACATAGATGATCAATATCCCAATCTCCGTCTTTCCCACGTCGAGCTGCAGCTTTAAAAGCAGAAACGCGAATCCCAGCAGCAAAATGACAGTTGTTAAAAAAGCGGTAACCAGGGCGCCCACCGCCCTCATTATGATTTTTCCCTGTCCGTGCAAAATTTCCATTCTTTCCTCTCCCGCTTCTATATTCGACCCGTTTCATCGGGCAGGGGTACCGTTATGCCTGCCCATATTTGCCGGTCATCGGTTCTGGTTCCCTCAAAATTCGATACCAGTAGCCGAATTTCCTGCCGCAATTATATTTTCCGGAACGCTTAAACTGATCAAATCCAAAGGTATTTGCCATGTACTCCTCCTGCGCAGAATACATGGCGGGAACCCCGATCACATAGTCGCCGTCCGAAGTCCGCCCGAGCAATAAATGGCGGAACAGATAATAGCCATGCTGCAGGAAATTGCTTCTGCCGATCTTCCATCCCTCCTGCTGGAGCGGCATCAGATCGCATAGCCTGATCTGTACGCACTCTGTAAACTCATCATCCTGAAATGGCCGGAAGCTCTGGCGGCCACGCAGCAGAGTTTCTACCGCGTTCTGCTCCGGATGCATTTCTCCCGGCCGCATTCCGGGCAAATGCTGCTCGCTGCCAGAACTTCTGACAGGTGTGGGCGAATGCTGCCCGGTGACAGACCCTTTGGCTGATGTGGGCGAAGGCTGCCCGATACCAGACTCTCTGGCAGGTGTGGGCAAAGGCTGCCCGACGCCAGACTCTCTGGCAGGTGCTTCCAGCCCTGAGACTGTGCGAGGTCTTTTCGAAGTCATGAAAAGTGACATAGAAAGAGGAATCTCCGCAGAGTCCGGCTGTATGATTTCATCGGGCTGCTGTACGGGCATTTCCTGCTGCCGCTCTGCCGGTTCCCCGGATGGGGTGATTCCTGGTTCTGGCAACTCCGGAGGCTGACCGGCCGGTTCCACCGGCAGTTCGATTTCCGGCTTCGGCAGCTCTGCCGGTTGTATACCCGGATTCTCCTCCGGCTGACTGACCGGTTCCATTGGCGGCTCGGTTTCCCGCTCTGGCTGCTCTGCCGGCTGTATGCCCGGATTCTCCTCCGGCCGGCTGACCGTTTTCACTGGCGTATTAACCGCCGTGCCAGGCAGTCCGACGGGCGGTTCGGCAGGTGGTTCCACGCAAGGCTCTGCTTCCGGCTTCGGCAGTCTCTCAGGCTCTGTGTCTGCTTCTTCGGACTGCCCGGTTTCCAGCTCCCGGATCGGCATTTCCAGTACAAAACGGTTCGGGTCGAATGCCTCATCGTCCCATACAGTAGCAAAAATCCTTCCTTCGCTGCTCTGGATACAGATTCCGTTCATCTGGCCGAAACAGTACTTGTCAAATCCGATGGGCGTGTCAGCGCTCCAGGCCCATTCCTGTGGCGGCATTCCCTGCTGATCGCTGCGCGTCCCATTCATGGTGCCAAGCAAAAATCCCGGCAGGTACCCATCCTCCCGCACAAATCCGTATACCCGCGCAGGCGGCTGCAGTTCGGCCGGAATCGTCAGGCGAAATAGAATTCTCCACATCCCATCCCGCAACTCTACTTTGGCAAATCCGGCATTTTTCTGTTTTTTTCCATCTATGTATTCATAACGCGGACCTCCGGCCGCAACCAAAAATAAAATAGAGCCAAAACTC